>JAJXUC010000018.1 GCA_021783435.1 Pseudomonadota bacterium | reverse complement strand
ATGGAGTCACTGAAATGAAACGCATGTTGTTCAACGCGACGCAAGCCGAGGAGCTGCGCGTCGCCATCGTCGAAGGCCAGAAACTGCTGGACATCGACATCGAACAGGTCGGCCGCGAACAACGCAAGGGCAATATCTACCGCGCCGTGGTCACGCGGGTCGAACCGTCCCTCGAAGCCTGTTTCGTCGATTACGGCGAGGAGCGCCACGGCTTTCTGCCGTTCAAGGAAATCTCTCGCAAGTATTTCAAGGAAGGCGTGGCGCCTTCGCAGGCGCGCATCCAGGACGTCATCCGCGAAGGCCAGGAAATGCTGGTGCAGGTGGAAAAGGAAGAACGCGGCAACAAGGGCGCGGCGCTCACCACCTTCATCTCCCTGGCCGGACGCTACCTGGTCCTGATGCCCAACAACCCACGCGGCGGCGGCGTGTCGCGCCGCATCGAGGGCGAGGACAGACAGGAACTGCGCGAGACCATGGAGCAGCTGCAGCATCCGGACGGCATGAGCCTGATTGCCCGCACCGCCGGCATCGGACGCAGCGCCGAGGAACTGCAGTGGGACCTGAACTACCTGATCAAGCTGTGGACCGCCATCGAAGATGCAAGCGGCACACAGACCGGCGCCTTCCTGATCTACCAGGAATCGTCGCTGGTCATCCGCGCCATCCGCGACTACTTCACCAGCGACATCGGCGAAATCCTGATCGACACGCAGGACGTGTACGAGCAGGCCCATCAGTTCATGGCGCATGTGATGCCCGACAACGTCGGCCGCGTCAAACGCTACCGCGACGACCTGCCGCTGTTCTCGCGCTTTCAGATCGAACACCAGATCGAGACGGCGTACTCGCGCACGGTGAACCTGCCATCGGGCGGCGCCATCGTGATCGACCACACCGAGGCACTGGTGGCCATCGACGTCAATTCCGCGCGCTCCACGCGCGGCAGCGCGATCGAGGACACCGCGCTGCGCACCAACCTCGAGGCGGCGGAGGAAATCGCACGCCAGATGCGTCTGCGCGATCTGGGCGGCTTGATCGTCATGGACTTCATCGACATGGACGAGCCGAAGAATCAGCGCGCCGTGGAAGACCGCCTGCGCGACTGCCTGCGGCAAGACCGCGCGCGGGTGCAGACCAGCAAGATCTCCAAGTTCGGCCTGCTGGAAGTCTCGCGCCAGCGCCTGCGCCCCGCGCTGTCGGAAGGCGCCTACGTCACCTGCCCGCGCTGCAACGGCACCGGACACATCCGCGACACCGAATCCAGCGCGCTGCAGATCCTGCGCATCATCCAGGAGGAGGCGATGAAGGAAGGCACGGCGGCCGTGCATGTGCAGGTGCCCGTGGAAGTCGCCTCCTTCCTGCTCAACGAGAAGCGCGCCGAGATCACCAAGATCGAATTGCGTCAGCGCGTGTCGGTGCTGCTGGCGCCGAACAAGCAATTGGAAACACCGAACTACAAGCTCGAGCGCCTCAAGCACGACGACCCGCGCCTGGACAATCTGCCAGCCAGCTACCGCATGGCCGAGGAATTCGAACAGGAAACCACCATCCTGCGCAGCGAAAAGGACGAACGCCCACGCCAGGAAGCCCTGGTGCGCGGCATCACGCCCGAGGGGCCGGCGCCGATGGCTGCCCCCGCCCCCGCCTCGCCGGCACCAGCGCCGGCACAGCCCGCGCTGCAAGCTGCAGCAGCCGCAAACGGCGGAGGCTTCTTCGGCTGGCTGCGCAAGGTCTTCGTCGGGGACGACACACAACAGCCCGCGCCGCAGCAGGCTGCGGCGCCATCGCCTGCCGCCCCCGCAGCCAAGGAAGCCACGGTGCGCAATCCGCGCGGGCGCGGCCGCGACGGCAACCGCCAGGGCGCCAAAGGAAACGGCGAACGCGCGGGACGCAGCGAGGCCAGTGCTCAAGGCGAAGGCCGCCGCCAGACCCCCGCTGGCGGCGCCACGGGACGCTCGGGCCGTGCGGAACGCGGCGAGCGCAACGCTGACGTTCAGCGCGGCGCCCAGGCCGAGGCAGGAACCGCGCCAACACCCAAGGCCGTCAAGCCCACGCCGAGCGCGGCGGACAGCGCGGCCCAACGCGCGGAACGCGGCGAGCGGCAGGAACGGCCGCCACGCAATGGTCGACAACAACGCCCCGCCCAGGCCGAGACGGCTGGAGATGAAACCTGGGAAAGCTTTGGCCTGACCTCGCCCGCAGCGGGACAAGCGCCCGCCATGCCCTTGCCGCCTGCGGCTTCGGCGCCGATCGATCAAGCTGGCCAGCAGGCACCCGCTGCCGCTTCAGCGACGTCCGAGACGCCGGATGACACAGCGACCGAGAATACGAATCGCCGCAACCGCGGCCGCCGCCGCCGCGGGGGCCGTGGTGGCCGCTCGCAGGACGCGGCCCTGGAAAACACGGGCGGCGATGCGATGGAGATGGCGCCAGCGCCAGAGGCCCAAGCCGATGCCGACATGGCACCAGACGTCGAGGCAGTCCGCGGCATCACGCCGGCAGAACAAGCAGTCCCCGTCGAGGTTGCGACCCTGGTCGCAGCAAGTCCCGCCGTGCCTGAACACGCGCAGCAAGCCGCGCCGCAGCCTCCTGCCGTGGCCGAGGACGACGACCGCTCGCCCGCCGTAGCCGTGCCCGCGCCGATGGAGGCCCCTGCCGCCGCGCTGGAGCCTGCGCATGCCGACATCCCGGTCGTGCCGCAAAGCCGCGAAGCGGCGCCGATGGCGTCCCAGCTTGTCACTCCCCTACCTGGACCTCTGCCGATCCAAGACCTGCAGTCCGTGGTGCAAGCGGCAGGATTGCAATGGGTGCAGTCCGATCCGATCCGCATTGAACAGGCCCAGCGCGCTTTACGCCAGATCCCGGCTCCGAAGCACATGCCACGGGAACGCAAACCCCTGGCCGTGCAGGACGAGGGACCCTTGATGCTGGTGGAAACGCGCAAGGACTTGCCAAGCCTGCAACTTCCGGAGAACGGCGCCGGGCATTGAGCGGATCAGGCTCTAGGCGTTTGCATCCAACGGGCGGGCTGAGCCCGCCCGTTGTTGCGTGCGCTCAAGGATTTGTGCCTTTTCCAGCGTGGCCCCAGCTATTCCGTAACACCTGTCGTGCCCCCGGACTGCAGCCCCCGGGCGACCTCCGGATACCGCAAGACGACACCCAACTCGTCCCGCATGCGCGTGTTGTCCAGCATGCGGGACTCGCTCATGAAACTCAGCGCCATGGGTGAAATGCCGCACTCCTGTGCCTGGGCGCGTGCGATCCGCGCGGGCGCAGGCAGGCCATACAGGCGTGCAGCCAGGTCGAGGTAGTCGCCCATCTTCATCCGGCTGTCGTCGCTCGCGTTGTAGGTGCGGTTGGGCGCGGCGCGAAACAGCGAGAACAGCATGACGCGCGCCAGATCGTCGGCGTGGATATGGTTGGTGTAGACGTCGTCCTCGGCACGCAACGCGGGCAAGCCCAGGCGCAAGCGCTGCGCCGGAGACCTGTGCCTGCCGTCGTAGATGCCCGGAATGCGCAGGATGCCCAGGCGCACATGCCTGCCGCGCCCGAATCGGCGCCAATGCGCCTCGGCGTCGAGCCGTCGGCGCGCGCGCGCGGTCAGGGGCTGCGGAGGGCGCGTTTCGTGCACCAGGGCCCCGGCGCAATCGCCATACACGCCCGATGTGCTGGCATAGACCAGGCGCAGCGGATGGCTTGGGCTCGCCCCTATCATTCCCCTGCGCAAAACGGCCGCCAACCGCGCCGAGCGCGGATCCTGCGCTCCGGCCGACGGCGGCGGCGCCAGCACGGCCACCCAGCGCGCCAGGCTGGCCAGGCGCCACAAGCTGGGACCGTCGTCCAGGTTGCCGAGCACGGGCACGATGCCGGCCTGGCGCAAGGCCTGCATGCGTTCGGGGTTGGAGGTGAGCGCGATGACCCGGAAACGGGGCCGGGCCAGCGCCGCGAGACGCAGGCCGACATCGCCGCAACCGACAATGAGCAGACGGGGGCGGCGGAATCGACGTATCAACATGGAAACCACAGTGTCATGAGCTTTGAAGTGAAAGTCTTGCCCAGCAATCACCGCTTCGACGTGGGCGACGGAGAAACCGTGCTGGCCGCAGCCATTCGCCAGGGCGTCGGCCTCCCCTACGGCTGCCAGGACGGTGCCTGCGGTTCGTGCAAATGCCGTTGGGTGGCGGGCGAATTCGAGCTTGGCATCCATCAGCTTAAGGCACTGAGCGAGACCGAGCGCGCCGCAGGCTTCATCCTTGCCTGCCGCACCAGGCCGACAAGCGACCTGGTGATCGAGAGCCATGAACTGCCCGCGGAAGGCATGTATCCGGTGAAGAAGATGCCCTGCCGCGTCATGACCATCGAACGGCCCGCCCCTGATGTCGCCGTCATCCGGCTGCAGCTTCCCGCCAATGATGACTTCGCCTACCACGCCGGTCAGTATGTCCAGTTCATCCTGCGCGACGGCAGTCGGCGCAGCTATTCCATGGCCAATGCGCCGAGGGGTGAGCGCCAGATCGAACTGCATCTGCGCCATATGCCCGGCGGCAAGTTCACCGACCACGTGTTCGGCGCCATGAAGGAGAAGGAAATCCTGCGCATGGAAGGGCCGTTCGGCAGCTTCTACCTGCGGGAAGACAGCGACAAGCCCATGGTGCTCCTGGCGTCAGGCACCGGCCTGGCGCCGATCAAGGCCATCATCGAGGCCATGCGCGACAAGGATCTGCAACGCCCCGCCGTGCTGTACTGGGGCTGCCGCGGGAAATCCGACCTCTATCTGCACGCATGGGCCGAGGAACAGGCCGCCGCCCTGCCCTGGCTGCGCTACGTGCCGGTCCTGTCCGAGCCCAGACCGGAGGATGCCTGGGCCGGCCGCACCGGCTTCGTACACCATGTGGTGATGGCCGATCTGCCGGATCTGTCGGGCTACGAGGTCTATGCCTGCGGCGCGCCCGTCATGGTGGAGTCGGCCAGGGCCGATTTCGTCGCGCAATGCGGCCTGCCGGAAGACGCCTTCCATGCCGACGCCTTCACCTCCGAGGCCGACAAGGCCGGGCCGGCCGGCTGAATCGATACGCGGGAAGCGACGCTGGCCGGACCTCCCGGCAGCGCGCCCATTGCATGGCGAGGCCGGCCCGCGACTTGCCTCTACTCGCCCAGATAGGCGGCCCGGACGCGCGGATCGTGCAGCAAGGCGTCGGCCGAGCCGGTCATGGTCAGCGCGCCCGAGTCCATCACGTAGCCGCGCCGCGCCAGTTCCAGGGCGCGCTTGGCGTTCTGCTCGACCAGCAGGATCGTGACGCCCTGCTTGGAAATGTCGGCGATCACCTCGAAAATCTTGTCCACCATGATGGGGGACAAACCCATCGAGGGCTCGTCGAGCAGAAGCAGCTTGGGCTGGCACATCAACGCGCGGCCCATGGCCAGCATCTGCTGTTCGCCGCCCGACATGGTTCCTGCAAGTTGATCGCGCCGTTCCTTCAGGCGGGGAAAGATGCCGAACACGCGCTCGATGTCGGCCTCCACGCCCTTTTTATCGTTGCGGATATAGGCGCCCATCAGCAGATTTTCATGGATGGTCATGCGCGTGAATACGCCACGTCCTTCCGGCACCATGGCCAACCCCAGGCGGACCAGGTCGTAAGAACCCTTGCCGTTCACCGCTTTGCCGGCATAAGTGATGCTGCCGTCGGTCACCGGCTGCATGCCGGTGATGGCCTTGAGGGTGGTGGTCTTGCCTGCGCCATTGGCGCCGATCAGGCTGACCAACTCGCCTTGGTGGACCTCGAAATCGATGCCCTTGACGGCCTGGATACCGCCGTAAGCCACTTTCAAGCCTTTGACTTGCAAGAGTGCTTCGTTCATTGTTGTGATCTCCCCCGCGCTGCGCGCGGTCCCTCCAAGAGGGGCTTCGCTGTGCTTCGGGCGGCCGTGCGCTTCGCTCATCTCAATGCCCTCCCGTACCCAGATACGCTTCGATCACTTTGGCATCCTTTTGCACATCGGCGGGAACGCCCTCGGCGATGGTTTTTCCATAGTCGAGCACGGTCACGCGGTCGCATAGCCCCATCACCAGTTTCACATCGTGCTCGATGAGCAAGATGGTGCGGCCGTCGGCACGAATGGTGGACAGCAGCTCGCGCAATTGCATCTTCTCGGTGGCGTTCATGCCAGCGGCCGGTTCATCGAGCGCCAGCAGCTTGGGATCGGTGGCCAGGGCGCGGGCGATTTCCAGGCGCCGCTGATCCCCGTACGACAGGGTGCGGGCGCGGAAATCCGCGTAATGGCCGATGCCCACATACTGCAGCAAGGCGTAGGCCCGCTCGCGGATGTCACGCTCCTCGTTCTTGAACTTGCGCGTGCGGAACACGGCGCCGATCAAGGAACTCTGGGTACGCACATGGCGCCCCACCATCACGTTTTCCAGTGCCGTCATATCGGGAAACAGACGGATGTTCTGAAACGTGCGGGCGATGCCCTCGCGCGCCACTTGGTGCACGGCCTCGGGCCGGTAAGGCTTGTCATCCAGCGAAAACTCGCCGCTGTCGGGCGTGTACATGCCGGTGATGACGTTGAAGAACGTGGTCTTTCCGGCGCCGTTGGGGCCGATCAGGCCATAGACCTGGCCGCGGCGAATCTCAATTCCGACATCCGACAGGGCCTGCAAACCGCCGAAGCGCTTGGACGCGCCAACGACCTTCAAGGTAATGGGGTCGGTCGAGCTCATCACGCGCTCTCCTTGGCCACTACCGGTTTGGTGCCGCTGCCATTGCCGATACCCAACTCGGCCATGCCCTTGCCATGCTCAGGCGCGGGCCACAAGCCCTTCGGGCGCAGGATCATCACCAGGATCATCGCCAACGAATACACCAACTGGCGCAGGATGCCGGTATCCACGTACACGTGGTTGAAGGCGTGCTGCTGCCAGTCCGAAATGAATCCGGTATAGCGCAGCGCCTCGGGCAGCACGGACAGCAGGATGGCGCCCATGATGACGCCCGGGATGTTGCCCATGCCGCCAATCACCACCATGGCCAGCACGTTGATCGATTCCATCAGCGAGAACGACTCCGGCGAAACGAAACCCTGGAATGCCGCGAACATCGTGCCCGCCACGCCGCCGAAGGTGGCTCCCATGGAGAAGGCCAGAAGTTTCATGTTGCGCGTGTTGATGCCCATCGCCTTGGCGGCGATTTCATCTTCGCGCATGGCCATCCAGGCGCGGCCGATGCGCGAGTCCTGCAAGCGGAAGCAGATGACGACCGTGAGCGTCACCAAGACCAGGAACAGCCAGTAGTACTGCGTCACCGAGCTGATCGTGTAATTGCCGATATCGATGTTCTGGTTCAGGTGCCAACCAAAAAGTCGCACGCCGTGAATGCCTGAAATTCCCTGCGGACCGTTTGTGATGTTGACCGGAGCATTCAGGTTGTTCATGAAAATGCGGATGATCTCGCCAAAGCCCAGTGTGACGATGGCCAGGTAGTCGCCGCGCAGCTTGAGCACCGGGGTGCCGAGCAGGATGCCGAACAGCGCCGCCAGGCCGGCACCCAGCGGGATGACGATCCAGATCGTCACGTCGAACCCGTTCGGGAACATCGCGCCCAGGGCGTCGAAATTGCTGGTGAGCTGGTTGGACGACAGCAGCGCGAACATGTAGGCGCCCACCGCGTAGAACGCGATATAGCCCAGGTCCAGCAGGCCGGCGAGGCCGACCACGATGTTCAGTCCCAGCGCCAGCATGATGTAGAGCAGCGCGAAGGCGGCAATGCGCACCCAGGCATCGCCCACGAACTGCAGGCCAAGCGGCAACGCCAGCAAGGCCACGGCGGCAATCAGGAAGCCGACCAGATGGGTTTGTTTGTTTTCCATGTGTGTCTCCGGCGCGTCAGGCGCGGTCGGCCACGCGCTCGCCAAGCAGGCCCTGGGGCCGCAGGGTGAGCACGAGAATCAGCACGATGAAGGCGAAGATGTCCTGGTAGTTGCTGCCAAACACACCCCCGGTCAGGGTCCCGATATAGCCAGCTCCCAACACTTCGATGACACCCAAGAGGACACCGCCCAGCATGGCCCCGGTGAGATTGCCGATCCCGCCGAGCACAGCGGCCGTGAAGGCCTTCAAACCCGGCGTGAAACCCATGTAGAAACTCGCGGTGGAGAAGTTGGCGTACCACATCACCCCCGCGATGGCGGCCAGCATGGCGCCGATGACAAAGGCGGCGGAAATCACCATGTTCGGGTTCACGCCCATGAGCCCCGCCACGCGGGGATTCTCGGCGGTGGCGCGCATGGCGCGGCCGAGCTTGGTTCGATGAATGAGCAGGGTCAGGCCCACCAGCAGCACGGCCGTGAGCACGAGGATCATGATCTGAACCGGGGTGATCACCACCCCGTGGATGCTGATGATCTTGCTCGGCAGCAGGCTTGGGAACACCTTGTAGTCACGGCCCCAGATGATCATGGCCAGGGTTTCGAGCAGCAGCGACATGCCGATGGCCGTGACCAAGGGTGCGAGCTTGGGCGCGTTGCGCAAGCGTCGATACGCAATGCGCTCGATCATGTAGTTGAGCAGCCCGCACACCACCATGGCTCCCGCGGTGGCGACGATGACGGTCAGCCAGCCCGGCAGTCCGGGGGCGATGTGGGCGAGGAGGCGGAACAAACTGTAGGCGGTCAGTGCACCCACCATCATGACATCGCCATGCGCGAAGTTGATGAGATTCACGATGCCGTACACCATCGTGTAGCCCAGGGCGACCAGGGCATACATGCTGCCCAGCACCAGGCCGTTGACGATTTGTTGAATAAAGATTTCCATCCCGATTGGTCCTTATGGGTTCAGGGTCTTGCAGTTTGCAGCCCACGACGTCGGCCTTGTGGGCCTGAGAAGGCGGACTGGACATCGCTTGCAAGTTTCATGCTCAAGAGCGAGCCCAAGAGCAGGAAGGCGCCGGAACGTGCGCGAACGACAGATGCGGAATGGAAACCACGGAGCGAATGCTCCGGCATGGTGATGCGTCCCCGTGTGACGAGCCACTTTGGTGCGCCTGGCCGTTCGTTATTGTCCGTATGGCCGCGAATGATAACCACAGCGCAGACCCTGCCCTTCAGCGGGATAACCCATATCCCGGCGAAACCCGTCCTCGGCCCCGGCCCTGCGGCCATGCACCATGGAAGCGTGGCAGCCGCCGTGCAAACCGTCTCATGTCTTGTCGTCGGGCGCGGAGGCGGGCGACGCGGCGGCCGCGCGGGCCTGCCGGTTCAGACGCTGAAGCTCGGCCATGCGCTCGGCGATACGCGCTTCCTGCCCACGCTCGGTGGGACGGTACAGCCGCGCTTCGGGCAGGCCTTCGGGGAAGTAGCGTTCACCGGCAGCGAATGCGCCGGGTTCGTCGTGCGCGTAGCGGTAGCCTTGCGCGGCGCCGATTTGCTTCATCAGCTTGGTGGGCGCGTTGCGCAAGTGCATGGGTACGGGTTGCGTGCCGTGCTCGCGCACGAAACGCCGCGCCTCGCCGGCGGCGCGGTACACGGCATTGGACTTCGGCGCGATGGCGAGATACAGCACAGCCTGCACCAGCGCCAGCTCCCCCTCGGGACTGCCCAGGCGCTCGAACGCGGCCACGGCATCCAGCGTATGACCCAGAGCGCGCGGGTCGGCGAGGCCGATGTCCTCGCTGGCCATGCGGATGAGCCGCCGGCCGATGTAGAGCGGGTCCACGCCGCCGTCGAGCATGCGCGCCATCCAGTACAGCGCGGCGTCCGGGTCGCTGCCGCGCACCGATTTGTGCAGCGCCGAGATCACGTCGTAGAACTGATCCCCGCCCTTGTCGTAGCGCCGCAAGGCCTCGGACAAAGCGGCTTCGAGCAAGGGCATGTCCACCAGGCTGCGTCCGGCTTCGCCTGCGGCGGCGGCAACCGCCTCCACCGCGTTGAACAAACGCCGCGCGTCGCCATCGGCATGCGCGGCGAGCAGCGCCAGCGCCTGCGGCTCGATCTCCAGGCCGCCACTGGCGGCGAAACCGCGGCGGGCGAGCGCCTGCAACTCGTCGGCCGACAGCGGCTGCAGCACGTAGACCGTGGCCCGCGACAACAGGGCGCTGTTGACCTCGAACGAAGGGTTCTCGGTGGTCGCGCCGATGAAGGTGAACAGGCCCGACTCGACGTGGGGCAGGAAAGCATCTTGCTGGCTCTTGTTGAAACGGTGGACCTCGTCGACGAAGACCAACGTGGAGCGGCCGGCGGCACGCGCCTGCTCGGCGAGCAGCACCGCCTCGCGAATGTCCTTGACACCGGCGAGCACCGCCGAAATGGCCATGAACTGCGCATCGAACTGCTGTGCGATGAGTCGCGCCAACGTGGTTTTCCCCACGCCGGGCGGACCCCAGAGGATCATGGAATGCAGACGGCGCGTGTCGAACGCCAGACGCAGCGGCTTGCCGGGCGCCAGCAGATGCGGCTGCCCGACCACGTCGCCCAGGCTGTGCGGACGCAGGCGTTCGGCCAAGGGGATCGCCGCGCTCGCGCCGCCAGACCCCTTCCCGGCCGGCGAGGAGGGTTCCGGTTCGAACAGGCTGGGGGTCTGGCTCATGGTCGTTGGACGTGCCGGCGCACACCGCCCGACAGCCGCATCAGGGCTGCTGGATCACCGATGCGCCCTGCGGCGCCGTGAAGTGGAAACTGCCAGACGGAAAAGCCACATTGCGCTGCGCATTCGAGAACACGATGGTGGACGTACGCCGGAACGCGTCGCGCAACTGCATCTCCACCAGTTCCGGCCCCTGCGGCTCAGCCTTCAGGCCGATGCGCACCCAGTCGAAAGAGCTGTCCTTGCCGCGCGGCACGGCCTGCACCCACGCCAGCCCCCGCGCCGCCGGCAACGGGCTCAGGACAAACAAACGGTTCACGTCCTCGCCGGCCAGCAGGGCGGCAGGCGTGCCGGACAGCGCGCGCGACTGCGGGCTCACCGTCACCTGATCGAGATCATGGTCGTAGGTCCAGATCGTCCGGCCGTCGCTGATGATGTCTTGCCGGTAGGGTTTGGTGTACACCCAGCGGAATTTCCCCGGGCGCTCGAACGCGAAATGGCCTGCCGAGGGTGGGCTGGTCTTGCCCTTGTCGTCCACCACGGTCTGGGTGAAATCCGTGCGCGCGCTGCGGGTCGACTGCATCCATTGGAGCAGCAGGGCCTCGCCCGACGGCGCGCTCTGCGCAGAGCCGGCAGCCGCTGGCGTCGCCGAAACATCCGCCGCCGCAGCAAAGGGCTGACAACACGGCAACGCCAGCGCGAGGCAAGCGGCAAACGCCGCCGATTTGGACCGCACGATCATCAAAAAAGCTCCCTCAGGATTCGGCGCGCGCGGGAACAAGAATGTCGCGGTTGCCATTCGTGGACAGGGCCGAAACCAGGCCCGCCTTCTCCATCTGCTCCAGCAGCCGGGCGGAACGGTTGTAGCCGATGCGCAGGTGGCGCTGCACCAGGGAGATGGACGCCTTGCGGTTCTGCAGCACCACCTGCACCGCCTGGTCGTACAGCGGATCGCTCTCGGCGTCGCCCCCGCCCGCGCCATCGAAGGCGCCGTCCCCGCCCTCCTCGCCCGATTCGGGTTCGAGCAGGCCGGGGACGTAATCGGGCTCGCCGCGTGCCTTGAGCTGCTCCACGACGCGATGGACTTCGGCATCGCTGACGAAGGCGCCGTGGACGCGCTGCGGAACGCCGGAGCCTGGCGGCAGATAAAGCATATCGCCCATGCCGAGCAGGCTCTCGGCGCCCATCTGGTCGAGTATGGTGCGCGAATCGATCTTGCTCGAGACCTGGAAGGCCATGCGCGTCGGGATATTGGCCTTGATCAGGCCTGTGATCACGTCCACGCTGGGCCGCTGCGTCGCAAGAATGAGGTGGATCCCCGCCGCGCGCGCCTTCTGCGCCAGGCGGGCGATGAGCTCCTCGATCTTCTTGCCCACCACCATCATCAGGTCGGCCAGTTCGTCGATGACGACGACGATATAGGGCATGTGCTGCAGCGGCTCGGGTCCCTCGGGCGTGAGGGAAAGCGGATTGGGCACGTGCTCGCCGCGCTGCGCCGCCTCGGCGATGCGCGCGTTGTAGCTGGCAAGGTTGCGAACGCCCAGCTTGCTCATCACCTTGTAGCGCCGCTCCATCTCGCCAACACACCAACTGAGCGCATGCGCGGCTTGCTTCATGTCGGTGACGACCGGCGCGAGCAGGTGCGGAATGCCCTCATAGACGCTGAGCTCCAGCATCTTGGGGTCGATCATGATCATGCGCACCTGCTTGGCTTCGGCCTTGTACAGCAGGCTGAGCACCATGGCGTTGATGCCGACCGATTTGCCCGAGCCGGTGGTTCCCGCCACCAGCAGGTGGGGCGTCTTGGCCAGATCGACCACCACGGGATTGCCGACAATGTCCTTGCCCAGCCCCATGCTGAGCATGGACGACGCGTCGTTGTACACCTGCGAGCCCAGGATTTCGGCCAGGCGTATGGTCTGGCGCTTGGCGTTGGGCAGTTCGAGCGCCATGGTGTTCTTGCCGGGGATGGTCTCCACCACCCGCACGCTCACGAGGGACAACGCGCGCGCCAGATCGCGCGACAGACCGACGACCTGCGAGCCCTTCACCCCCGGCTCCGGCTCGACCTCGTAGCGCGTGATGACGGGCCCGGGCGAGGCCGCCACCACGCGCACCGCGACGCCGAAATCCTTCAGCTTCTTCTCGATCAGGCGCGAGGTGAACTCCAGGGTTTCGGCGCCGATGGTCTCCTTCTGCGCACTGCCGTGATCGAGCAAATCCAGGGTGGGGAGTCCGGAGCTTGCCATGTCCTGGAACAGGGGTTTTTGCTTCTCGCGCTCCACCCGCGGCGACTGCGGAATCTGCACCACGGGAGGCTCGATGAACACGGGGGCGAAGATCTCCTCGGCCTCGCGCGCCTGCTCGGTCACCACGTCCGCCTCGCGCGCCTGGATGGCCTGCGCGCCGGCCTGGCGGTCCTGCGCCCGGCTGCGCCGCTCGCGCAGGCGCTGCCATGCCCACTCCACGCCCCGGCCTACGCGCTCGGCCACATCGGCCCAGCTCACCCGCGCGTACCACGACAGCGACAGCAGAAAAACCGCCAGCAGCACGATGGCGCTTCCGGTGAAGCCGAGAAATTGCTGCGCCAGGCCGCCGAGCCAGTTGCCGATCACACCCCCGGCGTCGCCCGGCAAATCGGCCTTCAGCCCGTAAAGCCGCGTGGCTTCCAATGCCGCGCTCGACAAGGGCAGCAGGCACAAACCGGCCACGGACCCCGCCCTGGCCAACCAGTTGCGCGGAACAGCCTCGGTTTGCGCATGCGACTTGCGCCAGGCCCGCAGCAGGGCGAGCAGGCCCATCGGCAAGATCCAGAGGGCCGAGAAGCCCAACAGGAAATAAAGAATGTCGGCCATCCACGCCCCGACCGTGCCGACCAGGTTGGCCGTACGCTGCGCCGCGACGCCCGAAGTGGACCAGGACGGGTCGCCGCGGTGATAGCTGAGCAAGGACAGCAGCAGCAGCAGCCACAGGACTGCGCCCGCCACCAGGCGGATCTCGGCCAGCAGCCGGCTGTTGCGCGCGCTTCGCGGGCTGTTCTGGGCTGCGGTGTTCCTCGGGAATGAAAACCAGTTCAAGATGTCAATTCATGCGTCAGAGCAGCGAAGCCATGTGTTCTCGCACGAGCGTCGTGCCATCGTCGCGTTCGATCACCAGGCCCTGCTGCTCGAAGTCCTTCATCACGCGACTCACCATTTCCCGCGAGGCGCCCACCATCTTGGCCAGATCCTGGCGCGAAAGCTTGCTGCGGATGATGCGCTCCGCCTCGTCCTCCTCGCTCATTTCCATCAACGCGCGCGCCACGCGTCCGTACACATCCATCAGCGCCAGCGACTCGATCTTGCTGTCGGCGCGGCGCAGCCTGTGCACCAGGCCGCGCATGATGGAGAACGACATGCTGGTGTTCTCAGGCAGGCTCTGCAGGAACGCTACGCGACCCAGCATGAGCACATCGGTCTGCACCTCGGCGCTGACCGATGCCGAGTGGGGTTCGCCGTCGATCAGGCTCATTTCGCCGATGTAGTCGCCAGGATGCAACACGGCCAGGATGACCTCGCGTCCCTTGGCATCCACGCTGACGACGCGCGCGCGCCCGGCCAGGATGATGAACAGCGCGTTCGACCTTCCTCCCTGCTCGACGATGCATTCGCCGCGCTTGAAGCGCTTCTTCACGATGGACTGCGACAGGGTCCAAGCCTGTGCCTCGGTCAGCACAGAAAACATCGGCACGCGCCGCACCAGATCGATATTGGAAATCGCAGCCATCTTCGCTCCTCGATATGAGCAGGATGCTAACCCAGACCCCGCGTCGTCCACAGCCTGCCGGATCGGACCTGTGAGCGCATTCCGGACTGGACAGAAGGCGGGCATGGAATGCGTGCAAACCCTAAAATCGCCGATTCCGCAGGCGCCTTCCGGCCCCGCCATCGAACCCTACAGGCTCACCATGACCCCTCGACACGCCAAAGTCCTCATTCTCGGCTCCGGCCCGGCCGGCTATTCCGCCGCGGTATACGCGGCGCGCGCGAATCTCAAGCCCCTGCTCATCACCGGCATGGCCCAGGGCGGCCAGCTGATGACCACGACCGAGGTGGACAACTGGCCCGCGGACGTCGACGGCGTGCTCGGCCCGGACCTGATGGCGCGCTTCGAGGCGCACGCCCGGCGCTTCGACACCGACATCGTCTTCGACCACATCCACACCGTCGATTTCAGTGCCAAGCCCTATACCCTGACCGGCGACAGCGGCACCTACACCTGCGACGCCCTCATCATCGCCACCGGCGCCTCGGCCAAGTACTTGGGCCTGCCCAGCGAACAGGCGTTCATGGGCAAGGGCGTGTCCGGCTGCGCCACCTGCGACGGCTTTTTCTACCGCGACCAGCCCGTGTGCGTGGTGGGCGGGGGCAACACCGCCGTGGAAGAGGCGCTCTACCTCACGGGCATCGCCAGCAAGGTCACCGTCATCCACCGCCGCGACAAATTCCGCGCCGAGCCGATCCTGGTCGATCGGCTGATGGAACGCGTCAAGGAAGGCAAGGCCGAACTCAAGCTGTGGAGCGAGCTTGACCAGGTCCTGGGCGACGACAGCGGCGTGACCGGCGTGCGCATCCACAACAATCAGACCGGCGAGAAAACCGATCTTGCGCTCAGCGGCTGCTTCATCGCCATCGGCCACCAGCCCAACACGGAAATCTTCCAGGGCAAGCTGGACATGAAGGACGGCTATATCGTGACCCGCAGCGGCCTGGAAGGCATGGCTACCGCCACCAGCGTGCCCGGCGTGTTCGCCGCCGGCGATGTGCAGGACCATGTCTACCGCCAGGCCATCACCAGCGCCGGGACCGGCTGCATGGCCGCCCTCGACGCCCAGCGCTACCTGGAAAACAGCAAGGCCTGAACCGCGCGCTTCGACATCGCGCGCCCAACTCTCCTTCCTGGTTCAGCTTCATGTCAGGCTGATGCTGCAGCCTGACGGAACCAGAGACCGCCCCGGCCTCCTGGCGTGCGCCCCTCGCGCCCTCCAGGGCTGAACCGGGCGTTCACGACAACGAGGAGACAGCCATGCAAACCGCCGCACAGGCATTCGTCGCTGCGCGCGACTTCTTGCTGCGCGCACGCAGCGACCAGGCCGGCGCATACGCGCAATTCAGTTGGCCACGGCCCGAGACGTTCAATTGGGCGCTGGATTACTTCGATCCCATGGCGCGCGGCAACGCCACCCTCGCGCTCTACATCGTCGAAGAAGATGGCAGCGAAGCCCGCTACAGCTTCGACGACATGCACCAGCGCAGCCAGCGCATGGCCAATTTCCTGCGCACGCAAGGCGTGCGACGCGGCGACCGCATGATGCTCATGCTGCCCAACTGCGTGCACCTGTGGGACGCCATGCTGGCGGCCATCAAGCTGGGCGCGGTCATGATTCCGGCCACCACACTCCTCACCCGCGACGATCTGGCTGATCGCATCGTCCGTGCCGGCGTCGCCCATATCGTGGCGACACCGCAAGACGCCGCCAAGTTCGGGGCGCTCGCGCCAACCGCCATGCAAACCGTGCGCGGGCGTTTCGCGACCGGCCCCTACGCAGACTGGACCGACCTGCAGGAGGCCGGGCAGGCCAGCGCCGAATTCACCCCCGATGGTGCCTCCGCGGCGAACGATCCGCTGCTGCTGTACTTCACCTCGGGCACGACGTCCAAGCCGAAGCTGGTGCAGCATACCCAGATCAGCTATCCCATCGGGCATCTGTCCACGATGTACTGGATCGGCCTGCGGCCTGGCGATTTGCACTGGAACATCAGTTCGCCCGGCTGGGCCAAGCACGCATGGAGCTGTTTTTTCGCCCCGTGGAACGCCGGCGCCGGGGTCTTCGCGTTCAACCAGGCGCGCTTCAACGCCGCTGCGGCGCTGACGATGGCCGCGCGCTGCGGCATCACCACCCTGTGCGCCCCGCCCACCGTCTGGCGCCTGTTCATCCAGCAGGATCTCAAGGCCTACGCCGTCCGATTCCGGGAACTGGTCGGCGCCGGCGAGCCGCTCAACCCGGAGATCATCGCCCGTGTGCAGGCGGCCTGGGGCATCACCATCCGCGACGGCTACGGACAGACCGAAACCTGCTGCATGATCGGCAACGCGCCGGGACAGGCGGTGACGCCCGGTGCGATGGGCCGGCCGCTGCCGGGCTGGCGAATCGAACTGCTTGACCCGGACGGCAACCCGGCCCAGGAAGGCGAGGTCTGCGTCGCGCTCGATCACCGGCCCGTCGGGCTGATGCCGGGCTACGCGGGCGACGCGGAGAAGACGGCGCAGGTCATGCACGACGGCTTCTACCATACGGGCGATGTGGCCCAGCGCCATGCCGACGGCACCTTCTCCTTCGTCGGCCGCATCGACGACGTGTTCAAGGCTTCGGACTACCGCATCAGCCCCTTCGAGCTCGAAAGCGCACTGATCGCCCACCCTGCGGTGGCCGAGGCCGCCGTAGTGCCAAGCCCCGACCCCATGCGCCTGGCCGTACCCAAGGCCTTCATCGCTTGCCGCGCCGGTTTCGCGCCCAGTCGCGAACTCGCGCTGGACGTGCTGCGCCACGCACGCGAGCATCTGGCACCTTACAAGCGGGTGCGGCGCATCGAATTCGCCGAGTTGCCCAAGACCATTTCCGGCAAGATCCGCCGCGTGGAGTTGCGCACCGCCGAGTTGAACCGCGCCCCCGCCGACGCACGCAGGCCGGGGGAATTCTGGGAGGACGACTTTCCCGAGCTGCGCGGCTGAAGACCGGCGCGCTGCCTCAGGCCGTCGCCGGCGCCGCTTCGTCCGGCCGCGGCGCCTGGAGGAAGTGCTCGCGGTAGTGCAGCAACTCGTCGATGGATTCGTGGATGTCAGCTAGGGCCGTGTGCTCCTGGCGCTTCTTGAACGCCGAACAGACCTCGGGGCGCCAGCGCCGCGCCAGCTCCTTCAAGGTGCTCACGTCCACATTGCGGTAATGGAAGTACGCTTCCAGGCGCGGCATCCAGCGCGCCATGAAGCGCCGATCCTGGCAGATCGAGTTGCCGCACATCGGCGACTTTCCGGCCGGCACGTAGCGTGCGACGAAGTCGAGCAGCTGCTGCTCGGCCTGGGCCTCGTCCGAGACGCTCGCCGCGACCTTGGCGATCAGGCCGGAGCGGCCGTGCGTGCCCTTGTTCCAGGCATCCATGGCGTCCATCACGGCCGCATCCTGATGCACGACAAGGACCGGCCCCTCCACGCGGGTGCGGACCTGCGCATCGGTGACGACGATGGCCACCTCGATGATGCGGTCGGTGTCCGGGTTGAGCCCGGTCATTTCCATGTCCACCCAAAGCAGGTTGGACTCATGCGGGGCGAGTACGGCGGATTCGGTGGCGAGGCTCATGCGTGCTGGATGGGTTGCGAGGATGACTGGGGATGGCCGACGGCCGCGGGCGGGACAGGGGCTCGGGCGCGCGAACCCGCATGGTGCGCGCCGCGGTGAAATAATGCGCGCTGCAGGATGTCGATGCGCGGGCCGAACCCGGCTCGCCGCTGTCTGCGCCCACAGGATTCTCGCATGAGCACTCAAGACATCACGCTGCTGTGGTCTGCCCTGTTCGCCAGCGCGCTGGTGCTGGGAACCGCGCTCAAGCTCTGGCTGGCGGCACGCCAGATACGGCATGTTCAGGCCCACCGCGCACAGGTGCCGGCCGCATTCGGCGCCGTCGTTTCGCTGGCTGACCACCAAAAGGCGGCGGACTACACCGTCGCGCGCGCCCGCTTCGGCATGTGGCAAACCCTCTTCTCCGCAGCGGTCGTTCTGGGCTGGACCCTGCTGGGCGGACTGCAAGGCCTTGCCGACTTCACCGCCCGCCATGCCGGCTCGGGGCTGAGCGGCCAATTGCTGCTCCTGGCGGCGTTCACCCTGATCGGCGCCGCCATCGACCTGCCCTGGGATCTGTGGCAAACCTTCAGGCTCGAGGCGCGCTTCGGCTTCAACCGCAGCACGCCCGCCCTGTTCGTCGGCGATCTGCTGAAAAACCTCCTCGTCTCGTCCCTGCTCATGCTGCCGCTGGCGCTGCTGGTGCTGTGGCTCATGCAAGCCAGCGCCTTGTGGTGGCTTTGGGCCTGGGCCGCGTTTGCCGCGTTCAGCCTGGCGATGATGGTGGTGTTCCCGATCTTCATCGCCCCGCTGTTCAACCGTTTCCAACCCCTGCCGGACGGCGAGGTCAAAAGGCGCGCCCAGGCCCTGATGCAACGCTGCGACTTCGCCTTGCAGGGGCTGTACGTGATGGACGGCTCGCGCCGCAGCGCGCATGCCAACGCGTATTTCACCGGCCTGGGCGCGGCCCGCCGCGTCGTCCTGTTCGACACCCTGCTCAAGCAACTCGACGCGGCGCAGATCGAGGCCGTGCTGGCCCACGAGGTCGGCCACTACAAGCGCCGCCATATTCAGCAGCGGCTGCTCGTCACGCTGGGTTTCAGCCTGGCCGGCTTTGCCCTGCTCGGCTGGCTGGCGAGCAGGATCTGGTTCTACACCGGCTTGGGCTATACGCCGGACCTGCTCGGCGGCAACGCGGCAGCGGCGCTCATTCTGTTCATGCTGGCGATGCCGGTGTTCGCCATGTTCTTCACCCCGCTGGGCGCCGGCTGGTCGCGCAAGCACGAATTCGAGGCCGACGCCTACGCCGCGCAGCACAGCGACGCGCAGCAACTCGGCCTGGCGCTGGTGCGGATGTACCAGGACAACGCCTCCACCCTCACCCCCGACCCGGTGTACGTGCGCTTCTATTACAGTCACCCCCCTGCCCTGCAGCGGCTGGGCCGCATGGGCGCGCTGGCGGCCTTGTCGCAGAAGACGGATCGCGCGCCGCAGCCTGCGGCCGGAGCGGCTTGAGGTGCGCGGCTTGACGATGCGCCCGCGCCGCCTTGCCGGCCTTCCCGCCGCTGCCACGCGCCACCCTGGAGCCTGACCATGATGTCCTTCGACCAACTCCTGCAAGCCCATTGCCAGCACATCGAGGGTGCTCCCATGGCCGAGACCGAGATCCATGGCCAACTCGGCGTCCTGCCCGACTGGAAGCTCAAGAACGGGCAAATCCAGCGCACCTATGCTTTCCGCAACTATTTCGACACCATGGCCTTCGTCAATGCGCTGGCGTGGATCGCCCACCGGGAGGACCACCACCCTGACCTCGGCGTGCACTTCAACCGCTGCGCCGTGGCCTTCAACACGCACACGGTCGGCGGCATTTCGAACAACGATTTCATCTGCGCCGCAAAAGCCGATGCGCTGTATGCGCAACGGCCTTTCGTCTGATGCCGCAAGTTCCACCACGCGCATGACCGATACGTCCCTGCGGCCCGCGCGCATCGTTGCTGCATTCGGTCGCAGCTACCTGGCCGACACGGGCGAGGGTCCGCCGCTGCCCTGCGTGGCCCGCGGCAAGCGCAACGAGGTTGTCTGCGGCGACCAGGTCTTGCTGCGCCTGGGCCAGGATCCGGCCGTGATCGAGAACCTTCTGCCGCGTCGCAACGCGCTATGGCGGCAGGATGCATGGCGCAGCAAGATGTTCGCCGCCAATCTCGATCTGGTCCTCGTGGTCACGGCCGCCGAACCCGCACCCAACCTGGAACTGGTGGGACGTGCGCTGATTGCCGCGCAGTCGGAGGACATCCCGGGCGTCCTGGTCCTCAACAAGCGCGAACTCCCAGGCACGGCCCGGCTGCGCGAAATGCTGCATCCGCTGCAGTCCGCCGGGTATCCGATCATCGAAGTCTCGGCGCGCCAGGCTCCGGACGAAGCGGCCGCCATCCTGCGCCAGAGGCTGGACGGGCGCATCGGCATGCTCATCGGCGCGTCAGGCGTGGGAAAATCCACCCTGGTCAACGCGCTGGTCCCAGGCTTGCGAATCCAGACCCAGGCCATTTCGGCCGCCCTCAATGCTGGCCGCCACACCACGACAGCCACGCGTTTGTACATGCTGGAAGGCCTTGCCCCAGGCAGTGGCCTGCTCGATTCCCCGGGGTTCCAGGCCTTTGGCCTGAACCAGCTCTCGGTCTCGCAACTGCAACATGCGTTCCCTGAAATCGCCAAGCTCAACGGCACCTGCAGATTCAACAACTGCACGCACCGCCAGGAACCCGGCTGCGCCGTGCGAGCCGCCATGGAGGCTGGGGAATTTGCCCCCTCACGCTATGCCCTGTACCTGCGCGTGCTGCAGGAACTCCTCAACGAGGCGGAAACCAGGACCACGGCATGAAGCGCCTGCGCTCCGCGCCGAACCTGGTCATCGCCACCCTGTGGGCCGATGCGCTGAATGCGGCCGGCTACCCTGCCCAGGTTTTCTCGCGCTATCTCTCCAGCATCGCGGGGGAGATTCCGCCCGACCAGGCACTGCCGTCGGTCTGGCTGATGAACGAGGCCGATGTCGCCCCTGCACGCGCCTTGCTCGATGCCCTGGAACAACCGCGGTGGAGCGCGCCCTGGTCTTGCCCGCAATGCGGCGAGCGCCACCCAGGCCAGTTCACCCAGTGCTGGCATTGCGGGGGGCAACGACCTCCGTTCTAGCGCTCCCGCGATGGGTCCAGACCGCCGCCATCAGGAACAGAGCAATGATGGCGTACACATTCGTGGTCCCCAGCACATCGCCCTTGTTCCCCGTGAAGCCCGCGCCATAGGGACCGCCGAAGCCTTCGGCCGTGGACCACAGCAGCAGCGAATAGCCCAGGCAGAACAGCAGTGCCAGCCGCAGCCACTTCACGGGCAAGTGGTGGCCAAACAGCAGGCTGGCCGCAATGACGGTTTCGGTCGCGGCAGCCAGCACGGCGAAGGTGTACGGGCCGATCCAGTGCATCAGCGCAACGAACAGGCCGATCCAGGCCACGATCCAGCCCGGTTGCCCGGCCTGCGCCGCGGTGAAGAAACCGGTGATGTGATTCAGGAAACCCGGAAACCACTTCCAGTAGGCGTCGAACGCCCATAGCGCGCCGAACAGTAAAAACGCCAGACGCAGACCGTCGCGCGATGGCGCCCTGACTTCACCCCGCCACCAACTCGCGCCTTGCCAGGCCCTGGTCAGAAGAATCACGGCGAAACCGAGGGCGTAGGCAATGGCGGTCCCAGGATCGGTGGCGCCCGATGTGTAGGGTCCGCCCAGACCGCCGATCGTGCTCCAGAGAAACAGCTCGTACAGCAAGCCCAGCCAGCCCAGCAGGGGGAAACCCAGCCCGGTCAGCAGACCCAGGGTGAGGAGGGTCTCGATGCCGAACATCAAGGCCAGAGCACGCCCCTGCCCCAGGAACTGGAATGCGACTGCCACGCCGGATGCCCAGTGTCCAAGCCATTCGGGCTGGCCTGGGGCAAGCGCGGCATGCATCATGTCGGGCAAAAAACGCGCAGCGTAGGCTGGCGAGAAATGCAGGACCAGATTGATGAGGAAAAAGATGCCGAACAGCATGCGCACGGCGCCGAGCATGCGAGCCTGCGTGGGGCCGTAGAGTCCGGGGTTGTGCAAGGCATGGCCCGCCCGCCAGGGCTCGGCCGTGGGGCCGGGCCGCAGGTCGCCCGCAGTTGGCGACGGGGCCTGAAGTGCAATGATGGTGGTTTTCGCCATGGCTCACCTCGCGGTCGCCCCGCCATGCAGGTTAGGGCTTGCGCAGCGGGAATTGGTGGACGCGACGAATGATGGCGCAGCGGGCTTAAGGTTGGCTTAGGGCCTGTTCACGCTATGTCTGCACCCACGCCGGGGGCTGCTGGGCGGCAAGCGGCACTCAAGCCTCGACCTTGCCCAGCAGCAGAAATTCCATCAGGGCCTTTTGCACGTGCAGACGATTCTCGGCCTCGTCCCACACCACGCTCTGCGGACCGTCGATGACGGCAGCCTCGACCTCCTCGCCACGGTGGGCGGGCAGGCAATGCATGAACAGCGCTTGCGCATCGGCGCGCCGCATCATGGTCCGGCTGACCATATAGCCCTGGAAAGCCTGCAACCGCGCGGCGTTCTCGGCCTCATAGCCCATGCTGGTCCAGACATCGGTCGTGACGAGGTGCGCCCCGGCGCAGGCCTCGGAGGGATCGTCGAAGCATCGCAGCTGCGCCTGCTCCGCCGGGCTCACCGGGTAGTCGGCGCGGTTGAGATCGACCCCGTACCCCTTGGGTCCGGCGAAATGCACCTTGAAATCGAGTATGGCCGCCGCCTGCAGCCAGGTGTAGAGCATGTTGTTGGCATCGCCCACCCAGGCCACGGTCTTGCCGGCGATCGAGCCGCGGTGCTCGATGAAGGTGAAGACGTCGGCCAGCACCTGGCAAGGGTGGAATTCGTTGGTCAGGCCGTTGATCACCGGCACCCTGGAATGCGCGGCGAAACGCTCGACGATGTCCTGTCCGTAGGTGCGGATCATCACCAGGTCGACCATGCGCGAAAACACCTGGGCCGCATCTTCGATGGGCTCGCCACGGCCAAGCTGCGAGTCGCGCGTGTTGATGTAGATGGCCGCGCCGCCGAGCTGGTGCATGCCGGCCTCGAAACTCAGCCGCGTGCGCGTCGAATGCTTCTCGAAAATCATGGCCAGCGTGCGATCCACCAGCGGCTGATGGATTTCATAACGCTTGAACTTGGCCTTGATCAACGCGGTGCGCGCGAACAGATAGGCGTACTCCTCGCGCGTGAGGTCGCTGAACTGCAGATAGTGGCGTGGGCTGGACGTCGGCGGCATGTTTCGATCTCCCTTGTGCTGTCTCGGTACGGAATCAGGCCGCGATTTGACCCGCAGCGAGAAAACGCTCCACAAGCGGCACCAGAATGGCCAGCAGCAGTTCGGCTTCCTCCTGGCGAAAAATCAACGGCGGCAGGAGTCGGATGACGGAGTCCTGCGTGACATTGATCAGCAGGCCTTGCTCGCGCGCCTGGCCCACCAGCGCTGCGCAGGGGCGATCCAGCTCGACTCCAATCATCAACCCCGTCCCCCGCACCGCGACCAGCCCGGGTTGCCCGCCAAGACGCTGGCGCAGTTGTTCCAGCATCCAGGACCCGATGCGCCGGGCGTTGTCCATCAAGCCTTCTTCCTCGATGATGGACAGTGTCTCCAGCGCCGCCCTGCAAGCCAGTGGGTTGCCCCCGAAGGTCGTGCCGTGCTGGCCGGGGCCAAAGGTCGTGGCGGCCTCGCCATAAGCCAGCAAGGCGCCGATGGGCACGCCCGATGCCAGCCCCTTGGCCATGGCAATCACGTCAGGCTTCACGTCGGCCCATTGATGCGCGAACCATTTGCCGGTGCGTCCGGTACCGCACTGCACCTCATCGATCATCAACAACCAGCCCTGTTCGTCGCAAACACGGCGCAGGAAACGCAGGTAGTCGATCTGCGCGGGGTTGATGCCGCCCTCGCCCTGAATGGCCTCGATGAACACCGCGGCGACCCCCGGATGGCGTTCGATGGCCTGGCGGATCGCCCCTTCGTCGTTCAGCGGCACACGCACGAAGCCTTCGACCAAAGGCTCGAATCCTTTTTGCACCTTGGGATTGCCCGTTGCCGACAAGGTTGCCAGCGAGCGCCCATGAAAGGCCCGCTCGTAGACGATGATCTCGGGGCGCTCGATTCCGCGCTTGTGCCCCCACAGGCGCGCCAGCTTGATCGCCGCCTCGTTCGCCTCCAGCCCGGAGTTGCAAAAAAATGCCCGATCGGCACCCGCGATCTCGCACAGGCGATCCGCCAACTGCTCCTGCAAGGGAATCTCGTACACATTCGAGGTGTGGATGAGCTTGCCGATCTGGTCGCTCAGCGCCGCGACGAGGCGCGGGTGGGCGTGCCCCACCGTGTTCACGGCGATGCCGCTCAGGCCGTCGAGATAGCGCTTGCCGTCGCTGCCCCAGACCCAGGCGCCCTGGCCGTGCGTCAGCGCCAATGGCTGACGCGCATAGGTATTCATCAGATGGCCGGACATGGATATCTCCTGAGGACAAAAAACAACAGCCTGCGGCATCGCGTGTTCGATGGCGTGCGCAGGCTTGGACCGACATTATATGAAGCCGTTAGACCGTTTCAGGGCGGGATCTCATGTCGCAAAACCTGGCCGCAGGCAGCGATACAAGTTGACACGCTGCCCCATCATGCGTGGGGTATTTGTTGCGTCGCAACAAATACCGTATCATCGGGATAACCCTAACGACTTGCCGATCCCCGCCATGAAACCCCTTGCCCCGATGATGCTGGTCAAACCCCGTGAAATCTTCATCATGGGGGTCACCCATGAAGGCAAAACCTTCCGTCCCAGCGACTGGGCCGAGCGGCTGGCAGGCCTGATGACCCAGTTCCGCCACCCGGACTGCCCCGCGCCCGAGCCCCACCTTGGTTTTTCGCCGTTCTGCCTGCCGACCACGCTCAATGGCGTGCGCTGTCTCGTTGTCAGCGAAACTCTGCGCGAGATCGAGTGCATGGCATTCGATTTCCTGATGAATTTCGCGAAAGACAACAATCTGCAGGTCGAGCACGCCTGCCTGCTGGAAGGAAGCGCGGACAAGGACGAACAAGCCCAGCAAGACACCCTGCCCAACTTGGCCGCAGCCGCCTGATACGGCAAAGGCCCAGCAAAAAGCCCGCAGGGTTACGCCTTGCGGGCTTTTTGCTGGGCCGAGATCCTGCAAACACCGGCAGCTTCGGTTCAAGCGGCCATTGGGCTTGCCGTGTTAGGCGCTTGTCGTCAGGCCGTCATGCCCTTGAGCGCTGCGTTCAAGCGGCTCTTGTCGCGCGCAGCCTTGTTCGGGTGGAAAAGACCCTTGCGTGCAATGGAGTCCAGAACGGGAACCGCTGCCTTGTAGGCTTCGGCGGCCTTGTCCTTGTCGCCTGCGGCAATGGCCTTGCGCACCGACTTGACAGCGGTACGAAAGCGCGAACGCATGGCTGCGTTGGCTGCATTGAGCTTGATGTCCTGACGCGCGCGCTTGCGCCCGGAGGGCGTGCGGACGCTCTTCTTTTTCGCTTGCGCGGATGTCGCCATGAAGGAAGTCCTCGAAATTCGTTTGGAAAGCCGGCCATTATACCTGGCCGCGGCTCATTCCCAAAGAACCTGGTTCCGACCTGCCTATAATCGCCGCGGTGAATCTGCTCAAGGCCGCCTATACCGTTTCCCTGCTCACCCTCGTTTCCCGCATCACCGGCCTGCTGCGCGAGGTTCTGGTGGCACGGTATTTCGGTGCCAGCGCCTGGACGGATGCCTTCAACGTCGCGTTCCGCCTGCCCAATCTGCTGCGCCGCCTGTTCGCCGAGGGCGCCTTCTCGCAGGCCTTCATCCCCATCCTCGCCCAGTCGCGGTCCCAGGACTCCGAGACTGCAAACCGCAAATTGATCGATGACGTCGCCACGTCGCTGGCCTGGATCCTGGCTGCGGTGAGCCTGGGCGGCGTGCTGATCGCACCGGTGCTGGTGTTTCTCACCGCATCGGGCCTACATCCGGCAGCGTTCGACGCCGCGGTGTGGATGACGCGCCTGATGTTTCCCTACGCCGGCCTCATCTCGCTGGTCGCCCTGTCGGCCGGCATCCTGAACACCTGGAAGCATTTCACCATCCCCTCGCTGACTCCGGCCCTGCTCAATCTATGCGTGATCGCCGCGGCGATTCTTCTGCACCGGGTCATGCACCCGCCCGTCTACGCGCTGGCCGTGGGCGTGATGGTCGGCGGCGTGCTGCAACTGGCGCTGCAATGGCCGGCGCTCAAACGCCATGCCGTGTTGCCGCGCATCCATATGAATTTTCTCGCGGCCTGGCGCTCGCCGGGAGTCAAGCGCGTGGTCAGGCAGATGCTGCCAGCCAGCATGGCGGTATCGGTGGCGCAGGTCTCTCTGGTCATCAACACCCAGATTGCCTCGCATCTGCAGCCCGGCAGCGTGTCGTGGCTGGCCTATGCCGACCGGCTCATGGAATTCCCGACGGCATTGCTCGGCGTGGCCCTCGGCTCCGTGCTGCTGCCCAGCCTTTCACGCGCCCACGCCGCTGACGACGCGCGCAGCTACAGCCAGCTGCTGGACTGGGGCCTGCGCCTGACGCTGCTGCTTGCGCTTCCCTGTGCCGTGGCCCTTGGTGTGTTCGCCAAACCGCTGATCGCCATCCTGTTCAACTACGGCCATTTCAACGCCTTCGATGTGGACCAGACCACCACGGCACTACGCGCCTACGGCCTCGGCCTGATCGGCCTGATCGGCGTCAAGATTCTGGCCCCGGGTTTCTATGCCAAACGCGATGTGCGCACACCGGTGAAACTCGCCATCGTCGTGCTGGCCGGAACCCAGTTGATGAACCTCGCCTTCGTGCCCTGGCTGGCCCATGCGGGGCTGGCGCTGGCCATTTCCTGCGGCGCGCTGCTGAACGCCGCACTGCTGTTTCGTGGCCTGCGCAAACGCGGCAGCTACAAGCCCGAGCCGGGGTGGGCGGCATTCGCCGCCAAGGTCGTGCTGGCGCAGATACCGCTGGCGCTCATCCTGTCCTGGGGCGCCGGCCATTTTCCATGGGACGACTGGACCGGGCCCTTCGGTCACTGGAAACGCCTGGGCATGGCCTTCGGCTTGATGGCCGCGGCGGCGGCGGCCTATTTCTCATCCCTCGCCCTCACCGGCATGCGGCCTGGAGATTTCCTGCGCCGGGAGTAGCCGCGTGGTCCACAGCCGGCTTGCCGCAGATCAAGGCGGACTTGCCGGCGAGGGGCACAATGGGCGGCCTGGATCAAGCCCATCGATGGAGGCCGACATGCCGTTGACCCTGGAGCAACAACATCGCCTGGAGCAGGCCCTGCGGCAACGCCGCGGCGAAGTCCTGGCCGAGTTGCGCGACGAGACCCGTGCCGAGGACGGCACCATGACCCTATCGACCCATCGCAGCGAGGCGGGCGACGAAGCGGCCACCGATGCCATGGATGCCGTGGACATGGCCCAGACCCTGCGCGATGCGTCCGAACTGCAGCGCATCGACCTCGCGCTGCAGCGCATCGAAACGGGGCAATACGGCGTCTGCCTCGATTGCGGCGAAGACATCGGCCTTGCGCGCCTGCGGGCAGAACCGTCGGCGCTGCGCTGTACGGCCTGCCAGCTGCGCCACGAAAAAACCTACGCCGGCGGCTGATTGCGGGCGTAGCGCTTCCGGCTGCGCCCCAGCGGCCCCATATGCCGGATGCTCAGACCACGCTCACGGCTGGACCGCCCGTTGGGCATGGGCGAATCGTGCCGATGCGCAAGCATGCTTCGCCCGCATCCGACAGGCGCCGCGTCGCGGCATCCGCCTCGGCCGGGGCCACGACCAGCACATAACCAATGCCGCAATTGAAGGTGCGCAGCATCTCCGGCTCGGGTATGCCGCCCGCCTTCTGCAGCCAATCGAACACCTCGGGCTGGCGCCATGCCTGGCGTTCCAGGACGCACTGCAAGCCCTCGGGCAGCACGCGCGGAATATTCTCGACCAGACCGCCGCCGGTGATATGCGCCATGGCCTTCACGTCACAGGTTTGCAGCAGCTCGAGCACGGGTTTGCAATAAATGCGCGTGGGCATCATCACCGCGTCGCGGAACGGCTGGCCGTCGAGCTGCTCTGGCAAGCGCCCTGCGGCCCGCTCGATCACCGCGCGCACCAGGGAATAGCCGTTCGAATGCACACCACTGGAGGCCAGGCCGAGCACCACGTCGCCGGCCTGCACGTTGCGCCCGGAAATCAGGCGGCTTTTCTCGGCCGCACCGACGCAAAAACCGGCCAAGTCGTACTCGCCGGGCGGATACATGCCGGGCATCTCGGCGGTTTCGCCGCCGATCAGGGCGCAGCCGGCCAGTTCGCAGCCCCTGGCGATGCCGCCGACCACCTGCGCGGCCACACCCACCTCAAGCTTGCCGCAGGCGAAGTAATCCAGAAAAAACAGGGGTTCCGCCCCTTGCACCAGCACGTCGTTCACGCTCATGGCCACCAGATCGATGCCCACCGTGTCGTGCCGTCCCCACTCGAAGGCCAGGCGCAGCTTGGTGCCGACACCGTCGGTGCCCGACACCAGCACCGGCTCGCGGTAACGCTTGGGCACCTCGAACAGCGCGCCGAAACCGCCGATGCCCGCGAGCACGCCTTCGCGCATGGTCCGTGCGGCCAGGGGCTTGATGGCATCCACCAAGGCGTCGCCGGCGTCGATATCGACGCCGGCATCACGATAAGTCAGGCTTGTTTTGGACATGGTTGACGTAAGCAGCTGGCTGGCTGGGGCTCGCGCCCGCGCTGCACATAAAATGAGAGCGTCATTCTAGGGGGCGAAACGGCAGCAGCCATCCCCAACCACTGCGCCGGACCTCGCCCCGAGCCGCCAGCAACCCTCCCCGCACCTTCCGCAAGCCGCCAGCCCCGTGCAAATTTCCGAAGCCAACAAAATCCGCCTGGTCTGGCTCACGCTGCTGCTGGCCGTGCTCTGGCTCGCTTCCCTGCTCGGCCCGGTGCTCATGCCCTTTCTCGTCGCCCTGACCCTGGCCTATGCGCTGCATCCGGCCGTGGAGCGCCTATGGCGCTGGCGCATTCCCCGCCCCGCGGGGGCGACGATCGCCATCGTGTTGCTGAGCGTGGCGCTGGTGGCCATCGGCAGTCTCATCGTGTCCGTGCTCAGCAGCACCCTGCCGCAGTTGCAACATCAGATTCCCCTGTTGCTGGCCAGCATGAACAACTGGCTGAGCGCGCAAGCCGCCCGCCTCGGCCTGCAGACCCAGTTCGACCTGACCAGCCTCAAACACATGCTCACCCAGTCGCTCTCCGGCAATCCGCAGCGCTGGGCAGGCCAGCTGCTCAGTTCCGCCAGGACCGGCGGCAGCACGCTCATCGTCGTCGTCGGCAACCTGATCCTCATTCCGGTGCTGACCTTCTACCTCCTGCTCGACTGGCAAAGCCTGATGCAGCGCAGCTTCAGCCTGGTGCCGCTGCACCGGCGCGAGGCCCTGCAGGCCTTCCTTGCCGAATGCGACAGCATCCTCGGCCGCTACGTGCGCGGCCAGGTTTCCGTGATGCTGATCCTTGCCGCGTATTACGCCATCGGTTTGTCCCTGGCGGGCTTCCAGCTCGCCCTGCCCATCGGCGTGTTCACCGGCCTGGCCGTCTTCGTTCCGTACGTGGGCTTCGGGCTGGGGCTGCTCCTGGCTCTCCTGGCCGGCGCCCTGCAGTTTCAGAGTTTCTATGCGCTATGGGCCGTGGCGGTTGTCTACGGCATCGGGCAGGTGGCCGAAAGCATGGTCATCACACCGCGGCTGCTGGGCGGTCAGATCGGCCTGCATCCCCTGCTCGTCATCTTCCTGCTCCTGGCCTTCGGACAGCTGTTCGGCTTCGTTGGCGTGCTGCTCGCTTTGCCGGCGGGCGCCTTGCTGCTGGTCGTCATACGCCACGCCGTGGCCTGGTATCGAGCAAGCTCCTTGTTTCTGCGCGGATGATCTCGAGCAGTGGCAGCGCCGCCGGCCAACAGATGCTGCTGGCCCTCCAATGGGTGGACGAGCCGACCCTGGAGACGTTCGAGCCGGGCGCCAATGGCCTGGCACTCGAAGCCCTGGCCAAGTTGCTCGTGAGTGGCGAAGGCAGCTCCCTCTATCTCTGGGGTCCGGCAGCCAGCGGGAAAAGCCACCTGCTCCGAGCCGCCTGTCAGGCCGTGCAACGGGCCGGAAACTGGGCCTTGTACCTCACGCCGCAAAGTCCTCCCTCGCACTGGCCGCCGCTCGATGCGCTCGCCCGAACCGGCACTCCGGCACTGCTGGCCATCGACGACGTGCAGGCCTGCGCCGGCTGGCAGCAGGATCTGTTGTTCGGACTGTTCAACGCGGCCAGGCAATTCGGCGTGAGTTTCCTGGCCGCCGGCAATGCCGCGCCCGCCCAGTTGGAGTTGCGCGCCGACGTGCGTACCCGGCTGGCCTGGGGTCTGGCTCTCGCGCTCGAACCCTTGGACGACGCCGCGAAGCGGCGCGTGCTGCAATCCCTGGCGGCAAGGCGCGGCTTCGAACTGCGCGCCGACCTGAGCCGCTATATTCTGAGCCACCATGCCCGGGACATGGCTTCGCTGGTCGATCTCGTCGCCCGGCTCGACGCCTACGCGATGCAGCAAGCCCGCGCCGCCAGCATCCCCCTGCTCAAGGCCATGCTGGCCGATCCTGGCCCCGTCCCCACCATCAAGTCCTGAATCACCTCGCATGCCCAACCGCAACCTGGCGCTGTTCGACCTCGACAACACCCTCATTCCGTTCGATTCGGATCATGCCTGGGGTGAATTCTGCGTGCGTCTGGGCTGGACCGACGGCCAGCAGCACCGGCAGACCAACGACCGTTTCTATGCCGACTACAGGGCAGGAACGCTCGACCTCGACGCCTATCTGCGCTTCTCCCTGGCGCCCCTCGTCGGGCGCTCTCCCGAAGTCCTGGCCCATGCTCGGCGCGATTTCATGCATCAGGTCGTGTTGCCGCAAATCCGCCCACCGGCTCTGGAACTGGTGCGCAAGCACCAGCAAGCCGGTGACTTGTGCTGCATCGTGACGGCCACCAACGACTTTGTCACGCAGCCCATCGCCGAAGCCTTTGGCGTGCCGCATCTCATCGCCGTGCAGACCGAGCGCGACGCGCTGGGTGGCTATACCGGCGCCTGGCACGGCGTGCCTTCGTTCCGGGAAGGCAAGATCACCCGCACCACGCAATGGCTGGCCGCGCAAAAGTTGGACTGGAGCCACTTCGACCAGACCTGGTTCTATTCCGACTCGATCAACGACCGGCCCCTGCTCGAGCATGTCACCCATCCCGTTGTGGTCCATCCGGACCCCCGGCTTGCCGAACTCGCCCGGGAGCGCGGTTGGCCCGTCCTTGAACTGTTTCCATGATCCGCAAACTCATCACCCGCCTGCTCAACGGCAAATCGCGCCCTGTCAAAACGCTCGGCAAACGCGTTGAAATCGGACGTGACCAGCATCAAATCGACGCCTCGCGTCTGCCGAATTCCGCACTCACGGTGGTACGCACGCTGCAGCAGGCCGGCTTCGAGGCCTATATCGTTGGTGGCGCGGTACGCGACCTGCTGCTCGGCCTCAAGCCGAAGGATTTCGACGTTGCCACCAACGCCACGCCGGAACAGGTCAAGCCGCTGTTCCGCCGCGCCTTCCTCATCGGCCGACGCTTTCGCATCGTGCACGTGATGTTCGGCCGCGAGATCATCGAAGTTTCGACCTTCCGCGCCACCCTCGATGCCCAGACCAGCCCCACCGTGGATGGCGACGAACGCAATACGCACGACCTTGCCGGCAAGCACCATGCCGTGGATGCCAGCGGCCGCGTGCTGCGCGACAACGTCTGGGGGCCGCAGGACCAGGACGCCGCCCGGCGGGACTTCACCGTCAACGCCCTGTACTACGACCCCACGCGCGACATCGTGGTCGACTACCACCATGGCCTGCGCGACATGAAGGCGCGCACCCTGCGCATGATCGGCGACCCCGCCACGCGCTACCGCGAGGACCCCGTGCGACTGTTGCGCGTGGCGCGTTTCGCCGCCAAGCTGACCTTCGCCATCGATCCGTCCACACGCGCTCCGATCGCCGAACATGCCGAGTTGCTGCGCAACGTGCCGTCGGCGCGGCTGTTCGACGAAACCATCAAGCTGCTGCAAACCGGCCATGCCCTGGCCTCGCTGGAGCAGTTGCGCCGTCTCGGCTTGCATGCCGGACTGCTGCCGCTGATCGATCTGGCGCTCAACCAGCCGCAAGGCGAGGCCTTCGTCATGGCCGCACTGCGGGACACGGATGCGCGCATCGCCGAAGGCAAGACCGCCAGTCCCAGCTTCCTCTTCGCCTGCCTGTTATGGCCTCAGGTCAACAGCCAGTGGCTCGCCTTGCAGGCCGAGGGTCTTCCGGCCATCGCGGCCTTGGACCAGGCCGCCGACGAGGTGCTGAGCGCGCAGGCCGAGCGCCTGGCGATCCAGCGCCGCATCAGTGTCGACATGCGCGAAATCTGGTCGCTGCAGCCCCGTCTGGCGCGCCGCACGCCGCGCTATGTGCATGGCGCGCTCGAGCATCCGCGATTCCGCGCCGCGTTCGACTTCCTGCTGTTGCGCGCGCAAACCGGCGGCGCCGACCCTGAACTGGCCAGGTGGTGGGAAAGCTTCCAGGAAGCCGACGATGCCGGGCGCGCGGAACTCATCGAGCGTGCCGGCCGCGCCAGCCCCGACCCCGCCAAACGCAAACGCCGTCGCCGCAAGAAACCCTCGACGGACGGCGGCGAAGCGACACCAGCCGGACCCGACGCGGCGCCCTGAGCAGGCAGCCATGCGCATCTCGCCCGACATCGCGCTCATCGGCCTGGGCGCCAACCTGGGTGATGGCGCCGCAACGATCCGGGCGGCACTCGCGGAACTGAAGGCCTTGCCCGCCTGCCAACTCCTGCAGGCATCGGGCTTGTACCGCAGCGCCCCCGTGGATGCACAGGGTCCCGACTACTGGAACGCCGTCGCCGCGCTGCAGTGCGGGCTCGCCCCCGAGCAACTGCTCGAGCATCTCCAGCGCATCGAGCACGAACATGGCCGTTTACGGCCGACCGCCCTGCGCAATGCCCCGCGCACGCTCGACCTCGACCTCCTCTTGTTCGGTTCCCGGCGCGTGCAGACCGCACAGCTGACCCTGCCCCATCCCCGCATGCATCTGCGCGCATTCGTGCTGGCGCCGTTGGCCGAAATCTGGCCCGATTGGACCCTGCCCGATGGCGAGCCCGTGCATCAAGCCGTCAAGAGGCTGCAGGCCGAGGGACAGATTCTGCAGCGCGCCGGGCCGCTCGCGGCCGAACGACGTTGATTTCATCTCGGCTGGAAAACCTGCTGCAAGCCGAAGGCCAGGCCGCCCATCAGCGCGGCCGTGCCGATGAGCAGGGCGAAGATGACCACCAGAACCGCCCCCCAGCCGCTGGATGTCCGCCTTCCCACCCCCGCATTCCATTTCGCATCCCAGCGTGCGTCCGGAGTCAGGCCAATCAGGAGCGCCTGGAAAAGCGCCAGGCCAACGATGAGTCCCAGCAACGGCAACGCCACGCGGGCAATGAAGTCGTCCACGCCGAAGTCGATGAACCGCGCAGCGCCCCAGACCCCCATGGCGAACAGCGGAATATGCAACCAGCCCAGCGCGTCGCGCCATCCCTTGAGATAGAAACGATGCGCGCCGACGACGCCGAGAAACAAGGCCAGGGAGGCGGCCAGGGTCTTGGATTTGAATGCTTGGGTCATGAGCCAGCTTGCAAAAGGAAAAGGGCCGATTGGAAAGACGGCCTTCGCGGGCCATTCAGGCTTGGACAACACCAGGCGCCGTACCAGCTCCGGCACCGAGAGCTTTTTGCATCAGCACGACATCAAGCCACCTGCCGAACTTCCATCCGACGGCCGGCATGACACCGCAATGCGCGAACCCGTGCCGCTGATGCAGGGCGATGGAGCCTTTGTTCGCCGCGTCGCCGATCACGGCAAGCAATTGGCGCGCCCCGGCGGCCTCGCAGGCATCCAGCAGGTGTTTCATCAGCGCCGAACCCAGCCCCAGGCCGCGCTGCCGCTCGTCGATGTACACCGAGTCCTCCAACGTCCAGCGATACGCTTCGCGCTCGCGAAACCAGTTGGCGTAAGCATATCCGGCAACCGCGCCATCGCGTTCAGCAACCAGCCACGGCAAGCCTCGGGTACGGACAAGCTGCAAGCGCCGCCGCATCTCGGGCAGATCGGGCGGCTCGATCTCGAAGGTTCCGGTTCCATGCAGGACATGGTGGCGGTAAATGCTGGTCATGGTCTCCAGATCCGCCTCGGTGGCGGTCCGGATGCTGATTGAATGCGACGCATGCATGGCGGCTGTGGGCTTGCAGTGATTCAGTTGGTTATAATGGCGAGTTTACTGGGCTGGCCACATCGCATACATTGCTGCATGAGCTTTTGCCGCGTGCATCCATGTGCCTGCTGCTAGCCGCCGCTAATTTTCGATTCAGCGTGTTTTCGCAAACCCGCCTGGTAATCCTGGCGGCAGCTGTTTCGATGCGTTTTCAGATCCCTTAGGAATTGAAGCAATGGTCGTCATCCGTCTTTCACGCGCAGGTGCCAAGGGGCGCCCTTTCTATCACATCGTGGCCACCGATTCCCGCAATCGCCGCGACGGCCGCTACCTCGAGCGCCTGGGTTTCTACAACCCCGTTGCCCGCGGCCAAGACCAGCCGCTGCGCATCGCAATGGAACGCCTGAACTACTGGGCCGGCGTGGGCGCGCAACTCTCTCCCACGGTGGAACGACTGGTCAAGCAATCCAAGCAAGCCGCTCCGGCTCAGGCCGCCGCCTGAGTCATCGGAGACAGCCCACGCCCCGTCTTCAGGGGTGTGCCGCGGCGAGCTTGCCGATGAAGCCCGCTGCGATGTCAATGCGACACCGCAAGCCCGATCTTGCGGTGTTTTGCTTTGTGCCATGACCCAATCTGCCTCCCGCCCCGCCGAGAACCCAACCGAGCCAGAGGTCTGGCCCGCCGACCTGATCCAGATCGGCTACGTGCTGGATGCCTGGGGTACGCAAGGGTGGGTCAAGATCGCCCCGCAATCCAGCGAACCCGCCGCGTTGCTGAAGGCGCGCCAATGGTGGATGCAATCACCTCAGGGCCGCACCCTGCAGCAGACCCATGTCGGGGTACGCCTCTGCCGGCGACACGCGCAATTCGTGGTGGCCCTGCTCGATGGCACGACCTCGCGCACCCAGGCCGAGGCCCTCAAGGGCTGGACCATCCATGCACGCCGCGAGGATTTTCCGCCTGCACGCGAAGGCGAGTATTACTGGGTCGATCTCATCGGTTGCACGGTCCACAATCGCGAAGGACTGGAACTGGGCGCCGTGAGCGGCCTGCTCGACAGCGGTGCGCAATCCATCCTGCAGTTGCAAACCACGGTCGACGGCCACAGGCGCGAACGCCTGATCCCCTTCGTTGACGCCTATATCGTGGAGGTCGATCTCGACGCCCGCCGCATCGTCGCCGACTGGCAGCCCGACTACGACTGAAACACGCCATCCGTCCAGCCATGCCGCGCTTCGACGTCCTCACCCTGTTCGGGGCCTACTTCGAACCCCTCAAAACCCAGGGCGTCTGCCGACGCGCCTTCGATTCCGGGGCTATGCAGATGCAGACCTGGAATCCGCGCGATTTCACCTCGGACGCGCATCAAACCGTGGACGACCGGCCCTATGGGGGCGGACCCGGCATGGTCATGCTGTCGGAGCCCCTGGAGCAAGCCTTGCAGGCAGCCCAGGCGTCACGCCAGACGGCTGGGCTCGACGCAGCCCCAGTCTTGTTATTTTCGCCCGCCGGCACACCGCTAGCCCAACGCCATGTCGCACGATGGGCGCAATCCCCGGGCGCGGTCCTGGTCTGTGGGCGCTACGAAGGCATCGACCAGCGTTTCATCGATCGGCACGTGGATGCCGAAATCAGCCTCGGGGACTATGTGCTGTCAGGCGGCGAAATTGCGGCCATGGTCTTGCTCGATGCCGTGGCCCGCTTGCAACCCGGTGTGCTGGGCTGCGCTGATTCCGCGCAGCAGGACAGCTTCTCGGATGGTCTGCTCGACTGCCCGCATTACACCCGCCCGCCTTCGCACGCCGGGCAGCAGGTCCCGGAAGTCCTGCTGTCGGGCGACCATGCGCGCATCGCCCGCTGGCGACGCGATCGCATGCTCGAACTGACACAGCGGCGCAGGCCCGATCTGATCGCGGCCATGCGCGGCCAAGGCAGGCTGAGCGCGCAAGACGAGGATGTCCTGGCGAATCTGGTCTAGAATAGCCCGTTTTTCGATCCTCTGCGCCGCGACAACAAAGCCTTGCCAGTGGCAGGTAACCCATCCACAGCGGGTGCAAGATCGTTGGAGCCCCCTATGAGCAGTCATTTGATTCAACAACTCGAGCAGGAAGAAATCCAGCGCCTGACCCAAGGCAAGGCCATCCCCGAGTTCTCCCCCGGCGACACCGTCATCGTGAGCGTCAACGTGGTTGAAGGCTCGCGCAAGCGTGCTCAGGCCTACGAAGGCGTCGTCATCGCCAAACGCAACCGCGGCCTGAATTCCAACTTCATCGTGCGCAAAATCTCGTCCGGAGAAGGCGTCGAGCGGACCTTCCAGCTCTACTCGCCGATGATCGCCTCCATCGAGGTGAAGCGTCGCGGCGATGTGCGCCGCGCCAAGCTCTACTACTTGCGCGGGCGCACCGGCAAGTCAGCCCGCATCAAGGAAAAACTGGCGTAAGCCACCCTATGCTGATCCAACCTGCCCCATATGCGGCGGCGAGGACTTCGAGCAACAAGCAAACAGCCGGCCCATGCCGGCTGTTTGCTTTGAGCAAGCGATGAACGCCAGCGCCGGCCCGGTCCCTCGCCCCCCATTCGATCCGGAACAGGTTCCCCTGGTCCGTGCCGAGACCGACCTTCCGGCCGTCCACCCCGCACGCTTGCAGGCGCACTGGCTGCGCTCGCGTTTTGCCCAACCGCTCAACTGGGAGCCCGAGGTTTTCGAAGACGTCTCGTTTTCACGCCAGACACTCAGCCGCGAGGCCTCCGTTCTGGTTCCCCTGGTCGAGCGTCGGCAAGGACTGCATCTGTTGCTCACCCGCCGCAACGCCCAGTTGCAGGTTCATGCGGGTCAAATCAGTTTTCCCGGTGGAAGCCGCGACCCGGGTGATTCGAGTCCAGTGCATACCGCGCTGCGTGAAGCCGAGGAAGAAATCGGCCTGCGTCCCGACCAGGTGGAGCCGCTCGGGTCGATGCCGATCTACACCACCGTCACCGGCTACGCCGTCACGCCTGTGGTCGCGATGATCGACCCCTGGGCACAGCTACGGCTGCAGCCCAGCGAGGTGGCCGAAGTCTTCGAGGTGCCGCTCGAATTCCTGATGAACCCGATGCACCATGAACTGCGCACCTGGGACGTGCAAACCGGGCTGCCCGCGCCGGCATCGATGACCAGCGTCACGCGACGCGCCTTTTACGCCATGCCCTGGATTGCAGCCGATGGACAACGCTATTTCATCTGGGGCGCCACGGCGGCGATGATCCGCAACCTCTACCGATTGCTCATCGCTTAGCATGC
>JAJXUC010000017.1 GCA_021783435.1 Pseudomonadota bacterium | reverse complement strand
AGGATTTCGAGGCCATCCTCACCGCCACGGACGCCAGCCTGGTCAAGCAATACCAGGCCCTGCTGGACACCGACGGCCTGAGTCTGCAGTTCGCGCCGGACGGCATCCGCCGGCTGGCCGAGGTGGCTTATGCCGTGAACGAAAAAACCGAAAACATCGGCGCCCGCCGCCTGCATACCGTGATGGAGCGGCTGCTGGAAGACGCATCGTTCCATGCCGACGGCAGCAAGCCGCGCACGCTGGCCATCGATACGGCGTTCGTCGACGAACGGCTGGGTGAGATCGCGGCCGACGACGATTTATCGCGCTTCGTGCTCTGACCTCGCATCAGGCCCGCGCGGCGACCGCCGGCGGGCGAACCAGCCCGCGCTCTGCGGCGATGCGCAGCAGCCCCTCGAACACCAGGTGATCGACCGTCTGGTGCGGCAGGCCCAAGGCCAGTTCCAACTTGGGCGCCGCGCCGCCGGTCAGCAGCACCAGGGGCGCCTGGTGCTCCAACCGCGTCAGGCGCTCGTGCATTTGCCGCGCCGCGCCGGAGATGGCCAGCGCGCCCCCGGTCATCAGCGCGTCGCTGGTGTTGTTGGGAAACTCGCGCAGTTCGCCCTCGGGCACGTTGAGCCCGGCGGTGCCCATTTCCAGCGCCTTGAGCATGAGCCCGAATCCGGGAAGAATGACGCCGCCCAGGAAGCGCCCGTCCGAGGCCAGGCAGTCGATGGTGACGGCGGTCCCCACGCTGATGACCAGCACCGGGCCATCCGCGCAGCGCATGCGGGCGCCGATCAGCGCCGCCCAGCGGTCGGGACCGAGCAGGCTGGGGTTGGTGTAGCCGTTGCGCACGCCGCATTGCTGGGCGGGGGAATGCACCCAGTCGCAGCGCAGGCCGAGACTGGCAAGCTGGGCGTCCACCCGCGCGGTGGCCACGGCGCCGGCCACCGCGCAGCCCAGTGCGGATCGCGGCCGCGCCTGCTGTTCTTCAAGCTCCGAGGCCAGCGTTTCGATGGATTGCTGGGACATGGCCCCATGGGCCGTCAACTGCGGCTCCGGGCTGGCGTGAGCGCCAGACCAGATGCCCCATTTGAGCCGTGTGTTACCGAGATCGAGCAGAAGAAGATTCATGGTGGGGCCGCACAATCAACGCCCGCACCATAGCAGAGCAGTCCTGCCCACACGGCCCTGCCGACGTTTCCGGCGGTCACGAAACCGTCGCGGCCGTTGCCACGCGCATCGACTTTCCCCTCTATCGAGGCGGCCCCGAATCGGTTAAAGTCCCAAATTGACGTATACGTCAATTGCCGCCGCCCCGATCCGTCCGCGGCAAGCTCAGCCACAAAGTCCGGCGCCATGCACGCCGGCCACCGGAGACACACATGACCGATCTGTCCGACGCCAAGGTTCTGGCCGCCTACCGGCCCCGGCAACGCCTGCGCTTCGTCACCGCGGCAGCCCTGTTCGACGGGCACGACGCGGCGATCAACATCATGCGCCGCATCCTGATCGGCATGGGCGCGGAGGTCATCCACCTCGGGCACAACCGCGCGGTGGATGAAATCGTCACCGCGGCCATCCAGGAAGATGTCCACGGCATCGCCATCTCCAGCTACCAGGGCGGGCATGTGGAGTTTTTCAAGTACATGATCGACCGGCTGCGCGAACAGGGAGCCGGGCACATCCAGGTGTTCGGCGGCGGCGGCGGCGTCATCGTGCCGGGCGAGATCGCCGAGCTGCAGGCCTATGGCGTGGCACGCATCTACAGCCCGGAGGACGGCCAGCGCCTTGGACTGCAGGGCATGATCGGCGACATGCTGCAGCGCTGCGACCGCCCGCTGCCGGCGCTGGCGCAGGCTGACCCGATACAGGCCCTCGCCCACAGCCAGGCCGTGCTGGCGCGCATGATCACCCAGCTTGAGAACGGCGCGGCCGACGCCGCCCTGCTGCGCGCAGTGCATCAGCGGGCGGAGACCACGCAGGGGGTCATCGTCGGCGTCACCGGGACCGGCGGCGCAGGCAAGAGCAGCCTGGTGGACGAACTCATCCGGCGCATGCGGCTGGATCAGGACGACGCGCTGCGCATCGCGATCGTCAGCATCGATCCCTCGCGGCGCAAGAGCGGCGGCGCGCTGCTGGGCGACCGCATTCGCATGAACGCCATTGCGCCCTGGGCGCGCCCGGGACGCACGCCATCGCCGGGGGTCTATATGCGCAGCCTGGCCACGCGCGAGGCGGGCAGTGAAATCAGCCGGGCGCTTCCGGACGTGATCGCGGCGTGCAAGGCGGCCGGGCACGATCTCGTCATCGTCGAAACCTCCGGCATCGGCCAGGGCGACGCCGCCATCGTGCCGCACGCGGACCTGAGCCTGTATGTGATGACGCCCGAGTTCGGCGCCGCCAGCCAGCTCGAGAAGATCGACATGCTGGACTTCGCCGATTGGGTGGCGATCAACAAGTTCGACCGCAAGGGGGCCATGGACGCGCTGCGCGACGTGACCAAGCAAGTCCAGCGCAACCGCGAAGCCTTCGCCCAAAAGCCCGAGGACATGCCGGTGTTCGGCACCATGGCCAGCCGCTTCAACGACGACGGCGTGACGGCCCTCTACCAGGCGATGAAGCCGCGCCTGGCGGAACATGGCTTGCCGCTCGCGGAGGGCAGGCTGCCCAAGGTGTTGACGCGCCACAGCACGCACCAGACCCCCATCGTGCCGGCGGCGCGCAGCCGCTATCTGGCCGAGATTGCCGACGCGGTGCGCGCCTACCACCGGCAGGTGGAGGAGCAGGCCCGCTTGGCGCGCGAGGCGCAGCAATTGCGCGAGAGCGGGCGCATGCTGCTCGACGCCAATCCGGACAAGACCGCCGCGGTCGAGGCCGTCGCGGCCCTGGCCGAACAGCGCGAGGCGCGCATGCTGCCGGCGGCGCGCAAACTGCTGGCCATGTGGCCGCAGATGCTGCAGGCCTACGGCGGCGACGAATACGTGGTGAGAATCCGCGACCGCGAAATCCGCACCCGGCTCACGCACGCCACGCTGTCGGGCACGCGCATGCGCAAGGTGGTGCTGCCGCGCTGGGCCGACCACGGCGAGCTGCTGCGCTGGCTGATGCGCGAGAACGTGCCCGGCAGCTTCCCCTACACCGCGGGCGTGTTCGCCTTCAAGCGCGAGAACGAAGATCCCACCCGCATGTTCGCCGGCGAGGGCGACCCGTTTCGCACCAACCGCCGTTTCAAGATGCTGTCCGAAGACATGCCGGCCAAGCGCCTGTCCACCGCGTTCGACTCGGTCACGCTGTATGGCGCCGAGCCCGACCTGCGCCCCGACATCTACGGCAAGGTCGGCAACTCGGGCGTCTCCATCGCCACGCTGGACGACTTGAAGGTGCTGTACGACGGGTTCGACCTGTGCGATGCGGCCACCTCGGTAAGCATGACCATCAACGGCCCGGCACCCACCATCCTGGCCATGTTCCTGAATGCGGCGATCGACCAGCAGCTCGACAAGTTCCAGCGCGAAAACGGCCGCGAGCCCTCGGACGACGAGACGGCCAAGATTCGCGCCTGGGTGCTGGAGAACGTGCGCGGCACGGTGCAGGCCGACATCCTGAAAGAAGACCAGGGCCAGAACACTTGCATCTTCTCCACCGAGTTCTCGCTCAAGGTCATGGGCGACATTCAGGAATACTTCGTGCACCACAAGGTGCGCAACTTCTACTCGGTGAGCATTTCGGGCTATCACATCGCCGAGGCCGGCGCCAACCCCATCTCGCAACTGGCCTTCACCCTGGCCAACGGCTTCACCTTCGTCGAGGCCTATCTGGCCCGCGGCATGCATATCGACGACTTCGCGCCCAACCTGAGCTTCTTTTTCAGCAATGGCATGGACCCGGAATACAGCGTGCTGGGACGTGTTGCGCGCCGCGTCTGGGCCGTGGCGATGCGCGACAAGTACGGCGCCAGCGAGCGCAGCCAGAAGCTCAAGTATCACATCCAGACCTCGGGCCGCAGCCTGCACGCGCAGGAGATCGCGTTCAACGACATCCGCACCACGCTGCAGGCGCTGATTGCCGTCTACGACAACTGCAACAGTCTGCACACCAATGCCTACGACGAAGCCATCACCACGCCCACCGAGGAGAGCGTGCGCCGCGCGATGGCCATCCAGCTCGTCATCAACCGCGAATGGGGCCTGGCCAAGTGCGAGAACCCCAACCAGGGCGCCTTCGTCATCGAGGAGCTGACCGATCTGGTGGAGGAAGCCGTGCTGAAGGAGTTCGAGGCCATCGCCGAGCGCGGTGGCGTGCTGGGGGCGATGGAAACCGGCTACCAGCGCGGCAAGATCCAGGAGGAGAGCATGCACTACGAAATGCTCAAGCACACCGGCGAACTGCCCATCGTCGGCGTCAACACCTTCCGCAACCCGCACGGCAACCCGGTGACCAGCCATCTGGAGCTGGCCCGCTCCACCGAGGCGGAAAAGCAATCCCAGCTCCGGCGGCTGGCCGACTTCCACACCCGGCATGCAGAACACGCTCCCGCCGAGCTGGAACGACTACGCCAGGCCGTGATCGACAACCGCAACGTGTTCGAGGTGCTGATGGAAGCTGTGCGCCGCTGCTCGCTCGGGCAGATCACCACCGCGCTGTTCGAGGTGGGCGGCCAGTACCGGCGCAATATGTGAGACACGTGCGGGGTCGAATCACCCCAGGCCGCTGACGCGCTGAGGCTAGATCATCGCCAACGGCTGGCGATGCTTCGGCGGCGCAAAGAGTGCATCGATGGCGGCAAGCGTGCCTGCATCGAGTTGCACGTCCGCAGCAGCCAGGTTGTCACACAGATGCTGCAGGCGCCCCGCCTTGGGAATGGCAAGGACATTCGGCACGCGCAAGACCCAGGCCAGCGCCAGTTGCGCGGCACTCAGGCCCAGTGGCGCACCCAGGGCCACCAGCTTGGCGTGACGCGCCAGCTTGCCCTCGTCGAGCGGGCTGTAGGCCATCAGTGGCATGGCGTGCCGCTGCATCCAGGGCAATAGATCGAATTCGACGCCTCGGCTGCCGGCGGCGTAGTAGACCTGATTGGTCGCGCAGTTTGGGCCGGCGTCCAGGCCGCGCAATTCCTGCATATCGCCAAGATCGAAATTGCTCACGCCCCATGCGCCGATTTTCCCCGCCGCCTTGAGCCGCTCGAACCCGTCGAGGGTTTGTTGCAGAGGAATGTCGCCGCGCCAGTGCAACAGATAGAGATCGATGCAATCGATTCCCAGGCGTTCCAGACTGCGCTCGCAAGCCTGGCGCACACCTGCAGAACTTGCGTGATGCGGGTAGACCTTGCTGACGATGCGCACGTCGTCCCTGCGCACGGTGCCGGCACGCAGGGATTCGGCCAGCGCTTGTCCAACGACACGCTCGGCCCCGCCTTCGCCATACATCTCCGCGGTGTCGATCAGGCGGTAACCCATCTCGAACGCGGCGCGCAGCGCCGCGACCTCTGCACCGCGTTGCGCCGGGTCTTCGCCGAAACGCCAGGTCCCCAGACCAAGTGCAGGCCAGTCCTCCCCGCAAGCAAATCGCACTGCATGCATCGGTCTCAGGCTCCAAGCCAAAAGCGCGCATTCCAAAGCGCCAGCAGGACCAGGAAAAATACCACGCCCACGACAAAGCCGATCAAGCCCTGCAACAAGGCATTGGTCCGGCGCTGTTCTTGCAGCAGCTGGCGCGTCAACTCGCGCTCGCCGGGCTGCTGCGCCTGCTCCAGGGCATGATGGATCAGGCGTGGTAACGCCGGGAAATACTGCGCGAAGCGAGGCGCCTCCTTGCGTAAATGCGTGGTGAACGCGCGCCAGCCCACCTGGCTTTGCATCCAGCGCCGCAAGAAGGGCTGCGCCGTGCTCCACAGATCCAGATCGGGGTCGAGTTGGCGGCCCAGCCCTTCGACATTGAGCAGGGTTTTCTGCAGCAGCACGAGCTGGGGCTGGATCTCCACCTTGAAGCGGCGCGACACCTGGAACAGGCGCATGAGAATCTGCCCGAGCGAGATGTCCTTCAGCGGACGCTCGAACTGCGGCTCGCACACGGTGCGCACCGCGGCCTCCAGTTCCTCCACCCGCACCTCCGACGGCACCCAGCCCGACTCCAGGTGCAATTCGGCGACGCGCCGGTAATCCCGCTGGAAAAAGGCGATGAAATTCTGCGCCAGGTAGTCCTTGTCGAACTCCGACAGGGTGCCGATGATGCCGAAGTCGAGCGCGATGTACCAGCCGAAAGTCTCCGGCGCCAAGCTGACCATGATGTTGCCAGGATGCATGTCGGCATGGAAATAGCCGTCGCGGAACACCTGGGTGAAAAAGATCTCGACCCCGCTCTGGGCCAGCTTGCGGATGTCCACCCCGGCCGCGCGCAGGCGCTCCACCTGGCTGATCGGCACCCCGCGCATGCGCTCCATCACGATCACGCTTTCGGTGCACAAGTCCCAATACATCTGCGGGATCAGCACCAGGCCCAGGCCGTTCATATTGCGTCGCAATTGCGCGGCATTCGCCGCCTCGCGCACGAGGTCGAGTTCGTCGTGGAGATATTTGTCGAACTCGGCCACCACCTCGCGGGGCTTGAGACGCTTGCCGTCCTCCCAGGCCCACTCGACCCAGCCGGCAAGAGTGCGCATGAGATGCAAATCCTGGTCGATGATGTTGCGCATGCCGGGTCGCAACACCTTCACGGCCACTTCATGTTCGCCCTGCGATGGCGGCAAGACGGCGAAATGCACCTGCGCGATCGAGGCGCTGGCCACCGGCGTACGCTCGAAGCTGGCGAACAACTGGTCGATCGGCTTGCCCAGTGCCCTTTCGATTTGCGCAACCGCCAGCACCGAATCGAATGGCGGCACGCGGTCCTGCAGCTTGGCAAGTTCGTCGGCGATATCGAGCGGCAGCAAGTCGCGCCGGGTCGACAGCATCTGCCCGAACTTGACGAAGATCGGACCTAGGCTTTCCAGCGCCAACCGCAGGCGCTGGCCGCGCGGAGCCTCGAGATTGCGCCCCGTCGCCAGCACCCGCGCCAGAACCCGCAACCAGCGGTGGCGAAAGCCGGACAGCACGAGTTGGTCGAGCCCATAATGCAGGGCCACGCGCGCGATGCGCAATAAACGCAGGAGGCGGCGCATGAATCAGCTCCGCACCGCGCGGCGACGCCGGGCCAGGATCTGAATACGCTTGTCGAGCCTGGCCGTGGCATCGCGCAATTCGGCCGCCGCCGCACTGCAATCGGCGAATTCGCGTCGGCCGACCAACCCCCGGGGCGCTTCGGCCAGCCAATCCCGAAGATCGTTCTCAATACGCTCGCGCCAATCAGAACCCTGGCGACTGATCCTGCGCGCAGCCTTCGCCATGCGGTAAGCCGCGACTTCACCGAACCATCGCGCCAGGTCATCCTCCGCATCCCACCGCAAATGCCCCAGCAACCAGGACATGGCCTGGGCAAAATCCGCATCGCCTGCGATGCGCACACCGCTCAGGCCCAAACGCTGTCCTTGCCACTGCGCCGCCAACGCTGCGGCAGCGTCGATCTCCAGCGTCAAGGCTGGATTGCAGGCCTGCGCGCCGTGTGGAACCGGATCGAAACCACCTTCTGACGTGACCTCCAGCACCAGCGCCACGCCTGCCATGTACAAACTGACGCACTTGCCCGCATGGGCAAGCAGGCGGCGCTGAGCCTGGGGATTTTGTTGAATGACGTGATTGACAGCTTGCGCCACGCGCTGAAGCAATGCGTGCCTCAGTCGCGCGGGAAAGAGGGGCGTCGTTGAAGCGTGGGAGCTGAGCATCGTGCAGTTCGGGGGGACCCTGCCCATTCTAGGAGGCCGGCCATACTCCCTGCCGCGCCAGATGCGACCGGACGTGAATTCGCCATGCAAAAGGGGGGCTCGCGCCCCCTTCCCATCATCAAGCCGCCCCTCGAACCGGCGCCTACCCGATTTGTTGAATTCCGGCGAGCAACCAGCCGGACGAACCCGAGACCGGCTTGACCAGATTCCAGATTTCTCGCATGGATTGGGCCCCGCCCCAGCTCTCCTCCCGCACCAGGCCCGAGAATTCAACGGTCGCCAGGTACTCGCCCTGCTGCTCCTGAAGCTCGAGCAATACGGCCTCAAGCGTGACCACATCCGTCTGATTGCGCTCGGGTCCGCGCTGTTCGATTTCGCTGCGCAATTGTGCGAACAACTCGGGTGTCGTGTAGGACTCGATGCTGGACAGATCACCCACGTCCCAGGCCTTCTGCAGCTGGTAGTAATGCTCGCGCGCCTTGTTCAGGAAGGCACGTTGGTCGAAGTTGGCCGGTATGGAACCCTGAGCCCGCGATCCTCCAGCACCGGCCGCACTCATGTCATCAATACGCTGGGGCGGCAGATACGACTCTTGCCCGAGCTGGGCGGCGTCATAAGCTCCACGTGGCATGCCGGCGGGTTGTGGGATGGGTTCGCCGCCTTGCCTGCGCAGCATGCGCATCAAGGCCATCACGGCAAAGAACGCCAGCGCCGCGAGCAAAAGCGCCGTCACGAAGGAAGCCATCCCGGCGCCGAACCCGAGGGCATGGAACAAAGCCGCCAAACCGATTCCGGCCGCCAGGCCACCCAGTATCCCCCCCCAGCGGCTGGCTGGGCGCGGCTGAACGGCCGCAGGACTCGGCGCCACCTGCTTGGGCGCGACAGCCGGCGCTGGAGTGACCTGTTGACGTTGCAGAACCCCGCTGTTCTGGCGCCCCAGGCTCTTGCCTGCACCCATGCGCTTGGCCTGGGCATCAGCCGCGAACAAAGCGGAGGTCAGGACGAGACAACAAGCAAGCAGAAGGAAGGCACGCTGTTTTTTCATGTTCATGTCCAGTGATGAATGCCTACATTTTGTTACCAATAGGCCGAAAAAGTTCAGTCTTTTCATAAAATTTGTGTCGACTCAAGCCTTGATGCCAATATGCAACGCAACGACGCCGGCAGAAAGGTTGTACCAGTCGACTTTGGCGAAGCCCGCCTCTTGCATCATGGACATGAGGGTCTTTTGGTCCGGATGCTTGCGGATGGATTCGGCCAGGTAGCGATAGCTGCCAGCGTCGCCGGCGACCATTTTGCCCAGGCGCGGCAAGATATGAAAGGAATACCAGTCGTAAACCCCGCGCAGCGGTTCCCACGGGCGTGAAAACTCCAAGACCAGCAGCTTTCCACCAGGCTTGAGAACCCGGTGCATCTCGGCCAAAGCGATATCTTTGTGCGTCATATTGCGCAGCCCGAAAGCCACGCTGACGCGGTCGAAACTGCCGGCTGGAAAGGGTAAGTTTTCAGCGTCGCACAAAGCCGCAGGAAGGCATAGACCGGCATTTTCCAGTTCAGCGCGTCCCTGTTCTAGCATGGCGCCGTTGATATCGGTCGCCACGACCAGCCCTTGCGGTCCGGCCTGAGGCGCAAAAGCCCGCGCCAGATCGCCCGTCCCGGACGCGATATCCAGCACGCGATGTCCCGGGCGCACACCGGCCAGGGCGACCGTGAACGCCTTCCAGGCCCTGTGGAGACCGGCGCTCATCAGGTCGTTCATCAGGTCGTAGCGTGGAGCGACCGAGTCGAAGACTTGGGCCACGCGATGTGACTTCTCGCTTTCGGCAACGGTTTCAAAGCCGAAATGGGTGGTCGATTCGGGTCGTTCCACAGTCATCGCGTGCCCCCATGACCGCAACCGCCCGCGCCATCGGCGCTCTGCCGAGGAATCGGCGTATCGCGATTTGCCCCCGCCGTTGCCAGGCGGCTCAGATACTCCGTCCACAACCGATCCTGCTCAATACCGAGAAAATACAGGTACTCCCAGGTGAAGATGCCGGTATCGTGTCCATCCGAAAACGTGGGCTGCACAGCATAGTTTCCGACAGGCTCCAATGCATCGATGAGTACTTCGCGCTTGCCAGTCTGCAAGGTTTCTTGCCCGGGGCCATGACCACGCACCTCGGCCGACGGCGAGTACACCCGCATCAATTCAAAGGGAATGCGAAACGTCGCGCCGTCTTCAAAGGCGATTTCCAACGCGCGCGACTGGCGGTGCACCGTCAACCGTGCTGGCGAAGGGGTGGTCTGAGCCATAAATTGAAACCTAAGGAGTGCATAAGCTCAATTATGCGTCCGTGTGCGCTGCACGAAGGGCCATAGGTCTTTTTCCCGCATGAGGATGCTCGAAGGAAATCACGCCATCACGCCTCGATCGGCGGATTTGACCTGGGTCGATACGCCTCAAAAAAAACCCGGGCATGGCCCGGGTGAATTGCACACTCCCTGAAAGAGCCGGTAAAGGCTCAGTGACATTATGATACAAAATGCAACCAATGTCCACCCCATGCATAAGGAATCACTCCTGAAACCGCCCCCCTGCTGTGGAAATTGGTGCCGCTTATCTGACTCGAACAGATGACCTACCGCTTACAAGGCGGTTGCTCTACCAACTGAGCTAAAGCGGCGTGATTCGCCTGTGGCTAAGCGGCCATGAAAACCGCAGCACATCAATCCTGCTTTTCACTTCACACGTTTAAGGCGTGGCCCCGAAGGCCTTGGCGGCGGCTCTGGTGGGCTAAGCTCATCCACGGCGGCAGGCGCTGATGGAAGCGCAGCAGGTTTGTTCTCTCCCCCATGGCCATCAGAGGGGGGCGCCGAGATGTCAGGCACGGCGTGCAAGCGCACCGACTCGCCGAGATGAGACAGCGGCACATCAACCTTGATCCGCGGTTGATCTGCTTCCCCCGTTTCATCGTGACTGGCCTCGGGCAAAGGAAAAGCCATGCCCTGACCATTCTCACGCGCATAGATGGCGGTGATATGGCTGACGGGCACCAGAATGTCGCGCGCGACTCCGCCGAAGCGCGCCCTGAAGCTGACATCGTCGTTACCGATCTTCAACCCGCTGGTGGCCCCGAAACTGATGTTGAGCACGATTTCTCCATTCTTCACATGCTCGCGTGGAACACGGACCTGGCCATCGACGTGCACAGCCAGATACGGTGTGAATCCATTGTCGGTGCACCACTCGTACAGTGCGCGCAGCAGATACGGCTTGGTCGAACTCGGGCTTTCGGCGGCGTTGCTCATGACGGAAACGTAGGCCTAATTCCTTGCTACTTGCGCATGACCTTTTCTGACGGTGTCAGCGCTTCAATATAGGCCGGGCGCTGAAAAATGCGCTCGGCATACTTGGCCAGTGGGGCGGCTGACTTCGGCAAATCAATGCCGTAGTGGTCGAGACGCCACAACAGCGGGGCTATGGACACGTCGAGCATGGAGAAGTCGTCGCCCAGCATGAAACGGTTTTTGGTAAAAATGGGAACGAGTTGCGTAAGGCGATCACGAATGGCGGCGCGTGCCTTCTCCATAGCCTTTTCGTTGGCCCTGCTGGCACGCGACTCCAGCGTGGAGACGTGCACGAACAGTTCCTTCTCGAAATTGAACAGGAACAAGCGCACACGTGCGCGCGCCACCGGGTCTCCGGGCATGAGCTGTGGATGCGGGAAACGCTCGTCGATGTACTCGTTGATGATGTTGGACTCATACAGGATGAGATCACGCTCGACCAGGATGGGCACCTGGCCGTAAGGATTCATGACGTTGACGTCTTCGGGTTTGTTGAAAAGGTCGACATCGCGAATTTCGAAATCCATGCCCTTTTCGAAAAGGACGAAGCGGCAGCGCTGCGAGAACGGGCAGGTCGTGCCTGAGTAAAGCACCATCATGAGGGGCGACTCCTGAAAAAGCGAAGGGAGTGAGCAGGCTCACCCCCGAAAAACCTTCCGAAAGAAAGTCGGATGCGGGCGAAGCGTGGAGTTTTGGCGACTCGGCTCCGGCCTCGATTACTTCACATCTTTCCAGTATTCGGACTTGAGGCGCCACGTGATGAACGTGAACACGGCCAGGAACAGCAACACGATGACACCGAGTCGCTTGCGCTCGAGTTGGTCCGGTTCCGCCATCCACTGCATGTAGGCCACAAGATCGGCAATCTGTGAATCATACTGCCTTGCGCTCAAGCTCCCCGGCGTCAGCTGTTCATAGCCCACGAAGGTCTTGAGTTGCACGTGGCGATCGGCGGGGTCGCTCTTGAGTTCGAACCGGGCCGCGCGCTCCCCCTGCAAAGGCCAAAGTGGATTGGGCATGGCCACATTCGGAACCACCAAATTATTCCATCCGGACGGTCGCGAGTCGTCGCGATAGAAGGACAATAAATAGGTATAGAGGAAGTCGGCCCCCGAACCGCGGTGCGAAGCCAGTGCCCGTTCGATCACGCTCAGGTCTGGCGGTGCCGCGCCAAACCAGGCCTCCGCCTGTGCGGGCGTCATGGCGATTTTCATCGTGTCGCCAAGTCTGGGTTCGCTGAACATGAGATTTTTCTGAACCTGTTCGCCCGTCAGTCCGATAGCGCGCAGTTTTTCATAGCGCATGAATTGCGCGCTATGGCAGTTCAGACAGTAGTTGACGAAGATCTTCGCGCCATTCTGTAGCGCGAGCAGGTCGTTCACACGATACGGCGCCTGCTGCAACGGAACGCTCTCTTGTTCGGCGGCGGCAAGTGCGGCCACCGTCGTGGAGCCCAGTCCGAACAGTAGCACGAGGCGCAGGAACACGCGAAAGATGTGTGACATGTTCATCGCTCAGTGTGGGTGGTAGACCAGACGCTCGGGCACGGGCCTAGGTTCTCCCAGCCTGCTCCACCACGGCATCAACCAAATGAACCCGAAGTAGATAAACGTGCAAGTCACCGAAATCCAGTATCCCGTGGGGGATGGCTCCTCAATGCCGAAATAACCGAGCACCACGAAGGCCAGCGCGAACACAAGGAGCACAGAAAGATGCCACTTGGGGCGATAGCGAATGGACTTGACCGGAGAGTGATCCAGCCAGGGGAGGAAAAACAGGGAGATCACCGCCCCGCCCATGACCACCACACCCCAGAACTTGGCATCCACCGTGACCATGGCCCACAGCAAAAAGGCCATGCCGGCGGCAAGGACGGCAAGACGCAAAGGATGGCGCCGCAGACTCCAGGCGCGCCACAAGCCTGCCACGCTCACGACCCCCATCCAGATGTGGACCGAGGCACTGGTGGTGGCACGCAGCATGGAATAGAAGGGAGTGAAATACCAGACTGGCGCGATGTGCGGCGGCGTTTTCAGCGGATTCGCGGGAATGAAATTGTTGTGCTCAAGAAAGTATCCCCCGAACGTGGGCGCAAAGAACAACACGGCGCAGAAAATCGTGAGGAAGACTGAAAGGCCGAACAGGTCATGCACCGTGTAGTAAGGATGGAAGGGAATGCCGTCGCGCGGATTTCCCCGCGCATCCTTGTTGGCCTTGATCTCGATGCCGTCGGGATTGTTGGACCCGACCTGGTGCAGGGCGATGATGTGCGCGCCAACCAGCCCGATGAGCAGCAAGGGAATGGCGATGACGTGGAAGGCGAAAAAGCGGTTCAGCGTAGCGTCGCTCACCACATAATCGCCCCGGATCCAGAGCGACAGATCGGGGCCGATGAAAGGGATGGCCGAGAACAGGTTGACGATGACTTGCGCGCCCCAGAACGACATCTGACCCCAGGGGAGCAAGTAGCCGAAGAAGGCTTCACCCATCAGGCTGAGGAAGATGAGACAACCGAAGATCCAGATCAACTCGCGCGGCTTGCGGTAAGAGCCGTACAGCAAGCTGCGGAACATGTGCAGATAGATGACGACAAAAAAAGCCGATGCGCCGGTCGAATGGATGTAACGGATCAGCCAACCCCATTGCACGTCTCGCATCATGTACTCGACCGAACCGAACGCCAGTGCTGCATCGGGCTTGTAATGCATGACCAGAAAGATGCCGCTGACGATCTGAATGCCCAGCACCACGATGGCGAACGAACCGAAGTAGTACCAGAAGTTGAAATTCTTGGGGACGTAGTACTCGGTCAGATGTGCGGCCCAAAGCGCCGAGAACGGGAAACGGTCGTCGACCCATTGACGCAAGCCTCCGCGCGGCGCAGCTTCTGGCACGGGGATGTCTGGCAAAGTCTGTTCAGCCATGGTTGTCTCCAGTTCGAGGCGGTCAGGCCTTGTGTTCGCCGAGAAGAATTTTTCGGTCGTTGACGTAGTGGTACGGCGGCACCACCAGATTGTCCGGAGCAGGCATGTTCTTGAACACGCGCGCCGCCAGATCGAACATGGAGCCGTGACAAGGACAGAGGAATCCGCCCTGCCAGTCGCTCGGCAGCGAAGGTTGCGGGCCGGGTGTGAACCGATCCACGGGAGAACAACCGAGATGGGTGCAAATACCCACGGCCACGAGGTACTCGGGTTTGATCGAACGCCACTGGTTCTGTGCCCATGGCGGCGTGGGGAATTGGGTGCGCTTGGACAAGGGGTCGGCCACCAGCGACTGCGTGATGTTGAGCGATGCCAGCATCTGGGGTGTACGGCGCAGGAACCACACGGGCTGACCGCGCCATAGGACGGTCATTTTCTCGCCCGGGCGGAGCTGAGAAATATCCACCTCGAGAGGGCCACCCTCGGCTCTGGCTTTGGCCGATGGCTCCATGGACTCGACGAAGGGTACGGCCGTGGCGACCCCGGCGACACAGGTGGCGGCACCTGTGGCAATCAACCAAGTTCTGCGTTGGGAATCCATCATGTGGGTGCGGTAGTGAAGCGATGGAATTCTGGTCCCGCAGCGCGAATTTGGCATTAGGAAAAGCCTGTATAAGAGATCACTGATTTAGGGCTCATGCATTGCGTTTGATCAATAAAATGGATGTTGCGCCGCAATATTCAGCCCTTCCAGGCAAATTGGATGGAAAAGATGAGGCTCAAGAATTCGACGCTTTACAAAGATATCGAAATTTATGCCATTGCATTACATTCCAGACTTCTCATCAGTCTGAACGGAGCGCAACATGAGTTTCTTCAATGAATTCAAGGAATTCGCCGCCAAGGGCAATGTCATCGACCTGGCTGTCGGTGTGATCATCGGCGGCGCGTTCGGCAAGATCGTCGATGGATTGGTGAATGACATCGTCATGCCCGTGGTCGGTGCGGTCATTGGCAAGATCGACTTCTCGAACTTCTTCATCCCCCTGGGCGCTGTGCCTTCAGGCACCGAGATGACGCTTGCGGCACTGAAAAAGGCCAATATCCCCGTGCTGGCCTACGGTTCCTTCGTCACCATCGTGATCAATTTCCTGATCCTCGCGCTGATCATTTTCATCATGGTCAAGCAGATCAACAAACTCAAGCGCTCCCAGCCCGCGCCTGCGCCGGCCGCAACACCCGAAGACGTGGTCCTGCTGCGCGAGATCCGCGACGCGCTCAAGCGCTGAACGCGGCGTTCCGGGCCCCGGTGAGTCGCCGCGCCATGGCGATGGCGCTCACCAGGCTGGCTGGATTGGCCTGGCCGCGCCCGGCAATATCGAACGCGGTGCCATGGTCGGGACTGGTCCTGATGAATGGCAACCCCAGCGTGACGTTCACTCCAGCGTCCAGCCCGAGATATTTCACCGGGATCAATCCGTGGTCGTGCAGCATCGCGACCACGACGTCGAACGCGCCGGGATGATCCGGCGCGTTGCGCGCCCGCATGAACACCGTGTCAGGCGCATGGGGTCCGCTCGCGTCGATGCCTTCGGCCCGCGCCTGTGCGATGGCCGGGGCGATGACGCGGCTTTCCTCGTCGCCGAACAACCCCCCTTCGCCCGCGTGCGGATTGAGTCCGGCCACCGCGATGCGTGGATGCTGCTGGCCCCAATGCGCGGCTGCGGATTGCGTCATGCGCAAGGTTTCGAGCACCAATTCCGTGGTGATCGCATCGATCGCCTTGCGTACGCTCATGTGCACGGTGACGAGCACGGTTCGCAGCACATCATTGGCCAGCATCATGCGGACCGGCGCCCCCGCACAGAGGTGCTGGAGCAGTTCGGTATGACCAGGGAAGGGCACGCCCGCTGCGTGCAGGGACTCCTTGTGGATGGGTGCCGTCACCAGGGCGGCGACGTCGCCGCGCAGCGCCGCCTGGGCACCAGCGACGATGGCCGCGTGCGCGGCCGCACCGGCGCGCGCGTCGACACGGCCCAGCGCCAAACCTTGCAACCCTCCCGGCGGCAGGCCCGGGGCCTGGATCACGGGGATCACGCCGACGGGTAAATCGGCACGCTGCGTGGGCGCGTCGATGCGGGCCACGCTCGGACGTTCAGTATCAGGGTCGAAGGCAAGCAGCATGGCCGCATCGGCGATCACTTGTGCGTCGCCATACACCACGCAACCGCCGGCCTGGCCGGCGGCAAAGGCTTTCACGATGATTTCCGGCCCGATGCCGGCGGGATCCCCCATCGAGATCGCCAGGGTTGCGGCGTGGCTCATGCCGGATTGTCGATGTCGATGAAACGATGTTCGAGGCCGAAGGTGCGCGCCAGATGCTCGCCCAGGGCCTGGACGCCGTAACGCTCGGTGGCATGGTGGCCGCAAGCCAGATAGGCCACACCCATTTCGCGCGCATAGTGGGCCGTTGGCTCGGATATTTCTCCGCTCACATAGGTATCAGCACCCGCCGCGTGCGCCTGCTCGATCCAGCCCTGTGCCGCTCCGGTGCACCAGGCCAGCCGGCCAACCGGAGCCGACGCGTCCCCCACCAGCACCGGCTCGCGCCGCAACCGCTGGCCGAGTGCCGCGGCCAGGTCGCCGAGCGTGGCCTGGGGCGCCGTTCCCAGACGCCCCAGGCCTTGCTTGCCGAACGTGTTCTCCACGCGCCACGCCATATGCGCCGCGAGTTGGACGTTGTTGCCCACCAGCGGGTGCGCATCCAGCGGGAGGTGATAGGCGAACAAGTTGATGTCTGCGCCGAGCAAAGCCTTCAGGCGAAGCTGCTTCTGGCCAACGATACGCGGATCCTCGCCGCGCCAGAACCAGCCGTGGTGCACGAGGATCGCGTCGGCCTCGGCGTCGATGGCACGCTCGATCAGTGCCAGGCTTGCCGTGACGCCGCTGACCACCCGGTCGATGCTCCCCTTGCCCTCGACCTGCACGCCGTTTGGGCCATAATCTTCAAAGGTATCCGCCTGCAGAAAATCGTGCAGATACGCGGCCAGTTGTTCGCGGTTGATCATGTTCCGGAAAGGTCCATATGCGCAGGTTGTGGTTGATTTTCGCTCAGGTGACGACAGTGGCCCTGGCCGTGCTGTTTGCAGTGCGCATGATCGCACCGCAATGGCTGGCGCGCCCGCATGAGGAATCCAGACTCATGCTGCAAATCCCGAGCGCGCACACCCCAGCGCCAACTGCGGCACCCGGCTCCTACAGCGCCGCAGCGCTCAAGGCCATGCCGGCCGTCGTCTCGGTCACCACCACACGGGCACGCAGCCCTCGGGGAGGCTCGCCGCTCGAACGCTTCTTCGGCGGCCCCGATCCGAGCCAGCCGACGGTCGGGCTCGGATCGGGCGTCATCGTCAGCCCGAATGGCTATGTGCTGACCAACAATCATGTCATCGAGGGCGCCGAGGAAATCGAAGTCAAACTGGCCGATGGGCGCGAGGCCGCCGCCAAGGTCGTCGGGCGCGACCCCGACACCGATCTGGCCGTCCTGAAAATCGACCTTCCCAAGCTCCCCACGCTGGCCTTCGGCGACGACACCAAGGCCCATGTGGGCGACGTCGTGCTGGCCATCGGCTATCCCTTCGGCGTCGGTCAGACCGTGACACAAGGCATCATCAGCGCGCTGGGCCGAACCCAATTGGGGATCAACACCTTCGAGAATTTCATTCAGACCGACGCGGCGATCAATCCGGGAAATTCCGGCGGCGCACTGGTGGATGTCTACGGCAATCTTCTGGGCGTCAACACCGCCATCTTCTCGCGTTCCGGTGGATCGCTCGGCATCGGCTTCGCGGTGCCGGCATCGACTGCGCGCAATGTCCTGCAACAGCTCATCGCCACCGGCCATGTGGTGCGCGGCTGGATTGGCGTGGAGCCCCAGGACGTCACCCTGCAGATGGCGCAAGCGTTGAACTTGCCTGAAGCCGAGGGCGTGATCGTCGCGGCCGTGCTGCGCAACGGCCCCGCAGACCTGGCCGGCATCCGCCCGGGCGATGTGGTGATGGATGTGGCCGGGCAGCCGGTACGTAACACCGGCCAATTGCTGAATGTCGTCGCCGCCCTCAGACCTGGGAGCGACACGACCCTGCGCGTGCTGCGCAAGGGCCGCGAACAGAATCTGCGCGTCAGAGTGGGAACGAGGCCGCAGCTTCCCACCCGCGGGAACCCATCCGATGGCGATCAGCCCTGATGCGAACCGCACGGCGCTGTTTCCGCGAAGTACGTACCGTCACGCCGGAGGCTCTGTATTGGCTGGCTTCTCGGCCTCGTCCTCAGGCGGACGGGCGTACTTGCCCAGCATGCGCGAACCGACAATCCCGACCTCGTAGAGCAGGATCATGGACACGGCCAGCGAAGTCTGGGAGAACACATCGGGAGGCGTGATGACGGCGGCGATGATGAAGGCCACCACGATGAAGTAGCTGCGCCAGGCCTTGAGCTGCGCGATGGTCAACACCCCGAAGCGCACCAGCAGCATCAGGACCACGGGCACTTCGAAAGCCGTGCCGAACGCCAGGAAGAGCGTGAGCACAAAGCTGAGGTACGACTCGATGTCGGGCGCTGCGGTGATGACCTTGGGCGCCACGTCCTGAATGAAGGTGAACAACCTCCCCAGCACGATGAAATAGGCGAAGGCCACGCCGAGGTAAAACAAGAGCGTGCTGATGAAGATCAGCGGCACGACCAGGCGCTTCTCGTGCGCGTACAAACCGGGAGCGATAAAGGCCCAGAGCTGATAAAGCACCACGGGCAGGGCGATCATCAACGCCACCAGCATGGTGAGCTTGAGCGGCACCAGGAACGGCGTGATGACCCCGATGGCGATCATGGTCGAACCATGGGGCAGATGCGCGATGAGCGGCTTGGCGAACAGGTCGAAGAGCCCTGAAGGCCCAGGGTAGACGGCCAGGACCGCGAAGACGACACCCACGGACGCGACGGCCCTGATGAGCCGATCTCTCAGTTCGACGAGATGGGTCACGAAGGGCTGCTCGGCTTCCGGAGATGGGGAGTCGGACGGCTTAGGATCGGTCACTTGAACGGCAAAGAAGGAGAAAGCGGGCTCAAAGGCCGGAGCGTGGGCGGTGACGCGCGACCCGGGCTGCGCCGGACAGGGCGTGACTGCGGACACGGGCTTGGCGCCGGTACCACAGCGGCACGGCCTGACCCGTGGATTTTTTCAAGCGCTTGGGTTTGTGATTGTCCGGGATGAAGCCGCCGCCCGGGGTGTCCGCGGATGGCACATCGCCGGACAGACCAGCGGTGGCCTCCCTCCAGGCTGAATCGAATTCGTGATTCACCTCGCCGATATTCTTGGCCACGGTGTTTTGGATGTCCTGAGCGGCCGATTCGACCGTGGACTTCATGCTGCGCAGTTCCTCGAGTTCCATCTGCCGGCTGACTTCGGACTTCACGTCAGCCATATAGCGCTGCGCGCGGCCGAGCAGATTGCCGACCGTGCGCGCAACCTTGGGCAGCTTCTCGGGACCGAGGACGATGAGCGCGACCACGCCGATCACGCCCAGTTCGGAAATGCCGATATCGAACATGGCTGCTTGTCAGTGCCTATCGCCCAGGCGCCTGGGAACAAAAAGGCCGGCTGTGTGGCCGGCCTGGCGCCGCCGCGTGGATCTCAGGTTTTTTCCTTGGCCTCGACATCGATGGCGTCCTTCTTCGCCGCGCCAGCCTGGCCTGAAAGCTGCTTGTCGCTAGCCGCCGGTGTTGCGGACGTCGATGCATCTGGCTCGGCTTCACGCATGCCGTCCTTGAAACCCTTGACGGCCGAGCCGAGGTCGGAGCCGATGTTCTTCAGTTTCTTCGTTCCGAACACCATCATCACGATGACCAGGACGATCAACCAATGCCAAATACTGAATGAGCCCATCTCGATACTCCTTAGCGACTTTCAGATCGTCGCGCGTTTCCAGGGGCGGGGGCCCCCCAAGACATGAATGTGCAGGTGGTAAACCTCCTGCCCGCCATTCGGCCCGGTATTGATGACGCTCTTGAAGCCATCACCACAGCCCTGCCGCTCGGCCAGTTGCGGAACCAAGAGCATCATTTTACCGAGCAAGGACTGGTCACCGGGTTCCACTGCCGCGAGCGTGGCGATATGCCGCTTGGGCACGATCAGGAAATGGACCGGCGCGGCCGGGTTGATGTCGTGAAAAGCAAGGACTTCGTCGTCCTCGAATAGCTTGTTGCTGGGAATGGTCCCGGCAATGATCTTGCAGAAAACGCAGTTCGGATCGTGCATGGTTTGGATCAGGACGTGGTCGTGCGAATGTTGGCAGCGGACATGGTTTACCCGGGGATGTGCCGAGGTTCAGGGCTTTGCGCCGCGACGGGCGAACTCGTCGATGCCCGACAAGCCCTCGCGCCGTTCCAGTTCCGCCAACACCTCGTGCGGGCGGATGCCGTGGCTGGACAGCGCCACCAGGGCGTGAAACCACAGATCGGCCGCCTCGTAGACGATGTTCTGGCGCTGCCCGCCCTTGCAGGCCAGCACGAATTCGGTCGCCTCCTCGCCCACCTTTTTGAGCACCGCGTCCTCGCCCTTGGCGAACAGCTTGGCCACATAGGAACTGGCGGGATCGGCCTGCTTGCGGCGCTCGATCACATCGGCCAAACGGCCAAGCACGTCGGCGGGCTGGGCCGGCTCGGATTGCGCAGAGGGCTTCATCGGTAGATGTGCTCCGGATCCTTCAAGACGGGTTCGACCGAGGTCCAACGTCCTTGCTGCAGTTCGCGAAAAAAACAGGAATGGCGCCCGGTATGGCAGGCAATGCCTGGCTCGTGGCCGAGCTGGCGCACGGTCAGCAGCAGCACGTCGCCATCGCAATCGAGGCGAATGGATTCAACCTTCTGCACGTGGCCGGACTCCTCGCCCTTGTGCCACAAACGCTTGCGCGAGCGCGACCAGTAGACGGCCTCGCCGAGTTCGAGCGTGCGCTTGAGGGCATCACGGTTCATCCAGGCCACCATGAGGATGTCCTTGCTGCCGGATTCCTGCGCAATGGCCGGCACCAGACCGCCGGCGTCCCAGTGAATATCGTCGAGCCAGTTCATGCGGGAAGTGTAGTGATTGCAGCGCCACGCAGTTTTGCCGCGCGGCGACCAGCAGGTTGGGTCAGGCCGCCATGCCGGCGTCGAGCCGCATGGGAATGCCCCGGGCGGCCATGAAGCGCTTGGCTTCGCCGACCGTATATTCGCCATAGTGGAAGATGCTGGCGGCAAGCACCGCGTCGGCATGCCCCTGGGTGATGCCGTCGGCCAGATGCTGCAGGCTGCCCACCCCGCCCGAGGCGATGACAGGCACGGGAACCGCGTCGGCCACCGCGCGGGTGAGCTCCAGGTCGAAGCCCGCCTTGGTGCCGTCGCGGTCCATGCTGGTGAGCAGGATTTCTCCGGCGCCGGCCGCGCTCATGCGGCGCGCCCAGTCCACCGCGTCCAGCCCGGTGTTGCGCCTCCCGCCGTGGGTATAGACGTCCCACCCCGCTCCGTTCTCCCTGCGCTTGGCGTCGATGGCCACGAGAATGGCCTGCGCACCGTACTTGCCCGACGCATCGGCGATCACCTGCGGATTGGCGACCGCGGCGGAATTGAAGCTCACCTTGTCGGCGCCGGCGTTGAGCAGGCGGCGCACATCCTCCACGGTCCGCACGCCGCCGCCCACGGTGAGCGGGATGAACACCTGCGCGGCAACCGCCTCGATCACATGCAGCAGCATGTCGCGCTCGTCGCTGGTGGCGGTGATGTCGAGAAAGGTGAGTTCGTCCGCCCCCTGGTCGTTGTAGCGCGCGGCGATGTCCACGGGGTCGCCGGCGTCGCGCAGGCCGACGAAATTGACGCCCTTGACCACGCGCCCCGCGGTCACGTCCAGGCATGGGATGATGCGTTTGAACAGCATGGGATCTCGATCGGCCGGTGTGGGCGCAGACAGGCTGCGCCGCATGGCTGGGCTCAGGCGGATTCGGCCTCGACGCGCTGCTGCGCAGCCTTGAAATCGAGGTCGCCGGTGTAGATGGCGCGGCCGCAGATGACGCCCTCGACCCCGCTGCTCTCCACCGCGATGAGGCGTTCGATGTCGGCCATCCCGGACAGCCCGCCCGAGGCGATGACAGGGATGGACAGCACCTCGGCCAGGCGCACGGTGGCTTCGATGTTCAAACCGGTGAGCATGCCGTCGCGGCCGATGTCGGTGTAGATCACGCCTTCGACGCCGTAGTCCTCGAACTTGCGGGCGAGATCCGCCACCTCGTGGCCGGTGAGCTTGCTCCAGCCGTCCGTCGCCACCTTGCCGTCACGCGCATCGAGCCCGACGATGATGTGGCCGCCGAAGGCGCTGCAGGCCTCCTTCAGGAAGCCCGGGTTCTTCACCGCGGCCGTGCCGATGATGACGTAGCTCAAACCGTCGTCGAGGTAGCGCTCGATGGTCTCCAGATCGCGAATGCCGCCGCCGAGCTGCACCGGGATGTCCTCGCCGACCTCGCGCAGGATGGCCCGGATGGCGGGTTCGTTCTCGGGCTTGCCGGCAAAGGCACCGTTGAGATCGACCAGGTGCAGGCGGCGGGCGCCCTGCTCCACCCAGTGCCGCGCCATGGCGGCCGGATCCGAGGAAAACACCGTGGCGGCCTGCATTTCGCCTTGTTCCAGGCGGACGCACTGGCCGTTCTTGAGATCGATCGCGGGGATCAGCAACATGGGATGGGACGACGACGGTTCGGGGCCTTTTGCCAGCGTGTCGGCTCAAGGCCTCCAGTCGAGAAAATTGCGGTAAAGCACGAGGCCTGCCGCAGCGCTTTTTTCAGGATGAAACTGTGTGGCGAAAATAGTATCCCGCGCAATGGCGCTTGCAAACGTCACGCCATACTCGGTACGCCCCGCGGTGTTGCGCCCTTCCGACGGATGCGCGTAGAAGCTGTGCACGAAGTAGAAGGCGGCGCCGTCGGCGATGCCAGCCCACAAAGGATGGGGGTGCCCGTCGTGGGCCACCTGATGCACGGTGTTCCAGCCCATGTGCGGCACCTTGTAGCGGCTGCCGTCGGGCTGGATCTGGCCGTCGAGCCGGAAGCGCCGCACGTCGCCTGTGATGAGCGCGAGGCCTTGGGTCGCCCCTTCCTCGCTGCGATCGAGCAGCATCTGCATGCCCACGCAGACGCCGAACAGGGGTTTGCCGTCTTGCACCTGCGCGCCGGCGGCCTGCAGCACCGCGCCCTGCAGGCCGGAGTCGCGCAACTCGCGCATGCAGTCGGGCATGGCGCCCTGGCCGGGCAGCACGAGGCGATCGGCCTCGCGGACCTGGTTGACGTCGGATGTCACAACGACGCGCCAGGGCAGCCCCTTGGCGACATGCTGCACGGCCTGCGACACGGAGCGCAGGTTGCCCATGCCGTAATCGACGATGGCGACCGTTTTCATGCGGACGTCGGAAGCTGCGGAGTGGAATGCGGGAGATTTAACGCGACGAGAAGACGGGAGCGCTGCGACACGCGACGCTCACAGCGAGCCTTTGGTCGATGGTATGACAGCGCCCATGCGCGGGTCGATTTCAGCCGCGGCGCGCAAGGCGCGGCCGAAGGCCTTGAAGACGGTTTCGCACTGGTGGTGGGCATTTTCGCCGCGCAGATTGTCCACATGCAGGGTGATGAAGGCGTGGTTGACCAGCCCTTGAAAAAACTCGTGCGCCAGGTCCACGTCGAACTCGCCGATCATCGCGCGCGTGAAGGGCACGTGCCACACCAACCCCGGGCGGCCCGAGAAATCGACCACCACGCGCGAGAGTGCCTCGTCCAGCGGCACATAGGCATGGCCGTAACGGCGCACGCCCTTCTTGTCGCCAAGGGCCTTGGCCAGCGCCTGGCCGATGGTGATGCCCACGTCCTCGACCGTGTGGTGGCCGTCGATGTGCAGATCACCTTCGGCGTGCACGGCAAGATCGACCAGGCCGTGACGCGCAATCTGGTCGAGCATGTGGTCGAAAAAACCGATGCCGGTGGCGAGCTTGGAAACACCGGAACCGTCGAGATTGAGCTCGACCGAAATGCGGGTTTCGGCAGTCTGGCGGGTGACCTGTGCGGTGCGCATGGGTGAGATGGAGAGTGGCGGCGGCCAAGCGCCGCGCCATGCCGTCATGTTAACGAAGCGCGGACACCGCCTCCGACTGGACGATGGTGGACAGTGCCTGCAGCAGCGCATCGCACTGCGCGTCGGTCCCCACGGTGATGCGCAGGAAGGATGCGACGCGCCGCGGCTGCGAGAAATGCCGCACCAGGATGCGGGCCTCGCGCAAGGCGGCCGACAGGACATCGCCGCCATGCTGGGGATGGCGCGCAAAGACGAAGTTCGCCGCAGACGGCAGGACCTCGAAACCGAGCGCTTGCAGGCCCGCCGTGAGTTTCTCGCGGCTGGCGATGATGAGGCCGCGGGTGTGGGCGAACCAGGTATCGTCCTGCATCGCGGCCACGCCGCCCGCGATAGCCAGGCGGTCCAGCGGGTAGGAATTGAAGCTGTCCTTCACCCGCGCCAGGGCCTCGATGAGATCGGGATGCCCGAGCGCATAGCCCACGCGCAGGCCGGCCAGCGCGCGCGCCTTGGACAGTGTGCGCACGACCAGCAGATTGGGATAGCGGTCGATGAGCACCGCCGCGGTGTGCGCGCCGAAGTCCACATAGGCCTCATCGATCACCACGACCGAATCCGGGTTGCCCAGCAGCAGACGCTCGATCTCGGCAAGGTCGAGCGCGATGCCGGTCGGCGCGTTGGGATTCGGGAAGATGATGCCGCCATTGGGGCCCGCTGCCAGGTAGTCGTCCACCCGGATGCGAAAGGCGTCGTCAAGCGGCAGCGCGCGGGTGACGATGCCGTAGAGCCGGGCATAGACGGGATAGAAGCTGTAGCTGATGTCGGGGAACAGCAGCGGTGCCTCGTGCTTGAACAAGGCCTGGAAAACATGGGCCAGGACCTCGTCCGAGCCATTGCCAACGAAAACCTGGGCAGACTCCAGGCCATGGTGTGCGGCGACGACATCCTTGAGCACGCGCGCCTCGGGATCGGGATACAGGCGCAGATCTTCGCCCGCGGCGTCGCGTATGGCCTGGAGCACGCGCAGGCTGGGGCCGTACGGGCATTCGTTGGTGTTGAGTTTGACCAGCCCGGGGATCTTGGGCTGCTCGCCCGGGACATAGGGTGTGAGGCCATGCACGACCTCGCTCCAGAATCGGCTCATGGCGTTTGCGCCCGATCCAGCCGCATCTCGGCCGCCAGGGCATGGGCCTGCAAGCCTTCGCCATGGGCGAGCACCGAGGCGATGCGCCCGAGCTGCTGCGCCCCGGCATGGCTGACCTCGATCAAGCTCGTGCGCTTGATGAAGTCATACACGCCCAGCGGCGAGGAAAAGCGCGCGGTGCCCGAGGTGGGCAGCACGTGGTTCGGGCCGGCGCAGTAGTCTCCCAGCGACTCGGAGGTGTAGGCGCCGAGAAAGATCGCCCCCGCATGGCGCAGGCGGTCGGCGATCGGCCTCGGATCGGCGGCGGACACCTCCAGGTGTTCGGGAGCGATGCGATCGGCCAGTTCGCAGGCCTCGTCCAGGTTGCGCACTTGGATCAGTGCGCCGCGGCCCGATAGCGATGCGGCGATGATGTCGCGCCGCGCCATGCCGGGCAACAGGCGGCGGATTTCGGCCGCCACCATCTCGAGGTAATCCGCATCCGGGCAGAGCAGGATGCTTTGCGCCATTTCGTCATGCTCGGCCTGGCTGAACAGGTCCATGGCCACCCATTCGGGCGGCGTGGACCCGTCGGCGATGACCAGGATTTCCGACGGTCCGGCGATCATGTCGATGCCGCAGACACCGAACACGCGGCGCTTGGCGGCGGCCACGTAAGCGTTGCCCGGGCCGACGATCTTGTCCACCTTGGGTACGGTGGCGGTGCCGTAGGCCAGCGCCGCCACGGCCTGCGCGCCGCCGATGGCGAAGGCGCGGCGCACGCCGGCCACCGCCGCCGCCGCCAGCACCAGAGGATTGCGTTCGCCGCCGGGTGTCGGCACCACCATGACGATGTCCTCCACACCGGCCACGTGCGCGGGAATGGCGTTCATCAGCACCGATGAGGGATACGCCGCCTTGCCGCCGGGCACGTAGATGCCCACGCGGTCCAGTGGCGTGACCTTCTGGCCCAGCAAGGTGCCGTCGGCGTCGCGGTATTCCCAACTCCGGCCCACTTGCTGCATCTGGCGCTGGTGATAATCGCGCACGCGCTCGGCGGCCTGCTCGAGGGCTTGGCGCTGTTCGCTGGGAAGGCTCGACAGGGCTGCGCGCAGCTCGGTTTGCGAAATCTCCAGCGCCGCCATGTCGGGAGCGTCGAGACGGTCGAAACGTCGCGTGAATTCGAGCACGGCGGCGTCGCCGCGCGCGCGCACCACGGCCAGGATCTCGGCCGCACGCGCATCGATGTCGGCGCTCTCGTCCGCCATGCGCGCAAACAGCTGGGTATATTGCGCCTCGAAATCGGGCGAGGAGGTGTTGAGCCGGCGCAGCAGCAATTCGGGTGCGGGCGTGGTCATGCTGAAATCGGGATGTTGATGGCGGAAGCCTCGCGCAATCCGTCCACCAGGGACTTGAGTGCGGCGGTCTTGGTCTTGAAGGCGGCCTGGTTGACGATGAGTCGGGCCGAGATGTCCATGATGGACTCCACCTCCACCAGCCCGTTGGCCCTGAGCGTGCCGCCGCTGGACACCAGGTCGACGATGGCGTCGGCCAGTCCGATCAGCGGCGCCAGCTCCATCGAGCCGTAGAGCTTGACCAGATCGACGTGCACGCCCTTGGCGGCGAAGTGTTCGCGCGCCAGATGGACGTACTTGGTCGCCACGCGCAGGCGCGCACCCTGGCGCACGGCGTGGACATAGTCGAAGCCCTGTGGGGTTGCCACGCTCAGACGGCAGCGGGCGATGCCCAGATCCACCGGACGGTACATGCCGTCCCCGCCGAGCGTGGCATCAGCCTCGAGCAGGACATCGAGCCCGGCCACGCCGAAATCGGCCCCGCCGTAGCGCACGTAGGTGGGCACGTCGCTGGCACGCACCAGCACCACGCGCAGATCCGCGCGATTGGTGGGCAGGATGAGCTTGCGGGTGGACTCCGGATCTTCGGCCACGGTGATCCCGGCGCGCGCGAGCAGCGGCAGGGTGTCGTCGAAGATGCGGCCTTTGGACAGCGCGAGGGTGAGCATGATGGCGAGGTTACCGGAAGCGGGATGTCTTGCGTACTGCAGGGGTCGGAAGGGCCTGCGTTCAGCGCACGCGCTCGATGCGCGCGCCCAGCGCGGCCAGCTTGTGCTCCATGCGCTCGTAGCCGCGGTCGAGGTGGTAGATGCGTTCCACGACAGTCTCCCCCTCGGCGGCGAGGCCGGCGATCACCAGCCCCGCCGAGGCGCGCAAGTCGGTGGCCATCACGGTGGCCCCGGACAGGCGCGCGACGCCCTGCACCACGCAGGTGTTGCCTTCGATGGCGATGTTCGCGCCCAGGCGCACCAATTCCTGCACATGCATGAAACGGTTCTCAAAAATGGTCTCGGTGAGATGCGCGGCGCCCTGCGCGATGCAATTCACGGCCATGAACTGGGCCTGCATGTCGGTGGCGAAGCCGGGATACTCCGATGTGCGCGCCGACACCGCGCGCGGCCGGCGGCCTGGCATCGCGTCGGCCTGCACGCGGATCCAGTCGGCCCCGCTGCTCACGGTCGCACCGGCCTCGCGCAGCTTGTCCAGCAGGCTGTCCAGATGGTCGGGCGCGCAACGCCGCACGGTCACGTCGCCACGCGTGGCCACCGCCGCGCACAGAAAGGTGCCCGTCTCGATGCGATCCGGCACGATGCTGTGCGAAGCGCCGTGCAGGCGTTCGACGCCCTGGATGCGGATGCGCGAAGTGCCGGCGCCGTCGATGCGCGCGCCCATGCCCACCAGCATGTTCGCAAGATCCACGACCTCGGGCTCCTGCGCGGCGTTCTCGATCACGGTCTCGCCCTCGGCCAGGCAGGCCGCCATCATCAGGTTCTCGGTCCCGGTGACGGTGATCATGTCGGTGCTGATGCGCGCGCCCTTGAGCCGTCCGCCAGGGACACTGGCGACGATGTCGCCGTGCTCCACCTGTACCTGGGCGCCGAGCGACTGCAATCCCTTGATGTGCTGATCCACCGGCCGCGCGCCGATGGCGCAACCGCCCGGAAGGCTGACCCGCGCATGGCCGAAGCGCGCCACCAGCGGCCCCAGCACCAGCACGCTGGCGCGCATGGTCTTCACGCGCTCGTAGGGCGCCTCGCAATGCGCGATGTGGTCCGCTTGCAAGCGTAAGCGCTCGCCCTGCTGCTCGACCTGCGTGCCCATGCCGGCCAGCAACTGGCCCAAGGTCCGCACGTCCATGAGCTGCGGCACGTTGTCCAGCAGAACGGGCTGGTCGGTCAGCAGGCTGGCGGCCATCAACGGCAGGGCCGCGTTTTTCGCCCCGCTGGCCTGCACGTCTCCGTGCAGCGGGCGCTCGCCCTGAATGCGTAATTTGTCCATGAGGATCGGGGTTGTCCAGCCGGCCGCGATTCAGGCGGTTTGTCCTGGAGGCCGGACTTGGGAGGCGGCCCGGCTGCACGCGGCGTCGCGGCCGGGCAAGAAAAGATCTATTTTAGGCGGCCGGCGGCAGAACCCATCTAACCCGGCAATGGTTCACCGGGTGCAAGGGTACGCATGGACAGGGCGTGGATTTCGGCACGCATGCGGTCGCCGAGGGCTGCGTACACCAGCCTGTGCCTGGCCAGGCGCGACTGCCCGGCGAAAGCCGGGCTGACGATGGTGGCGAAGAAGTGCTGTCCGTCGCCCTGCACGTCGAGCTGCGTGCATTCCAGGCCGGCGGCGATCAGCGCACGGAGTTGTTCGGGAGTGGGTAGCGCCATGATGAGCAACAAGGTGAATTGGAAAAACCGCAGCGCGGCGTGGATCATCAGTTGCGTAATTTATACCCGCGGTGCAGCCATGCCCAGGCCACGCCGCCGCATACGGCGTTGCCGATCAGCGCGGCGAGCAGGCACAGCCAGGGCGAAACATCCGAGGCGCCGAAAAAGCCATAGCGGAAACCGTCGACCAGGTAGAAAAACGGGTTGAGGTGCGATAGCGCCATCCAGAATGGCGGCAGGCTCTGGACCGAATAGAACACGCCGGAGAGAAAGGTGGCGGGCACGATGATGAAGTTCTGGAACGCGGCCATCTGATCGAACTTCTCGGCCCAGATCCCGGCAATGAGTCCGAGTGACGCCAGCATGGAAGCGCCCAGCACGGCGAACGCCGCGATCCACTGCGGATGCCGGAACTCCAGCGGAACGAACCACAGCGCCACGAAAATCAGGCCAAGCCCGACGGCCAGTCCGCGCACGATCGAGGCGGCCACATAGCCGGCGAACAGTTCCCAGGACTTGAGCGGCGACAGCAGTACGAAAACCAGGTTGCCGGTGATCTTGGACTGGATCAGCGACGACGAGGTGTTGGCGAAGGCGTTCTGCAGCACGCTCATCATCGCCAGGCCCGGAATGAGAAAGGCGGTATAGGGAACGGACCCGAACACCTTGATGTGGACCGCCATCGCGTGCGAGAAAATCAGCAGGTAGAGCAAGCTGCTCAGCACGGGCGCCGCCACGGTCTGCAGGCTGACCTTCCAGAAACGCAGCAGTTCCTTGCGGAACAGCGTGAGCAGGCCCGTCATCGAGCCCCCTTCACGGCGCCTTGTGCCTGCCGCGCGCCGCGGCCCATGATCTGCATGAATGCGTCTTCGAGGTCGGCACGGCGCACCTCGAGCTCATCCACCACGCAACCTGCGGTGCGCAAGGCGCCAAGGATCTGCTCGACCTCGGCGGCGTCCCGCACCGTGCAGCCAAGCCGGCCACCGTCGGGCTTGCAGCGCAGTTCCAACTCAGGGGGAAGGCGGCCTGCCTGCAGGCGGAACAGCATCTGCGTGGAGGCAAAGCGCGACAGCAGCGCCGTGGTCGAATCCAGTGCCACCAGCTGACCCAGCTTGAGCATGCCGATGCGGCTGCACAGCGCCTCGGCCTCCTCCAGGTAGTGCGTGGTCAGCAGCACGGTATGGCCCTGGCGATTCAGCTCGGTGATGAACTGCCACAGGCTTTGGCGCAACTCCACGTCCACCCCTGCGGTGGGTTCGTCCAGCACGATGACCGGAGGCTTGTGCACCAGGGCCTGGGCCACCATCACGCGGCGCTTCATGCCGCCGGAGAGCTGGCGCATGTTCTGTTCGGCCTGGGAGGTGAGACCGAGCTTGTGCAACAGCGCATCGATCCAGTCGTCGTTGCGGTCCAGACCGAAATAGCCGGACTGCAGGCGCAGGGTTTCGCGCACGGTGAAGAACGGATCGAACACCAGTTCCTGCGGCACGACCCCCAGCAGCTGGCGCGTGGCGATGGGATCCAGCGCGACGTCGCGCCCCAGCACCTGAACCCTGCCCGCGCTTGCGCGCGTGAGGCCGGCGAGCATGCTGATCAGGGTCGTCTTGCCGGCGCCGTTGGCCCCGAGCAGGGCGAAGAATTCCCCTTGGGCGATATCGAGGCTGACGCCATCGACCACGGCGCGCGCGCCGTAGCGTTTGACGATGGCATCGAAGCGAACCGCGGGAACCGAAGAAACGAGCGTGGATGAATCAGGCATGCAATGGCAATGGCTGCGGGCCGGCCGCAACCGGAAGATTCTCAGGCATGCGTGGCTGGCACGGCGATGTCGACCAACGCGAAGTCCAACCCGTAGGCCGTGGCAAGATGCGCCAGACGCGGCGGCGCGTCGAGCACCCGCAGGCTGCGGCTTGCGGCATGTCGCCGCAGTTCGAGCAACAGCGCCAGACAGGACGAATCGAAGGTCTGCAGGGCCGATGCGTCCACGGTCCAGGGTTGCGAGGCATCGCCGGCACGCAAGGCCGCCAGCGCGCGTGAGACAACCGCGCCGGCCTCCGAGACCGTGACGCGCGTCGGGAGCGAGAAATCGGGCATGTTCAGCCCTGGCCCTGGCCGCCGTGCGCCAGCTGCTTGTTGCGGGTTTCCAGCGTCTGGATCAGCCCGTTGATCCCCTTCTGACCGATTTCCTGTGCAAAGACGCCGCGGTAGTTGTCCACCAACCAGATCCCCATCACGTTGACGTCGGTAATTTTCCAGTCATTGCCGACTTTCACCAGGCGGTAGTCGAGCTGGATGGGTTCGCCGTTGTTCATCACGCGGGTTCGCACCACGACGTTCGTGGCATCGGGCGCGGCGCGAAACGGCAGGTAGTCGATCTTCTGGTTCCTGATCTGGCTCACGGCACCGGAATAGGTGTGGATGAGCAGCAGCTTGAATTGCTGCTGTAGATCCTTCTGCTGTTCGGGCGTGGCTTGACGCCAGTAACGTCCGACCGCCGATGCCGTCATGTGCTGAAAGTCCACGAATGGCAGCACCGTGGTCTCGACCAGCTGCATGACCTTCTGCGGATCCCCCGACTTGATGGCGGGGTCGTTGTTGACCGCCGTCATCACAGATTCCGACAGTTTTTGGATGACCTGCACCGGTGCCGGTGTGTCGGCCCGTGCCGCGGGCGCAGCAAGCAGCCCCAGGGCCAGGACAGGGAATAGGAAAGCAGCTTTCAGGGTTCGAAACATGGTGTTCTCCGGAAGGTTCGGCTCGAGGTCTTAACGCCCCCCGAGCAAGAACGATGACGCGCTCAGGGGCGCGCTGTGGAAAGGACGGCAGCCGGGGCCGGAGACGTGGCAGGCGGCGCCGATGCAGCCAGTGTCGCCGCGGGCGCGGCCGGGGCGGCCGCGTCAGGATCTAGCTCGCCACCACTGTCGCCGCCCTCGTCGACAGGCCCGGGAGACAGGATGCCTTCGCTGCGCACGGCCTTGACATGGGCTCTGCGCCGCTGCAGATAGGCATCGCGCGTGAAAATGTATGGGTCGAGGGCGATCTGCTCCAGCAAATCGGTGGTGGTCAGCAAATTGGCGCGCGAATTGATGAGATGCAATGCCGAAGCCGCGTTGCGCACCGCGATCTCGTTGGTGGTGTAGTTCAACGGCGCGTAGTACATGTCGACCCCAGTGCCGGCGGCGTCGCGCACCGTGCTGGGTCCCAACAGCGGGATGACGAAAAATGGACCGGACGGCACGCCGTAGCGCGCGAGCGTCAGGCCAAAATCATTCGGCTGTTTGTAAAGACCCATTTCAGTGGAGATGTCGAGCACGCCGAACAGGCCGAACACGGTATTCACACCCACCCGCATGAAGCCGTTGAGACCCGTGACGATATGGCCCTGGAGAAAGTCGTTCGTCATGGACCAGGCGTCGCCCAGGTTGCCGAAAAAGTTGGTCACGCCATGGCGCATGGGCGTGGGGACGACGTCCTTGTAGCCGATGGCCACCGGCTTGACGACCGCCTTGTCGACTTTGCTGTTGAAGGTGAACATCGCGCGGTTGTACGGCTCGAGCGGATCCTGCGGATTGTTCGTGGCGCACCCCGCCAGCAGGCTTGCGGCCAGCACGAGGCCTGGCACTGCGCGCAGGTGTCGGCGCGTCGGGTGGGGTTTGGCTGCGTGGCCTGGGTTCAACACTTGCTCCTGAAGAGATTATTTCGCGCCCGACCCGGAGTTTCCGGAGGCGGCCTTGTTGTAGAGGAACTGCCCGATGAGATTTTCCAGCACCACGGCGGATTGCGTGTTTTGAATCATGCCGCCATTGTGAAGATTCTTCTCCGAGGCCCCGGGATCAAGCCCAACGTACTGGTCGCCGAGCAGCCCTGAGGTCAGGATCTTGGCCGAGGTATCGGTGGGAAACTTATAGCGCTGATCCAGCGCCAGCGTGACCTTGGCCTGGAAGGTCCGGTTGTCGAACTGGATGCCGGCCACGCGTCCGACAACGACTCCCGCGCTTTTGACCGGTGCGTCCGCCTTCAGTCCGCCGATATTGTCGAACTCGGCGCTGACATCATAGGTCGGGCCGAAATTCAGACTCAGCAAATTGCCGGCCTTGAGCGCCAGGAACAGCAGAGCCGCCGCGCCGATCAGCACGAACAGTCCCACCCAGACATCAACCTTCTTACTCTCCATGCCAGACTCCTTTTCGCCCTCCCCGTTCGCTGCTGCACGCAGGAACGGCAGGGCGCCAAACATTCATGTGCTGAACATCAGCGCCGTCAAGACAAAGTCCAGACCCAGCACCGCCAGCGAGGCCACCACCACGGTGCGGGTGGTGGCGCGCGACACGCCCTCGGGCGTGGGTTGCGCGCGCCAGCCCTGGTACAGGGCGACGAAAGTCACGGCGACCCCGAACACCACGCTCTTGATCACGCCATTGCCCACATCCTTGAACACATCCACGCCGCCCTGCATCTGCGACCAGAACGCCCCGGCGTCGACGCCGATCATCATCACGCCGACGATGTAGCCGCCGACGATGCCCACCGCGCTGAACACCGCGGCCAGCAGCGGCATGGTGAATATGCCGCCGATGAAGCGCGGGGCGAGGATGCGCGCGAGCGGATCGACGGCCATCATCTCCATGGCGGTGATTTGCTCGCCTGCCTTCATCAGGCCGATTTCCGCCGTCAGCGAGGTTCCCGCGCGCCCGGCGAACAGGAGTGCAGTCACCACAGGGCCGAGTTCGCGCACAAGCGACAGCGCCACGACCAGGCCCAGGGAATTGGCCGCGCCATAGCGCGACAGCGTGTAGTAGCCCTGGAGGCCGAGCACGAAGCCGACAAACAGGCCTGACACGGCGATGATGGACAACGAATAGTTGCCCAGGAAAAAAACCTGCTGCACGATGAGCTGCGGGCGGCGCAACGTGCGTGGCAGCAAGACCAGCAAGCGCAGGAACAGGCGCAGACCATAGCCGAGATCCTGAAGCAGCCCGCGCGTTCTGGCCCCCACTGCGGCGACGAATTGCAGGGGAGTCTTCATGCCTTGTCCAGCCTCGGGTGGCGAACGATGGCCTGGGACAGCCTGGAGAGCATCTCCCGGGGCATATGCCTCTCGCTCATGATCTGGTTCCGCGGGCACCCAGGAAATCGGCCTGGAGCGGTGGCGCCGGGTAGTGGAACCCGACCGGTCCGTCGGGTTCGCCGCGCACGAACTGGTGCACCAGCGGATCGGCGCTGGCTCGCAGCGCGTCCGGCGTGCCCTGGGCGATGAGCGTCCCGTTACCGAGAATGAACACCTGGTCCGCGATCGCGAATGTTTCGTCCACATCGTGCGAGACCACGATGCTCGTCAGCCCCAAGGCGTCGTTCAAGGTCCGGATCAGCCGAGCCGAGATGCCCAGCGAGATGGGGTCGAGTCCCGCGAACGGTTCGTCGTACATCACCAAGGCCGGATCCAGCGCAATGGCGCGCGCCAGAGCCACGCGCCGGGCCATGCCGCCGGACAACTGCGCGGGATAGAGATCGCGCGCCCCGCGCAACCCCACGGCGTTGAGCTTCATGAGCACAAGATCCCGAATCATGCCTTCCGGCAACCGCGTGTGCTCACGCAGCGCGAAGGCCACGTTGTCAAACACGGTTTGGTCGGTGAACAACGCCCCCATCTGGAACAACATGCCCATGCGGCGGCGCGCGGCATAAATCTCGGCATGGGTCATCGCGCCCACATCCTGCCCGTCGAAACGCACCGAACCCGCGCGAGCGCGGACCTGGCCACCGATCAAGCGCAGGACGGTGGTTTTGCCGCCCCCGGAGGCGCCCATGACGGCGACGACCTGCCCCGGCATGACGCGGAACGACACATTGCCGAGAACCAGGCGCGTGTCATAGCCGAAATCGACTGCGGCAAATTCGACCAGGGGCTGATTGGATGGTTGGGGCATGCGCTCGCGTTGCAGGGTATCCGGGTTACCCCGAATCAGGATGTGCATTCTATTGAGCCGCGGGAATTGCGTCCGACCGTTGTCGCTCAGCCAGCGTGGACCCAGCGGAGAGCCGGCTCCAACCGCTGGAAACGGGACTGCCGGAGCACAATACCAGCCTGGCGACAAGGTCTCTCCAATCAGGTCGAGACTGCGCCGATCCACTGGAGACGCTACCCGCCATGACAGGACCCGACCTTCAATTCTGGCAGCAACGCTTCGAGCAGGGCACAACGCCCTGGGACCGCGGCGCGGCCAACCCCCAGCTTCAGGCCTGGCTGCGCGAAGGCAGCCTGTTGCCCTGCCGCATTCTCGTGCCGGGCTGCGGAAACGGCCACGAAGTCCTCGCGCTTGCCGCCGCCGGGTTTGATGTCACGGCGCTGGACTACGCCCCCGCAGCGGTGGAGGGTGTCAGGCGGCGCCTCGGTCAAGCTGGCCTAGAGGCCACGGTTCTCCAGGCCGACGTGCGCACCTGGTCGCCGCAGGCCGGGTTCGACGCCATTTATGAACAAACCTGCCTTTGCGCCCTGCATCCGGACGACTGGAGCATCTACGCGGCACGTTTGCGCGATTGGCTGGCCCCTCACGGGCGCCTCTACGCGCTCTTCATGCAGGCGCCCAAACCGGGAGCGGCTGAGGGCCTGATCCAGGGGCCGCCCTACCACTGCGATATTCATGGCATGCGCGCATTGTTTCCCGCGTCCCAATGGCGATGGCCAGGTCCGCCCTACACGCGCGTGGATCACCCTTCCGGCGCACATGAGATCGGCGTCATGCTTCAAGCCGAGCCCCGGCGCGGACCGGGCTCAGTCGATATCGTCGAACTGCTGGGCCGCAGCTTCCCTTGACGGCGCAGCGGCGCGCAACCCCTGCATGCCGACGCCGAATGCCCGCAGACGCTGCGCATCGGGGACCTCGATCCCGCCATAGCGCAAACGCAGCAGCCCAAGGCCCATCAGGCGTTGCAGGGCTTGGTTCACGCGCTGACGCGACAAACCACACAGTTGCCCAAGTTCATCCTGGGTGACGCGCAGCACATGACCGACCCCCGGATACAGCACGGGATGAAACATCGCCGCCAGGGTGTGGGCCACGCGTTCATCCGAACCCGATATGCGATCGATCTGCAGCTGGTTGATGAATTGGCTGAGCCGCTCGTTGAGCTGGTTGATGATGACGCGGTTGAACACAAGGCTGCGGTCCATCAGCCAGAAAAAAGTGCTTGCCGGCAGCAATCCGATATGGCTTCGGCGCAGGGCGATGGCATCGCACGGCCAAACTCCGCGCCTCAGCAGGACGCCTTCGCCAAACCATCCGCTTGGAGCCACGCCGGTGTAGGCCAGTGTCTTGCCTGCCGTCGATACGGCGGCAACCTTGACCAGCCCGCTGAGCACGCCCACCCATTGCCCCGCGACTTCGCCGCTGCGGCACAGCACATCCCCCGGCTCGGCAATCCGCACACTCAAATCCTGGTGTACACGCGTGCGCTCGGATTCCTGCAAGTCCGCCATCCAGCGGCAAGACTGGATGATTTCTGCGTAGTCCTTTGGCTTCATCTTTATCAATTGTCACTTTGCTGACTAATATGCGCCAAATTAGCCCGAAATGAACATGACAGGATGTAAACACTTCGAGAAAACGCACTGAAACGACGAAATCCACCCGCACGCTTGACGATTGCTGCCCGCACGCATTCTCGCCACGAGCGCCGTAACGCCGCGCAGCAGGCATTCCGCGGCGCAATTGCGGCGGCCACACCCATGTCATGTCGCACTGCGCCACATCAAGCAATCCCAGCGCGAAGCGTCATGATCATGGCGCCAACATGCTCGCGATATTGGACGGTCGACAAAACATGAATCGTGCCGGAATACACCTGCCCGGACGTGCGCACGCGAATCTGGAATCTGCATGGGCACGCGATGTGGATCCGCTGCCGTGGCATGCGCGTCGCGAATCGGCAAACCGTCATGGGCAAGCCACGCCTCGATTTGAACCGTCACATGGAAACAACCAGGACATGGCCTCTCTTCGTGCGCTTCGCACAAAGCTCCCTGATCCTGATCGAGAGGGTTGGATACCCCCTCATACCCCAAGGCGCATTGTTCGATGAATATCAAGATGCCTCGGGACATGCAGGCCTCGGCCGTATTCCATTCAGTCAAAGGGCGACGATTCGACACCGTGATGCGGCCAGCGGTCTTGTTCTCGACATACGCCGAACCTTGAAGTCGCGCTTAAAGTGGGAACCCAGAAGCGAAACGGCCCTGAGCAATAACTCAGGGCCGTTTGTGCGCAACCCCGGTGGCCACGGCCACGGGCTGGCCTGGAGCGCCTTAGGCGATCAGAAAATCTTCCTTGCGCTTGCCGGTATTGACTTCACCCTGCAGCCATTTGGGCATCTTGCCGCGACCGGTCCAGGTGTCGCCAGTTTTGGGGTGGCGGTATTTCGCGGCAACGGTGGTGCCCTTGCTGCGCGAACTGCGGCTCGTGGAGCCCAGATCGCTTAGGCTGATTCCGTACTCCTGCATTTTCGCGCGAATATCGGCCACGACTTGGGAGATTTCCGTCTTGCGCTGCGATTCGGCCTGCTGCTTGAGCATTTCAATTTGAGAGAGCAATTCTTTATAGGACGACATCGGGACCTCCTCGGGTTTGAGCATGAAAAAAATCAGAATGTTGACATCATAATTCAAAACTCATGGCATGAAAAAGGCCGCCCGAAGGCGGCCTTTGTGTAAAACCCAACTTATTCGATGGCTTTGGTAATGTCCTCGATCACCTTCTTGGCGTCGCCGAAGACCATCATGGTTTTGTCGAGATAAAACAAGTCATTATCCAAACCCGCATAGCCGGTGGCCATGGAGCGCTTGTTCA
>JAJXUC010000144.1 GCA_021783435.1 Pseudomonadota bacterium | reverse complement strand
CAGGATGGTGACGATGATGTTGATCGACCCCATGATGCTCGATGCGCCCAGGAGATGGACGGCGAAGATCACCAGGTCCATGCCCATGCCCTGCTGGATGGTCAGCGGGGCGTAGAGCGTCCAGCCCGTATCGGGAGCGCCACCTGGAACGAAAAGGGCCGTCACCCCAAGGAGTGCAGCGGGGATGAGCAGCCAGAAACTGAGGTTATTCATGCGCGGGAACGCCATGTCGGGCGCGCCGATCTGCAGTGGGATCATCCAGTTGGCCAAGCCCGTGAGCGCAGGCATCACGGCCAAAAAAATCATGATCAGGCCGTGCATGGTGGCAAACGACAGATAGAGCTGGGGATTCAGGAACTGGATCCCCGGTTCGAACAACTCGGCGCGCATGAGCATGGCCAAGCCCCCCCCGACGAATAACATCGTGAGGGCGAATACAAGGTACATCGTGCCGATGTCCTTGTGGTTGGTGGAAAACAGCCAACGCCGCCAGCCGTATGGATGGTCATGGGCATGGTCGGCACCATGGGCCGGGGCGTGGGCGGGCTCAAGCACTGCGCTCATCGGGCACTCCTCGTTCAAACATCGGCTGGAAATGGACATTCATCGGCTGACTGTGCACGGACCGTCGTGCAGCAGGCGCGACGCCGCTGCCACGCGCGGGCCATGCGCAGGATTCCCAGCTTTGTAGCCGTCCGCCCGCAGCAGCCCCCCAAGGGTTAGGCCTGATCCGGGTGACCCAGATCAAAGAGTTGTGGAATTTGACGCCGCGGCCCAGGCCGGAAAAGCTGCCGCGAGCATGATCGGCGGCTGCGCATGAAAATGGCGGTCATGCAGACCTCCTTGAATCTCGCTCTCTCCATGCTCGACCTGGTTGCCGTACGCGAGCACGGCACCGTCGGCGAAGCGCTGTCCCTTGCCCTGCGCACGGCCCGCCATGCCGAATCGCTGGGCTTCAAACGCTACTGGCTGGCCGAGCACCACAACATTCCCGGCATCGCGAGTTCCGCCACCGCGGTGCTGGTCGGCCATATCGCCGGCGGCACCCGGCAGATCCGGGTCGGTTCGGGCGGCATCATGCTGCCGAACCATGCGCCACTGGTCGTCGCGGAAGCGTTCGGCACGCTGGCCGAGTTGTACCCGGGCCGCATCGACCTCGGCCTGGGCCGCGCCCCGGGGACCGATGGACTCACCATGCGCGCCTTGCGCCGCGACCGCGTGGAAACCGAAGACGACTTCCCGCGCGACGTGGCCGAACTCCAGCACCTGCTCGGGCCGGCACAGCCCGGCCAGCGCCTGGTGGCCATACCGGGAGCGGGGACCAACGTCCCCATCTGGCTGCTGGGTTCCAGCCTGTTTTCCGCCCAACTGGCGGCCGAGCGGGGGCTGCCCTATGCCTTCGCTTCGCACTTCGCGCCGCGCCTTTTGCTGCAGGCGATCGCGCTCTACCGGCAGCGCTTTCAGCCTTCCACCGTGCTCGACAAGCCTTACGTGATGATCGGCGTGCCACTGATCGCAGCGCCCACCGACGATGAAGCCGAATATCTCGCCAGCAGCACCCACCAGCGCGTTCTTGGCATTCTGCGCGGCGAACGGGGTCGGCTGCAGCCTCCGTCGCGGGATTTCCTGACCCACTTGCATCCACAGGAACGCGCCGCCATCGCCGACTTCCTGGCTGCCGCGGTGATCGGTGGTCCGGCCGCGGTACGCCAGGGCTTTGCCGCCTTGGCCGAAGCCACTCACGCCGACGAATTCATGCTGGTGTGCGACATCTTCGATCCGGCCCTGCGGCTGCGCTCGCTCGACATTGCCACGGCGGCGGCGCGGTCAGGCTGAGTTCAACGACGGACCGGCCCGGTTTCGAAGCACGGCGTCATGGACGCATGGCGTCCTCGGCCAGAACACGGATGGCCTCTTCCTGCATCGCGCGGTACGAACGCTCCCACGCCGACGCCTTGGGTTTGGCGAGCTTGACCCGCATGGCCAAGGATTCCAGCCGCTTGTTTCGCGCCTCCAGATGGTCCAGCCTTGCCGCCAAGGCCAGGTAATCATCGGCGTAAACCAGCCTGACACGCCGGTCCTGGCAAACGCCAAGGCAAGGCCGATCCACGTCGATCTTGCCGCACCCGATGCACTGCCAGCCATCGATGATCTCTGCTGTGGCCTTCGCGTCCGTCTTGTCCGTCATGCCGGCTCTCCTTGCGCGGGCTGGGTTGTGCAATCCGCGCCGCCAGGCGCGTAGCGCCACCCGGCGGAACCGCGGACCCGCCACGCGACCCGCCGGCGCCGGCAAACCGTCCCCATCTCAATGATGCAGCGCCGGCAGGGCGGGGATCATCCAGGGCAGCACATGCTGCTGCAACACCACCAGGATTCCCAGCAGCGCGGTGAGGAACACGCTGTGCCAGAAGGTGCGGGCGAACACCAGGCCTTCCTTGCCCTTGAGTTCGGTGGTGGACACACCGGTGGCGATGTTTTGCGGCGAGATCATCTTGCCCATCACCCCGCCGGAGGAGTTCGTCGCCGCCATCAGCACAGGGTTCAGGCCCAGCTGTTTGGCCGCCACCACCTGCAGATTGCCAAACAGGGCGTTGCCCGAGGTGTCACTACCGGAAAGAAACACCGCAATCCAGCCCAGGAAAGCCGAGACCAGCGGGAACAGCGCGCCGGCCGAAGCCACGCCCATTCCTAGGGTATAGCTCATGCCCGAGTAGTTCAGCAGGAAGGCCAGGCCCACGATCATCATCACCGTGATGATGGCGATGCGGGTCTGCACCCAGGTTCTCCGCACGCAACCGAAGAAATCCGCCACCGATGTGCGGGTCCATGCGGCGGTGATAATGGCCGCCAGCAGGATGGCCGTGCCGGTGCCCATGGGCTGAAAGTCCCACAGCGCCACGTAAGGTTTCTTATAGAGACTGATATAGACCACCTTGTCGAGGCCAGGCCACAGCACCTTGGCTTCACCGATGGTGAACAGCTTGAGGTTGACCCAGACGATCACCACCACCGAGACCACCACCCACGGCATCCAGCCGCCGTAGCCCACGCGCTGCGCGCCATTGGCCCGCGCCTGGCTGCGTACCACGGTGTAGGCAGGGTCGGGCTCCGGTTTCCAGGTTTTCAGGAAGCCCACCGTGACGATCAGCGACACCAGCGAGGCCAGCACGTCGGTGAGCTGGTAGCTGATGAAGTTGGAGGTGGCGAACTGGGTGAGCGCGAAACTGCCGCCCGACACCACCAGGGCCGGCCACAGCTTGGCGATGGACTTGAGCCCGCCATACAGCCCCACCACGTAGAACGGCAGCAGGAAAGCGAAGAACGGCAATTGCCGTCCCACCATCGCCCCCAGCGTGTCCGGATGCATGCTGGTGACGGCGCCCAGCACCGTGATGGGCACGCCCAGGGCGCCGAAGGCCACCGGAGCGGTGTTGAAGATCAGGGTATAGGTTAAGGCCTCGAGGGCGGGGAAACCGAGGCCGATGAGCAGCGCGCTGGTGATGGCCACCGGCGTGCCGAAACCCGAGATCCCCTCCAGCAGGCAGCCGAAGGAAAACGCCACGACCAGCAGCACCAGGCGGCGGTCGTCCGGCAGGTGATCGAGCATCCATTGCCGGAATTGTTCGAAACGGCCCGACTTCACGGCCACGTTGTAGAGCAGCAAGGCATTGAACACGATCCACATCACCGGCATCAGCGCCAGCGCCATGCCCGCGGCGACCGAATTGAGGGCCAGGCCGACCGGCATGCCCCAGGCCCCGACGGCAATGACCAGGCCCGTGGCCAGCCCGGCCAGCGAGGCCTGCCAGGCGGGCCGGCGCAGCACGCCGAGCATGATCAAGGCCACGGCGATGGGGATTGCCGCGACCAGAAAGGACAGCAGTAGCGAGCCCGCGATGGGCGTGAGCGGTTGCGCGAAGACGATGCCCGCAGGCAAGGCTGTCGAAGGGTTCAATGAAGTCTCCTGATGGCGGCGCGTAAGGCCTGCGTGGTCTGGGTGCCTGATTTTCTCGTGCCCGAATCTTGGCTCGGTCCATCTTTGCGTTTGCGTGCTGAACGATCGGGCAGTCGCGGGAGATTGTTGCCCCCAGAATGTCCACTGGCAACCTGGTGTCAGACAATGCACCAGCATTTACACCTAGTAACCTCATTCACAGCATCACACACATGGCTGTTGTGCCGTTATGTCGATGGATCTCTCCTGATCTGTGCACCTGGGGATCGCTGGCTGCGTTATGGGCTCAAGGACGCTCGCCGGCATACCCACCCGGATCGGGCTTGATTCTTGCTAGTTCGTCCCTATCTGCTGATCAAACTCGAAAACGAATGTTCATCGGGCTGATTGGCGGGTTTCGTCGCAGTGCATGAACCGTTCGGACTTTGCCGCAACTCTCAACGCGAGGCTCGCCATGCAAACCATGATCTATGACTCCGACGCGTTCAGCGTCTTTCAGCTCAACTGGGCTCACAGCAACGCGCAGCCATTCGATGACGGCGCCGTCGATGACCAGCACGGAGGTTTCGAGATTGTGGACAAGTTTGCCCGGAAGGAAATTTTCATCGAAGGCCCCGTTGCCGACGGGTTTCGCCAGCGCGTGCAAAACCTGATGGCGGGCTCACCGACCACAGACGACATCGATGAATTCCTCGACAGTTTTTCGGCCTTGTCGCGTCAGAATCTGCATGCACACTGAGCGCCCCTGGGGCGCCAGCCACGCGCAAGCGCTCGCGCGGTGCGGGCTCACCTCAGCCGTGAGGGTCAAGAAAGCTGGTGACGGCCCGACGTCTCCTTGAGCGCCGGGTTCAAACCGCCCCATCATCGCCCGGGCCCGCCAGTCAAATCACCCCTTCGGTTCCGGGCGCAGCCGGGACGGGCTTCGTGTAGGGTCGGGCATGGGTCTCCCGGGCCGCCAGCACGCACGCCAGCGCAACAGCGACCCAAACCATCAACACACCAAAAGCCAGCTGAAAGGCATGTTCGTCATACTGGCGCACGCCGCCCAACGCACGCCCCGTCCACAAGGTATCGAGCACCCAGCCCAGCAAAGGGAGCTGGATGAGCGCGCCGATCATCACCCCCGTGTTGTGCACGCCAGTCGCCGTGCCGGCCAGATGCTGCGGAACGGACTCCTTGGCCCAAGCAAACCCCACCACCATGGCGCCTGCGCCCAAGGCGCTCGCCAGCAAAACTGCGAACAGCAGCGCGCCTGGCGCCTGAGGCCATAAGCTGAGCAGCGCGAACCCCGCCAGGGTCATGCAGCCGCCGACGACATAAGGCAGTTTGCGCCGTCGAAGGCGATCCGAAATGCGCCCCCAGGCAACGCCGCCCACCGAGAACGCCACCAGCATCGCGGCAATCATCCATGAAGCCTGCGGGCCGCTCATCCCCCGGTGCTGCTCCAGGAAAGGCGTTCCCCAAAGTGTGGTGAACGTCAGGAAAGCACCGCAGATCCCGCTGGGCGCAACGAACAGCAAGGCCGTGTTGCGCCAGCCCCAGACATCGCGCAAGCCACGCAGAACCTGACCCGGCGAGGTAGGCACCCGCTCCGGGAGGTAATCGCGAAACCCAAGCTCATGCGGAGAGTTGCGGATCACACGCCAAGCCAGCAGCGCCAGAAGGAGACACACCAGCCCCACGCCGGCGAGGGATGCGCGCCAACCCCACCAGCGGCTCATCGCCAACAGCGGCGCCTGCGCAAGCACGGCACCCAAGGTGCCGGCCCCCAACGACAAACCAGACATAGTGCCGAACACGCGCGGCGCAAACCAGCGTGCCGCGATTTCCAGCAGCGAAACCCAGGCCACCCCATGCCCCAGGCCGATCATGCCGCGCGCCAACAACGCCACCGTGTAGGTGGGCGCCATGGCGAACAAAAGCGTCCCCATAGCGGTCAGGAAGGTGCCGAACACGATGAGCTTCTTCGGCCCCCAGCGATCGTTTGCAACCCCGGTTGGAATCTGGGACGCGGCGTAAAAATAGAAATAAAACGAGGCAAGATTGCCCAATTGGGCCGCGTTGAGGTGGAAATCACGCATCAAAGGCGCATTGAGCACCCCCGGCGTCACACGCAGGAAAAACCCTGCCATATAAGCCGCCGCCGCGAGCGTCCACATGGACAACGAAAGGCGCAAGGGCGGAGGGGACGCGGTGTTTGGTGGGCTGGACATACGACGTGGATTGCACCGTCCACTCTAGCAGCGCAAGCCCAGCACTGCAGACGGGCGCGCAGATGATGGCCCCGCCGGGGACCCAGCCATCGATCCGGCGAAATGCGAAACATCATGCGTCAAGCATGGATCATGGCATGGTCAGGCATGAGCTTTGTGCTGCATCAAAACATTGGCTTGCCGAATCCATAGACTAGGCCGCATGGAAACTGCAGCCACATCCGTCGTACCCGTTCTCAACCTGTCGTCCCCCGGCACACACCGAGCCGAGAGATTGCGGGGAGATGCCGGCGCCACGGCCGTGCGGGTACTCAAGGCCATGGCGCACCGTGAGCGGCTGGCCATTCTGTGCCTGCTGGTGGAAGGAGAAATGTGCGTGCGCGACCTGGAGCGGGAAGTAGGAATGCGCCAAGCAGCGCTATCGCAACAACTCTCGCGCCTGCGCACCGAAAACATCGTTGCGGCGGAACGACGCGGCCGCTTCATGCTCTACCGCATCAAGACACCCCAGGTGCTGACCGTGGTGCAGGCGTTGTGCAGCGAGTTGGCCGACTGACGCGACGCCACCAACGCTGCCGGTGCAGGAATCACCGGCGCGTCGTAGGCCCATCAAACGGCGCTTACCAAGTCCCGTGCAAGCCCCAGTAAATGATGAAAACGGCGACAAGGGTTGAAATCGCCCACGCCCATGGCGGCATCATGAACCACAGACGTTCGACCACGCTGCCCGGTGCCTGCGCGCCCGCCTCCCCGCGCACATTGCGCTCAAAGCGGTTGAAAAAATCCTCGATCAGGCCCTTGACGGCAAGATCCACCGCGCCCTGGCCCATCTGCGCAATCGCTCCGCCAACCTCGGCACTCGCCTGATAGTTCATCTGCGTGCCGCCATCATTGGGCTGCAGGGCGATGAGCGCCCGCCCGATGCCAAACCCGGCGTTGCCCCCGTTGCCCTCGAAGCGCAGCACATAGCTGTGCGGCGGGTTCACATCCTCCAGCGTCAGCGTGCTCGAAAAGCGCGTTTTGTAGCCGGCGATATCGAGAACCTGCACGACCTCGAACTGCCCCTCGCCGGTTTGCGTCACGGACTCGCACCCAGGAATGCAAGCTTTCAGCATCTGCGTTGCATTGAGCGCTTCCCAAGTTTGGGCCGGTGTAAGTGGAATGTTGCGTTTGCCTTGGACGTCCATGTTGGCCTCGATGGTCTTGGGAATCTGTGCAGCGGGTGCTGCAATATCGTTTTGTACTTATATTCCCTGGGGGTCTCAACATTCAAGCTGCAGTGCAGCAAAACTCGGGAAAAACCTGTCAGGGCTTATGGGGTTGCGCATCGCTTCTTCCATCATCGACCCCGATTCCACCACCGGACCACGTACCGCGCTACAGTTGCGCCATGAACATCGTGATCCTGGACGACTATCAGGACGCCGTGCGCAAGCTGGCCTGTTTCACCAATCTAGCCGGCCACGACGTCAAGGTCTTCAATAACAACGTCAAGGGCGCCGGCCAGCTTGCTGTTCGTCTGCGCGATGCACAGGTTGTGGTGCTCAATCGCGAGCGCACGGCCCTCAACCGCGCGGTTCTGGACAAGTGCCCAAAACTGAAATTGGTCGTGCAGACCGGCCGCGCGGGCCCCCATCTGGATGTCGAGGCTTGCACAAAGCTTGGCATCGGCGTCATCGAAGGCAGCGGAGATCCCGCCCCGGCCGCGGAGTTCACCTGGGCGCTGATCATGGCCGCCATGCGCCGTATTCCCCAATACGTCGCCAGCCTCAAACAGGGGGCATGGCAACAGCCGGGCTTGAAGTCACTGTCCATGCCGGTGAATTTCGGTCTCGGACAACGCTTGGCCGGCAAGACCCTGGGGATTTGGGGATACGGCCGTATCGGCCGTATCGTGGGGCGTTATGGCCAGGCGTTCGGCATGCGCGTGATGATCTGGGGACGCGAGACCTCGCGCCGGGCTGCGGCCGAGGACGGCATGGACATCGCCGAGAGCCGCGAAGCGCTCTTTACCCAGAGCGATGTGCTCAGCTTGCACCTGCGCCTCAACGAAGACACCCGCGGCCTCATCACCCTCGCGGACCTCACGCTGATGAAGCCTCAGGCCGTGCTGGTGAATACCGCGCGCGCCGAGCTGATCGCGCCCGATACCTTGGTCACGGCACTGAACCGTGGCCGCCCCGGCATGGCGGCGGTGGACGTCTTCGAGGCCGAACCCATCATGCGCGGCAATCCCCTGCTGCGCCTTGAAAACGCCATCTGCACCCCGCACGTGGGCTACGTGGAACTGGAAAACTACGAATACCTGTTCGGTCAGGCGTTCGATGCGATCAAGCATTTTGCCGACGGACATACCGACGGGCTGATCAACCCCAAAGCCGCCGAACGCCTGCGCTGAGTCGGTCCCCGGACGGCAACGCCAAACCACCGGCACGATCCGTCCTAGCGCGGCGCGTTCATGCCGGCGCCTGGGGATCGCGGCTCGCGTTGCCGTCGCCCTCATGGACGAGCCGTTGACGCGGCAGCTCCATCGTTTCCTTGGGCGGATCTGCCGCAAGGTCAGCGTCACGCATACCGTCCTTGAAGCCTTTCACCGCCTGGCCCAGATCCGCCCCGATGTTCTTGAGTTTTTTCGTGCCGAAAACCATCGCCACGATCACCAGAACGATCAACCAATGCCAAATACTGAATTCACCCATCGCTGTCTCCCACCTCGGGAAGAATTGCCTTTTGACGAAGGCCCAAATGACGATTAGAGCGCACCAAAACCCACAAATTCCAAGGTCTTACTTGCCGATACAGAAGCGGCCAAAAATGTCGCCAAGCAGCGCATCGGCGGTCACTTCGCCGGTGATCGCCATCAGATCCTGATGCGCAAGGCGCAACTCCTCGGCCAACAGGTCGAGCGCTGGGCAGAGCGCGCCAAGCAGCGTCCGGGCCATTCGCAAATGCTCGACACATCCGGCCAGCGCCTGCACATGCCGCGTGCGGGCGAGAAAAACGCCCTCGGGAAGCGCTTGCCAGCCACAAGCGGCCAAGAGTGCCTGGCGAAGATCGTCCAGCCCGGCCTGGCTGCGCGCCGACAGCAGCAAGCCCGGTTGCGCGGCATGAACCCACCCTTGGGCGGCGGCAAAGTCACGGGAACGCTCTCTGGCCTCAGCGTCCTCAAGCGCATCCGACTTGTTCCACGCATGAAGCAGGGTGGCGCCTCGCGGCGCATGTCCCGCGATGGCCTGCGCGATCCGTGCCTCGGCTTGCGCATAGTCGGGACTCTCCAAGCGCGTCAGGTCGTGCAGGAACAGCACTGCATCGGCATCGGCGATGGCGTCCCAGCTGCGCGCCACGCCGATGCTCTCCACCGTGTCGCTCGTCTCGCGCAAGCCGGCCGTGTCGACGATGTGCAAGGGCACCCCGGCGATTTGGATGGCTTGGCTGACGCGATCCCGCGTGGTGCCCGGAACATCCGTAACAATCGCCAGCTCAGCGCCTGCCAAGGCATTGAGCAAGGAACTCTTGCCCACGTTCGGCTGACCCGCCAGCACCACGCGGATGCCTTCACGCAGCAAGGCGCCTTGACGCGTGC
>JAJXUC010000143.1 GCA_021783435.1 Pseudomonadota bacterium | reverse complement strand
AACCGACGCGTCGACCGAGGCCTGCTCGTCTTCATCGAGCGATCCCCACCAGTCCTCAAATTCGTCGGTGTACTCTACTTCCCATGCCATGGAAGGAATGATGTAGCGTCCTAATGATTCCGTCAAGGGAATCTTTTGTGCCAGATGATCATCGCTTCATAGAAAGCAATGATCATCAATCTTTCGACATGTAGTCATGCATTGCGCGCGTGACCAGCTCAGTGACTGTCACGCCTCGGTCGAGCGCCTCCTGCTTCCAAGCCTTCCGCGTCGCCGCGGGCACCAGGAAGTTCACTCGCACCATGTCGGGCACCTGCACCTGTCGCACGGGAACGTCTGCTCGGACAGCTTCAAGGGGTTTGCTTTTCAGAGCCATGATGCGGCCTCCAGTTCGTCTACAACAAAGTCAACCTCAGCTTTTGCCTGGCTGTCGCCGAGGTCATAGACACTCACGCCGTCGGTGAGTGCCTGAGCAAAGGCCACACGATTGCTGATCACGTTGTCGAGTTGGTCGAATCCATACTCGTTCCAGTCACCTGCCGAGATCAACTTCGAGAGCTTCGTTGCGCTGCTTGCGCGATTGACCAAAAAAGCGGCCTGAATCGAGCCGCCTACGTCGAGCTTGGACTGGATAAGCTTTACCGTTGCTGCACTGGCCCAGACATCGGCGCCACTAGGCTGGATCACAACCAGCGCAACATGCGCGACGCGGACCACAGCGGCGGCCATTGACTCGGCCTTGGCTGGGGTATCGATGATCACCACATCGGCGGCCAGGGTTGGCAACGATGCGAGCATCTGCGGCCGATCCAGAGCGACGACCGGCGGCAAGTCGGCCCCGGCCGGAGACGCTGCACGCCAGTCGCGGGCTGTTCCCTGCGGATCACCGTCAACTAGGACAATACGCCGGCCGCGCCGATGCAAAGCCGTTGCGATGTTGATCGCTAGCGTTGACTTTCCTGACCCGCCCTTCTCATTCATTAACGCCACGATGAGCATCATTGACTCCTATGACGCGATCATCATAGCTTCATATGAAAAAATGTGCTGAGACAGGGGTAGTGCGCCGCGCACCAGTCCTCTTTCCGGGGGTGGTGCACGGTGCCTTCGCGAAGCCTTTGGGGAAGGCTTACCCCCATGATGGGCTACATCATGGAGCACAGCAGAGTGCAAAATTGGCTCGCGCCAACTTGGGCTGCTGCCGGTTCGTCACCTTGCGGCTGCCTCACCCAACCTCGGCAATCCCTTCACGATCCGCACCGTCTCGACGCTGACCCGGACAACCCGTTTGACCAGGTCGACGATGTAGCGGGGCTGGCCGTGTTCTTCGGCCCAGAAGTTCGGGTCGTTGTAGATTCCGCTGTCCTTGTCGGTCGTGACCTGGTAGCGCTCCATCACCCACTCGATGGCCGGCTTGCCGTTGACGACGTACTCCAGCGCCTCGGGCGGGATGCCCTTGAGGGTCAGGTGCGCGTTGTAGATGATCGCCGTCTTGTCGGCCTTGCTCGGGTAGCGCATCTTCGTCACCCGCCAGTCCTCGATCGTCGAGTGCAGCGCCTCCTGCAGCGGGTACGGCTCGATCGTCTCGTAGTTCAGATGCAGCTCGGCCAACTCCCGGCCGGCCCGGCTGAAGGACCAGAAGGCTTCAGCGCTCGCCGGGCGCGGGATGCGCGGCAGCATCTTCCTGAGATCCGCGGCGAACTTTTTCCTGTAGTCCGGCGCATGCAACACGCCGTAGACATGGAAGAACAGATCCTCCTTGGTGATGCTTGCGTCGCCACAGGCTGCCTGGAAGGCGGCCAAGGCGGTGTCCGTGATGGCATCGCGGCGCACGTAGCCATCGGCGTCTGGTTGGGCGACTCCCCCCGCGAACAGACCGCCAGAAGGCTTGGCGTCCGATGCCTTCTCGTAAACGTAGAGAGGGAAGCATTGGCCGTTTGCGAGCAACTGCACGTCAGGCACAGCATCTACGATCACGCAGGAAAATTCCTTGCTGACTCCAGCCCCCGTCACTGCGATCGCCAAGTTTGGGTGTTGCGTGGAAGGGTAGATCTTTTCCTTGAAATACTCATTGAACTGCCGGTCGTAATACAACCATGACTTGCAGAATGGACGATAGAGACCAACGCCTATTTTTTCGTCGCGGAACTGGGCGGCACGGCTGCGCGACAAGTGCCCGATCAAACCGCGCGTCCACTTGATCCTTCTTGGGTCTGTGTCGATCAAACGCTGGGCTGTCTTCTCAGCGTCTTTACCAGCGGATCGACACCGTTCACCAAACGCTGCGACTTGGCTGTTGTAGAAATCGATCATGCGCCTCATGTTCGCTTCGACAGCATCCCGACTGAAGTTGTAGACCCAGTCGTCTCGGTTTGCCTGCACGCCATTCGATCGAGTGCAAAAAATCGCATTCGCGTCATCGTTCAACGCCACGAACCCCCCGAATTCCGGGTCACGCTGGTTGATCCAGTCGCCGGCCTCGTTGGGCTTGGCGAGTGTCCAGCGCCGGACTCCATGCCCATCGCCGAGGTCAACTCCCTTGTCCAGCGCATCAACCGACCCGAGGCCCGCAATCACAGCGAGCTTTTCCTCGCGGTCGAGGTAGTCCCCGATGTCGTGGTAGCGCAGCTCGCACGCGCCCTGGTGCGCCGGATCCTTGACCATCAGGATGATTGCCACGGTGTTGCGCGAGCCTTCACCGAAGACGTTGCCCTTCTCCTTGCGACGCTGCTCACCTTGCGTGCGCGCAGCACCCCGCAGGTTGAACACGTACAGGTGGCTGAACTCCTGCGTCATGCACTTGCGCAGGCCATCCGCCGTGTTGCCGTCGATGAACGAGCCGTTGGTGACGAACGCAACCACCCCTTCCTCACCGATGCGATCGGAGGCCCATCGCAGCGCCTTGATTTCCGATGCGTAGAGGCTGTTCTTGTTGGTCGCCGTGGACTGCACCGCGTAAGTGGCCTGGATGCGTCCGTCGAGCTTGGGATACTTCTGGTTTTGGTTGTTATCGTTGACGTTATCCTGCCCTACCGAGTAGGGCGGGTTGCCCATGACGACCCGAATCGGCTGGCGCTTTTGCCGCTCGACGCGGTCGGTGTTCTCCCTCGAAAAGTTGCCTTCCGTGTCGGCCTGATCGGCCTCGTACATCTGGAAGGTGTCGGTCAGCACAATGCCCTCGAAGGGCTTGTACTCCCCGGCCCGGGCGTGGAAGGCGCTCTCGATGTTTACCGCGGCGATGTAGTAGGCCAGCAGCACGATCTCGTTGGCGTGCAGCTCGTGCTGGTACTTGTGCAGCAGATCCTCCGGTCGGATCAGGTTGGATTGCAGGAGGCGAACCAGGAAGGTTGCGGTCCCCGTGAACGGGTCGATGATCTGCACGCCCTGGCTCGACACACTCGACTGAAAGTGCCGGCGCAGAACATCGTCGACACTGTGGACGATGAAATCCACGACCGCGACCGGCGTGTAGACGATCCCCAGGCGCTCGGCCATCTTGGGGAAGGCGTTGTTGAAAAACGTGTCGTAGAGGCTCTTGATGACGTCCTGCCGCGACTTGTCGCTCTTGGCCAGCGACACGCGCTCGCGCACGTTGTCGTAGAAGCGCTCCAGCCCCTCGACCTCGGAATCGACCTCGTGCTTGTCCAACACGTCGATGATGCGCTGCATGGCTTGCGAGATGGGGTTCTCGCGGGTGAAGGCATGCCCCTCGAACAGCGCATCAAACACCGGCCGGGTGATGACGTGCTGCGCGAGCATGTCGGTCGCCTCTTCCTCGCCGATGCTCGGGTTGATGTTTTTGCGCAGCCCCTTGATGTAGGCGTTGAAGGCGCGCTCGCCCTCACGTTTCTGGCGCAGCGATTCGATCCGCGCCTTGACCCGCTCGGCGATCGCCGCGACGCTCTTAGCCCATTCGCTCCAGTATTCGCGGTCGCCCAGCTTCTTCGGGATGGCGGCGTAGACCGCCTCGTTGATGCCGTCGATGGGGACCAGCGGAAAGTCGAATCCGCCCTGGATCTCGCCGAGCTTGCGCTTGTCGCCGTCACGCTTCTTGGCTGGATCACTGATGACCTTGATCTTGCGGCGGAACTCAGCCTCGTCGACCAAGCGCTCGTCGTGCGCGCGCAGCGCCTTGATGACCTTCCAGATCCCCTTGAACTGCGGGTCGCTGTCGATGTAGCTGTTGTAGTCCTTGATGCTTGAGAGCGGCATGCCCACCGGCAGGATGATGTAGCCGTAGTTCTTGCCATCCACCTTGCGCATGACGCGCCCGACCGACTGGACGATGTCGACCATCGACTCGCGCGTGTCGAAGAACACCACCGCATCGAGGGCTGGCACATCCACGCCTTCGGACAGGCACCGTGCGTTGGACAGGATGCGGCACTCACCCTCGCCGACGTGAGCCTTCAACCAGTCGAGCTCGTCCTTGCGGCGGGCCATGTTCATGCCGCCGTCGACGTGATGCAGGTCGCAGTCGACCATGGCGACGTCGCCATCATGGTCCTCACGCCGGTAGATCGAGACCAGGTCGGTGAAGATCTCGGTCATCGTCTGCGAGGCCTGGATCGAGCGCGAGAAGGCCACGGCGCGCCGCATGGGCGCGGTGTCCTCGGTCAAGGCCTCGTTGTTGCCCTCCTCGTCGACGACGAGAAGGCCCTGCTTGGACAGCCCCTTCCACGACCCGATGATCTTGGTGGCCAACTTGATGTCGATGGCCTTGGTCTCATCGACCTGGAAGGCTCGCTGCTCGTTGTAGAGATTGGTCAGCGTGGCCATGCGGTCTTCGTCGACCGCGACGATCAGCACCTTGTACTCCGAGAGCAGCCCCCGGGAGACCGCCTGGCCGAAGCTCAGGCGGTGGAACTCGGGCCCGAACTTGGATTCGTCATCCATCGAGTACAGGGTCGCCTTCTTGTCGGCAGCCTTGGTCTTGCTCGCGTCGGTGAAGATACGCGGCGTGGCGGTCATGTAGAGCCGCTTGGACGCGCGCAGCAGGTGGTTCTCGTGGACCTTGACGAACTCGGAGTCCTCGCCCTTGATGCGCTCGTCCTCGAGCGTGATGCCCGTCGTGCGATGGGCCTCGTCGCAGATGACCAGGTCGAACGACGGCAGTGCTCCCAGACGCTGCGCGTCGATCACCGTCTGGATGGACTGGTAGGTCGAGAAGACGATTCGGCGGCGTGGATCCGCACGAGTGAACGCCAAGGCGCGTGCGAGCTTTGCCGGATCGGTGGTCGCCGGATAGGCGAGCTCTGCGGTTCGGATGTCCTCTTCCTCGCGGCCCACCTTGCTGTCCGAACACACCACGAACGCGTCGAAGCGATCCATGGCCTCGGACGCCCATTCGCGTAGGGTCTGGGAGACCAGGGTGATCGAGGGCGCGAGGAAGAGCACCAGGCCGGCCTGGCCGGTCATCTGCTCCACCAGGCGCAAAGACATGAAGGTCTTGCCCGTGCCGCAGGCCATGATGACTTTGCCGCGGTCGTGCTCGGCGAAGCCCTCCGTAGCGGCCGCGATGGCCTCTTCCTGGTGTTTGCGAAGATCCTTCTTCTTGCGCCCGGGCATCTGCTCCGGGTGGAGGATGCTGACGGCCTCCCAGTCGACGGGCGCCTCATCCAGGTCCTCGAGGTACAGAATGCCGAAGTTGGGCTGGTCGAGGATGACGTCTTCGGCCCCCTTGCCCAGCTTGGCGGTCGTACTGACGAACAGCCTGAAGGCGAAGGTTTTCTCCTTTCCTTCGTCCTCGAATACCTTCTGGCTGTCAGCCAAGAACGAAGAGATGTGCTCCTTCTTGAGCGCAGATTCGTCGTCGTAGAACTTGCACTGGATCGCCCAGAACTCGCCCTCATGGGTCTGCGCGACCAGGTCGATGCCCGTGTTGTCTGCCTTCCAGTCCGCAGGCCGATGCGGCCACTCGGCCCAAGACCAGACATGGGCGAGCTTGTTGGCGTAGGCAGGATCGGTCTTGAGGTACTTGGCGATCAGCCGCTCAAAGAGCTTGCCCTTGTGCAGTTCGTCGATGGACTGGGCACGAAGCTCGGCGAGGATCTTGGTCAGAGCAGACATCGGGTATAGGTCAATGCGTTAGCTGGATTAGGAGAGTAGCGGCCCTCAACATCAGACCCGCGAAGCAGCCCAAGTTGTTCGCTCAGATCAGGATCCGCTCGACCTCATCCAGGCTGACCTGGTCGCCGCGCCGGTCGTAGAGCCCGGTGGTGCGCGCCGACTCGTGGTTGGCCATCTGCTGCGCGATCTCCAGGCGCCCGCCATTGCGCAGGTACTCGGTGATCCCGGTCGCGCGGAAGCTGTGGCAGCCGATCCTGGTCTTGATCCCGGCGCGCTCGGCTCGCCTGCGGATCATGCGGTACACATCCGACTGGCTCATCGCGCGCTCGCTCAGCTCGGTCGTTCGCCCGAGGGCCGAGCGGAACAAAGGGGTCTTGTCGCCCACGATGCCGGCGCCCTCGATGTACGCATGCAGCCAGGCCTCGAGGTTGTGGTGGCAGGGCATCTCGTGCTCCTTGCCGCCTTTCTCGTGCAGCCGCACCCAGGTCCGCCGCCCCTGAATGTAGACGTCCTCGAGGCGCATCTGGATTGCCGCGCCCACGCGCGCAAAGGTGTAGACCATCAAGCCGATCAGCGCGCGGTCGCGCAGGCCGATCGGCGTGGACACGTCGATGGCGTCCAGCAGCTGCCGCGCCTCGTCGGCCGCAAGCACGGGCGTCTTGCCCTTCTTCACCGAGTGCCTGGGGCCCCGCACGGAGCCCGCCGGATTCACTGGCATGACCTGGCCGATCACCAGCCAATCAAAGAGCATGCGCAGCGCCGCCAGGCGCTGTTTCACCGAGGGCGCCGCAATCTGCAGGCCCTCGATGTAGGCCGCCACATGGATGGGCTGCACCTGGCGCACATCGCGCACGCCGCGCGCCTCGCACCAGGCCGAGAACTCCACCGCAGCACGCGCATAGGCCTTGCGGGTGTTGGGGTTGCGGATGCTGACCGCGAAGAATTCCAGCGTGCGCCGCACGACGCCAGCATCCCCCGCGAACACCCGCGGCACGCGCGCCGCGGCCTGCGCCTCGATCTCGGTCGAAGCCCCCGGCACCACCACGCTTTCACCCATCCACGCCCCTCGCCGACTCGCCCGCCTCCAGGCGCTTTCGTGCATGATAACGTCCTTTATCATGTGTGGTATGAAACCACAACCCCCGGACGAATGCGACTCTGCCGCGCCGCGCGCGCCCCAGCAAACGTCCACCACGCGCGCTCAGCCGTCAAGCTCTCCACGCGTCACGCCCCCGAACTCAAGCGCCTTGTGGCTCAACCACAGATCGATCTGTTCGACCGTTCCAACCAGAGTGGCATTCAAAGGTCCGCGCGCCGCAAACGCGCGCCTCAGCCGCAACTCAACCAAGTCTTCAGAGTTCATATTGACGCGAAGCTCCAGTGCACTGCACTGCAGCACGGTGCAGGCTCGCTTATGCAGTGCCATCACCACTCGACGCCGCTCTTCCTGTCGCAAGTTCACCACCTCCGCTGCGAGGCAACACGAAGCAAAACGCAGCTTATGTGCGAAAACGTAACACACAGAAGTTCGAGGCGACGAACTCAAACGATCGACTCTTGATCAACTAAGTGCCGTCGTGGAACCCGGCCGTGCCGGCGGCATTGCCGATGTCCGTGGTCCGTTGCCGCATGGGCCGGCCAGCGCGTCCCGGGTGTTCAGATCATCCGCCTGAGCGTGTTGTCCCGTCGGGCCAGATGATGCAGGATGGCCGCCGCGACGTGAGCGGACACCAGATACAGCAGCGCCAGTGCCAGGTTTTCGTGGACAGCCTCGATCGCATGGGACAAGGCGATGTCGCGCCCGATCAGAGCAGGCAACACCATGCCGAAGATCCCGATCACCCTGCCCGAGCTCTGCGCGACGAGCAACCCGAGAATCGGCGTAACCAACATCAGCCCGTACAGAATGATCTGCACCAGGATTTGCAGGTGCATCTGCCAGCGCGGCAGGGCCGGCGCGATCGGCGGCAGCGGGCGAACCCAGCGCACCACCAGGCGCAGCGGGACCAGCACCAAGACCAGGAGCCCCGCAAAGATGTGTGCGTTGGTCAGAATCTTCTGCAGCGAGAAGTGGCCGACGTACTCGTCATTGGCGTAGATCAACGTCCATGCAGCTGCGATGGCCAGTGCCATGAACCAATGCAGTCCGCGCAGCGACAGGCTCGTCTTTGCCATCGGGGTCTCAATCGGCGGTTTCATGTCGAGGTTCCGTTGGCACACGACTCGAGCGCGAAGGCGGAATGACCGCCGTAACAGCCCTCAACCGCACCCGCAGCTGTCAGCGCAGCGCCGATCCCCTGCCTACACCAAGCCAAGCACCTTGCCGCCGTAGACATATCGGCGGCCACGTTCGCGCGCCCGCAACGCTTCCCGCCACTCTTTCGAGCCGGCCGAAAAATAGTGCGCGCGACCATGACCCAACAAATCCGATGCGGCTTTGTTGGGCAACATGCAACATATCGCATCTTGGAAGGATGTCCAATTCAGCTCGTCCGCGCTCAACAACTTCCTTGCCTCAATCACAATCGCGCTGCTTGAAGCGTTCTTCGCTGGCGTGGCAACTCTCTTCTGAACCATCACCATCCTCTGCGCTGGCCACAAAAACGATCACTTTACGCCGCCCCCGATTGCGTCCGATTGACCCACGTCATGGCGGCTGCCATCATCGGAGCGCGCGCTTTTCATCCTGGACTGGCTGCAAGGCGTGGAATTGCGCCGCCGCGTGCATGTCGGACTGAACAAGGGCGAAGCGCGCAACGCGCTGGCCAGCGCTGCGTTCTCCAAACGCCTGGGCGAAATCCGCGACTGCGGTTTCGAGCAGCAGCGCGACCGTGCCATCAAGGCCAGCGCCAAGCGACGGTGAGACAAGGCATTCACCGTCTATCGGCGATGCTTTTACCGCATGGCGCTTCCGAATTCGGGCCTAAAGCGCTACGCTAGCCGCGGCACTCGTGGTGGTTTGCACTTTGCAGCGCCGATGTTGGTTGTGTTTTTCCGAATATTCCATTAATTAGTAATAAGCGCACGTGCGCTGGCCGATGGATAGATAAGGAGTCACGCCCATTATGAATGCTTACGTAACAACGCACACCGACGGCAACACTTTAAAAAATGAACCTGCAACCAGCGGCCGCACATGCAGTTGCGGCAGTTGGATTGCTCATTGGAAAAAATATGCCGACCAGCGCGATGTGCCACTCTGTATCGTCAGTGGGTGCCCAAATCAGGCAACCGATGGCGCGCATGTCGAGTTCACTAGGGTGAAGGATTGGGAAGGTCTAAGTTTCATCGCACCAATGTGTGGCGACCACAACAAAGACCGTGATCTTGCGTTTATGTCCAAGGGCAACTATCGCCTAGCGAGAGGCAACCAAGCGGAGACATGTGGCATTTAACATAAGGCCCGTCGCAATACGCCCATCAACCTCACACAATTCACGGTGAAATTGTTACCCAAGTGGCAGCGCGCATGGGTCGCGTCCATAATTAGCTTTTGCATTACGATCGCCTTTTTGATCAAGCAGGGCGAATTTGGCGATGCATGGCGCACGCGCATATTTTGGCTAATATTTTTTATGCCAACCCTTATCATCACAACGCTCGGCACTCGCGCTTATTTTAAGGAACATATGCGCGACTAAGGAAACACTGATCAATTCCGCGCGGCCGGCGTTGAGCGCTGGCCGAGCGGAGGGTGAACTGGAACAATGGTCCTGAGCGCCGGAGGGCGCAAGGAACGACGATGCAGACGAGCTTTTCCGAATACGAGTACGCGAGCAAGAAGCGGCAGACG
>JAJXUC010000142.1 GCA_021783435.1 Pseudomonadota bacterium | reverse complement strand
TCAACCTCGACGGCATTCCCACCGTGGTCTTCACCAGCACCCTGACCAGCATCGTCATGACCCTGATGCACGCCAGCGTGCGCGGCGGCAACATCTCCATCTTCAACGCCAAGCGCCAGTCGCTGGCGTTCGCCATCTACGCCAGCGGCGCCGCGCTCACCGCGGCCCTGCTCTGGCAGGGCTTCGATGCGGCGACGAGCATTCCGCTGCTGGCGGTCTCCGGCGCCTTGGCGACCCAGTACCGCGTCTCCAGGACCCAAGGCGCCGGCCTCGCGCGCTGACGCCGAGTCCCCCTTCATGGCGCGCTCATCCGGCGCACCGCAACCTCGAACGACCATACGCATGCTGAACACTCCGAACGCCCTGGGCGGCATGGTCGTCGCCCCGCACCACCTCGCGGCACAAGCCGGGCGGGACGTCCTGCGCGATGGTGGCAACGCCGTCGAGGCCATGGTCGCGGCGGCCGCCGCCATCGCCGTGGTCTACCCCCACATGACCTCCATCGGCGGCGACGGCTTCTGGCTCATCCACACGCCCGGCCAGACGCCCATCGCCATCGACGCCAGCGGCTTCGCCGCCGCTCTCGCCACGCCACAACGCTACGCCGGGCTCGACGCCATTCCCGCGCGGGGTGCGCAAGCCGCATTGACGGTTGCCGGCACCATTGGCGGCTGGGTCAAGGCCCTCGGCGTCGCCGGCACCTGGAGCAGCAAGCCGCTGCCACTGGAGCGTCTGCTGCGCGACGCCATCCGCCATGCCCGCGACGGCGTGGTCGTCACAACCAGCCAGGCCGAACTGACCCGGCAGAAGCTCGACGGGCTGAAGCATGCGCCCGGCTTCGCCGATGCTTTCCTCGTCCACGGCGAGCCCCCCAAGCCCGGGCATATCCTGCGCCAACCGGCGCTGGCCGAAACCCTGCGCACGCTCGCCGCGCAAGGCCTCGATGGCTTCTACCGCGGCGAACTCAGCCACCGCATCGGCGCCGAACTCGAACGCATCGGCAGCCCCGTGCGCACCGCAGACCTCGCGGCCTACACGGCGCAGGTGGTCACGCCATTGTCCGTGCGCCTGCGCGACGCCACCGTCTACAACCTGCCCCCATCGACGCAAGGGCTGGCGTCGCTCATGATCCTCGGCCTCTACGAGCGCCTCGGCGTGGCCGAAGGCGAAAGCTTCGCGCACCTGCACGGGCTGATCGAGGCCACCAAGCGCGCCTTCCGCGTGCGCAACAAGGTGGTCACCGATCCGCGCCGCGTGCCCGGCGATCCGGCCAGCCACCTCGGCGATGCCGCGCTCGATGCGCTCGCCGCCGACATCGACATGCGCACCGCCCTGCCCTGGCCCGAGCCCGCCGCGCCCGGCGACACCATCTGGATGGGCGCCATCGACCGCGAAGGCCGCGCCGTGAGTTTCATCCAGAGCATCTACTGGGAATTCGGCTCCGGCGTCGTGCTGCGCGACACCGGCATCACCTGGCAGAACCGCGGCATCAGCTTCTCACTCGACCCGGCCAACCTCAACGCCCTCGAACCCGGGCGCAAGCCCTTCCACACGCTGAACCCCGCCCTGGCCCTGTTCGACGACGGCCGCGTCATGCCCTACGGCACCATGGGCGGCGAAGGCCAGCCGCAAACCCAGGCCGCCGTGTTCACGCGCTATGCGCGCTACGGTCAGACCCTGCAGCAGGCCATCAGCGCGCCGCGCTGGCTGCTCGGCCGCACCTGGGGCGACGCCAGCACGAACCTGAAACTGGAGAACCGCTTCGACCCCGCGCTGGTGCAGGCCCTGCGCGACGCCGGCCACGACGTCGAGGTGCTCGACCATGCCTTCAGCGACACCATGGGCCACGCCGGCGCCCTGGTGCGCCACCCCGACGGGCGCATCGAAGGCGCCGCGGATCCGCGCAGCGATGGCGCGGCTTGCGGGGTCTGAGCGAAAACCCACCGGCAAGCCCGCACCTGCGGCCTCAACACACGCGGCCTCAATTCCGTGGAATCCCTCCTTGGAACAGCGCCTTGCGAACGATGGCATGGACGCCGACGTTGCCGTCGACCACCTGGGTGATGCCGAAATCCACGCCAACCGACATCAGCGAAATGGCCTCGTCCTCGCTCAGGCCTTGCGAGGTCATCAGAAAGCGCCGCGTCTTGCGGAAGGCGTCGCGCATGGCCTGGTCGAGCGACGATTTCTCGTAAATCGCGCTGCAGGCCTTGTCGCCGAACTCGGTGAAATAGTCCGGGTGGCTGAAGCCGTGCAGGACCCATTCGTCCGCCGTTTCCAGCAGCGGGTAGTCGATGTCGGCATAGGGCTCGTTGCCCAGGGTCTCGGCCTTGTGCAGCACGATCTGGAACACGCCCGTCAACGAACATTCGATGGCGGTGCCGCAGAGTTCCGAGTCGCCCTGGGACGCATGCGGGTCGCCCACCGACAGCAAGGCGCCCTCGACGCCGACCGGCAGATAGACGCTCGCCCCCTTGCCCACCCGCCAGTTGTCGATATTGCCGCCGAAATACGCCGGCGGGATCGAGTCGACCATGCCGGTCTCGCGCGGCGCTACGGCGATGACGCCGAAATGCGGACGCACCGGGATCTTCACATTCTTCAGCACGTGGTGGTTCTCGACGATGCTGCCGCGGTCGACCGGTATGCCCGGATAGTCGATGGTGGGATGCACCACGCCGCTGGGGTCGCGCTGCGGCGTCCAGCGGTAGTTGTAGACCGCGTGCGCGCATGCGCCGTGGCCCTGGCTGCAGTCGATCTCGTAAATCGTGACGACTTCGCGCGGCTTGGGCTCGGTGAGCAGCTCGTTGTAATGAAAGCCCCACCACGTGGCGGCGTTGCTGCCGAACACGCGGCCCTCGAACTTCGCGTTCGCCGAAAGCCGCGGCAGGACGTCGATGATGCGCACCTCGAGCACGTCGCCAGGGCGCGCATCGTGGACGTAGATCGGGCCGGTGCAGATATGCACGCCAAAGCCCTCACCGCTGCCGCGCCCGTAGATCGACGCATCGGCCGGGCCGGCCCCGCGCCGGTCGACGTTCTTGCGCTCCGGCGTCCAATGGAACACGCTTTCCGCGCCCGAGTCGCCCTTGATCATGCGCTCGTGGTCGTCGTAGGCGTGCTGCGTCAGCGTTTCGATGGTGACGAGATCGCCCGAATGCACATGCAGCACCGGCGCCAGCGACTGGCTGAAATAGCCCCAATGGATGGTCTGGTCGCTGGCACACAGATGATGGTGCTGCCCCACGCCGGGGGTCGCCGCCGGCCCGGCATTGGGGATGGGGTCAGGCGCCGGCGGATCGCCGACCATCGGCGGCGCGTCTTCCCGGTAACCCGCCGGCCAACCCCGATGCGCCACGACGCGCAGGCTCTGCTGGCTGGCCTCGCTCGCCTGCTGGCGATATTGCCGCGGCGAGACCTGGAATTGCTCGCGGAATGCACGGCTGAAGTGCGCCGCGTCGTTGAAGCCCCAGCGGAAGCAGATGTCGGAGATCGACAGGTGGCTGTAGAGCCGGTTGGCCAGATCCGCCCGGCAATGCTCCAGCCGCTTTTGCCGCACAAGGGACGAGAAAGTCTGGCCGCTGGCCTCGAACAGCTTTTGCAGGGTGCGCTCCGACGTCCGCTCGCGCCGGGCCAGCTGGCCCAGGCTCAGGTCGGGGTCGCTCAGGTTGGCATCGATATAGCGCAGCAGGCGATTGAACAGCGCCCCGTGGGACGCGCGCATGCCACCCTGCGCCGCGATGACCCCACTTTCGGCCAGGCTGGTGATCACGAATTCGGACAGGGTCTGTTCGATGGACGCGATCTGGTCGCCGCACAGGCTGTCGAAAGATTCGGCCAGCGCGCCCAGCGTTCCGGCAAAAACACGCCCGATGCCCGAGCGCCCCGACAGACACCCCGCCGCCAGCGCCAACGGCCCCGGCAGGCGCGCCTTGAGCGGCTCGCCCGGAATGCGCACGACGAACTGGCGGAAATCGGAGCCGAAGTTCAGCCCCAACCCTGCGGCCGAGGTGCTGTAGACGATGTCCCCCGGAACGACCGGCACGGCGTTCCCGCCCTCGAACAGGGTGGCCTCGCCCGCGATGTGCAGCGACAGCCACACCGCGTCCGATCGGTCGACGAGACGCTGGATGGTTTGCGGCGATGCGCTGATGCGCGCCATGTCGATGCCCTGCGGCGAGCGCCCGGCCAGCACGGTGCCATGCATGGGCCTGCCGCCACCGGCGAGGTCCGGACGCAGCCAGTGCTGCAGCAAGGTTTCACGCCACGCGCCGGGGCGCTGCTGCACCGGATAGGACTCGGTCGTAAAGTAATCGGTCTGCACGTTGATGCTTTCCCAAGGACTCCTTGGGAAAAGCAAGAAACATGCCGTTGCACCCCCCACCGACCGGACTTCCCTGCGCCCTTGCCCTCACTCGCATGTCCCGAGGGGCGCCCTGGGCCATGGAAGACGCAACGCCGCGAGGCGTGGGGCTCCCAGCCGTGCATCCTTGTGCGTGCTGACGTGGTCGGCAGGTCGCCACCTGGCTGGGTTGAGCGCCGGGCCAATAAAGCTCGGGAGGCAAGACCCGACTGGGGCGCATCACCAAGGCGGGCGACGGTGACCTGCGCAGCCTGCTGGTCATGGGCGCGTGGGCCGTGCCGGCAGCAGCGAAGCGCAAGACCGACCCCATCAGCCGCTGGACCATGGCGTTGGCCGAGCGGCGCGGCGACTGGAAGGCGGGATGGCCATTGCGGCGAAGAACGCGCACGGCCTGGGCGGTGCTGCGCAAGGGCGAGGCCTTCGTGCCCCCAGCCTGAAGAAAACACCTGACCAGGAAGAACACCAGCAAGCCAGCACGAGCGGGAAAGGAATTCGACTGCCGCGTGATGGCGGGCGTTGATGACATGCGCCCTGGAATCTGCACTGGCCCAGTGTGGCGACAAAAGGCACACAGCGGCGTAGACTGCCCTCATGAAACCGTTTCGCTGGAACCCGGAGAAGAACGAGACCGTCAAAGCAGAATGGGGTATTTCGTTTGAGACTATTGTTGTCTCGATCGAGGCCGGCGGGTTGCTGGACATCCTGGCGCACCCGAACCAAGCGAAATACCCCAGGCAGCGGGTTCTCGTAGTCGCGTGTGACAACTACGCTTATTTGGTGCCGTTCGTCGAAGAGGAGGACTATTTTTTCCTCAAGACCGTGATCCCGAGCCGCAAGGCAACGAAGGACTATTTGAATCCAGGTGAAACAGATGCCGAAAATTGACGCCTACGAACATGAAATCCTCACCGCCTTTGAGAAAGGGCAACTGAAGTCCGTGGCCACGAAAGCCGAGCTTGCAAAATTCAAGGCGGCGGCGCGCGCTACGGCCATTAAGGACCGCCGAGTCAACATCCGCCTATCCTCCGGCGATCTCAGCGACATTCAAGTCAAGGCACTTGAAGAGGGTATGCCGTACCAAACGCTTATCGCCAGCGTTCTCCACAAGTACGTTACGGGCCAACTGGCCGAGCCGCGGGCGACCAAGCAAGCGCGTCGCCCCGTAATCAAGCGCCGCGCTACGTCTGGCAGTTAACGGTTTGCTTCGCGCCGACGCCCAGCTCGAAGGTGCAAGGGATGGCAGACCCAAATTGCTGAAGGCCCTCGCTGGCAAGGCCAACCCTCTGGGCGCCGCGTCTGCTGGATGCGCGTGTTAACGAAATAATCGGCCCGCCCGCGCCGCAAACCGTTCCGAAGAAACACGTGGCGTTTGCGCGCGGAATGTGGGAAGGTGGAACCTGCAATAGTCCACCTTAAAAAATCATGAAAATCAATCAGCTATCTGGTGTTTCTTCTTGAGAGGCGTCCACTCGCCGCTCGCTGTGGCTGGCTTCGTCAATTCGGAACACGTGATCTATCGCGCTGCGATGCTTCACGGCTGGATCGGTGTTTGACTTTCGAAGGCAAGCCCTTGTAGTTTGAGTTCAGCGGACGGCAAAAGCGTAGCTTTTGTCGGTCCGCTGGAACGAATAGTTATACACATGCTGATTAAAGAGATACGCTCGTCGGTGGGCCATCTTGATTTTCATCCAAGAATCTCTGTGCTTCATCAGAGAACTCATAGAACAGCGCCCAATGCTCCCTCGAAGGATCAATCCCCTGTGAAAAATTATTTCCGTGGCGGGCGCATAAGGAGTAGTACCCAAACATGTAGAGAGCTACATTTTTGTCGATTTGCTTGCTACGGACAAGAAGGGCGATTTCTTCAAAGAAAACTAGCAGTTTTCTTTTCTTGTCCCACATGTCTTCATCTGCCAGACGAATTTTATCGTCGTCAATAAGGCACAGAACTTCATACAAGTCCTTGTCATCAAACAAACGACGGTGTTGCGACAAGAAAAATTCTGTTCGCTTCAGCCGTGCCGCTGTTTCCTTGTCTGTAACGTCTTTTTCTCGCTGCTCGTTAAGGCGACGCAGCTCATGGTAGATTTTGTAAAGCCCGACAGTTCCAAACACAATTGCCGCAATAACTCCTGCCGCCTGCCAGTAAACAGCCCACTCTGGCATGGTTCGGCACACATTGAGTAATGGAGCACAGTACTGTTCGGGGAGCGACATTTACTTAATCTCTAAGATGTCGTGAACGACGTAGCGCTTAACTACTCCCTGCGCGCTAACGATCTTCGTTACTTTGAGATGCATTTTCCCGCTCTCACCATCGTTGTGGTTTTGCATGGACTTGAGTGCCAATCCTCTCACTCGCTTATCGTCAGGATTGGCTAGCTCGAATGAAATTACTCGACCTTCTTCGTCGGAAAAAAGTCGGCCAAACTGGCTAAGAACATTAACCCTGGTAATGTTGCCTAGTATGTACTCAGTTTGTGTTTGCTCTTCTCGAATGCTTACATAGTCCAAAGTGCTGGAGGTTAGTTCCAGTGAGTCTCCAACTCGTGGTCGGGCGAGAAATGCTTTAATGGAATTATCGTGTGAAATGGCTCTGTGGACTAACTGCATTGGGCTTTCCAGAGCGTCTGCTATTTCATAAATAAACAGATCGTTTTCTTCTGCTATTTTTATTACTTGCGGTGTTTTGGGTTCGTAGGAAAATCCGACAGAAGCATGCCACGTCCAATTCAGGTAATCCCAGAACATATTAACCAAGACTGAGCGTCCGATTTTTTGAACAGTTTTAGGGTCAAATCTAATGTCAACCTGCTCTTCAAAGCACCCTTTCTTTGATGAATGTATGAAGGCTTTTGCCCCGTGAGCACTTTGGTTCTTTTTTCTAACTTCCTCGTCGTTGGCAAATGAATGTGATACAAGATTTACCGCACGCGCCAATCCGTAGATAGTATTTGCTGCGTCATACACATCAAGTAGTCCTTCGTCGGCGATTCCGCCTTCGAGTCGAAGAATTAGACTGACTTCCTTCTCGCTGATATTGGGCAATTCTCAAGTGCTAAATGGGTATAACGTTTGACTTAAGCGGCCTGCCGTAGGCAGGTCCGCTTGAAGGAAGGGTTAGGCCTCGCCTGCCAAGAGCGAGACGGCGCTCATGATCATCCTTGGGAGTTCTCGGAAGAGTCTGTAGTCCTCTTCGCTATCAATCATGTACTTCTCGATATAGGGATTGCGCGTACTGATCATGAGCAATTCCTCGAATTCAGCAATGATGCGCTTCCGTGCCGCTGGCGTCTTGGCGGCCTGCAGCTTTGACAAGAGAGCGTTGCCCTCGTCGTAGACCCAAGGAAGAACGTCGCGAAGCAAACTCAGGCCGACGCGGACGCCAAGGACCGGTCTTTTCGCTCCGAACATGAGATCTTCAACCATACCCGGATGAAAGCGGCGCCGTCGCTTGCCAGTTCGTGAGACTTCATTTCGCTCAATTCGAGACGGAAGATCCTGGAACATGATCTTGATCTCTTCGAACAGCTTGGCTGAGGAGTTCTCGATCTCGTCGAGCTTTTGCCTCTTGGCGGAGGCGGCCTGTGTGGTTGGAACTGCTAGAGATTTGAGGATCGCTTCAATGCTGCTCTTGAACTTGCCAACTTGAAAGCGAATGGTGTCACCGTCGGGTTCTGAGCCCGGAATTCTGTTGACGAGTTGAAAGACCAGTTTTGTGAGTGACTCATCGTCATCTGCGCAATTCTGAAACTGAGCGAATGGACCAGTAGAAGCTGATTTCAGCTCAATTCCAAGTGCTACACCCAGGATAGGTGTGTCGAGCTTTCCCTTGGCCATGCCTGCTTCAAACAGTATCCAGGGCCTATTCACGCTTCGCTCCGTGAGCAGACAAACCACATCAGATGCAGATTGAATGTTCTTGATGATTTCGGGGTACCACTCGATGCCGTACTCGATTCCTTGATTCCCGCGACGATCGGACGTTCTGAAGGACTTCAGGACGCCAGCGCTCACGCTCTTCAGCAGATTGCTAAACGCCTCAGCCAATTCGGCATCGCGTGTGTCGTGGCTTATGAAGACAAGCGGATTCGCCGCCTTCGTGATAGTTGTCTCGATTCCGTCTTTCTCGTCAGCCAAAGGTGTCTCCCGTGCGTTCTTGTTCAGTCACGATCGTAAGGCCTTGAGTGAATAGAGAGATAGTCGAGCTCAGACGAGTCTTTGTGAGGCCTAACGTAAATTGGACTGCACCCAGGGTGCAGCGTAACATTCTGCCGTGCAATCTAACACGCAGACTTCATCATGAACACCCCAACGCCCACGCCTGCGCCTCGTCTGCTCGATCGGGTGCGGGAAGCAATTCGGTTGCGGCATTTCAGTTGGCGCACGGAACAAGCGTATGTGCATTGGATTAAACGCTTCATCTTGTTTCACGGCAAGCGGCATCCCAGCGAAATGGGCGCGGTCGAGGTGCAATCGTTTCTGTCCTGGCTGGCGGTGGAAGGCCGGGTATCGGCGTCCACGCAGGGGCAGGCGCTGGCGGCCTTGCTGTTTCTATACAAGCAAGTGCTCGACGTGAATTTGCCATGGCTGGACGAGGTGGTCCGGGCCAAGCGCCCACAGCGCTTGCCGGCCGTGCTGACGCCCGATGAAGTGGGGCGATTGCTCGCTCAGCTGGATGGTGTGCACGCCTTGATGGGGCGATTGTTATACGGCACCGGGATGCGTTTGATGGAGTGCCTGCGATTGCGGATCAAGGACGTGGATGTGCCGCGGCGGGAGATCACGATCCGGGAAGGCAAGGGAAACAAGGATCGGCGCACGATGATTCCGGTGTCGCTGCTGCCGGATTTGGAGCGTCAGATCGATGTGGCCCACCAGCAATGGCTGCGCGATCAGGGCATGGGGTTGCCGGGCGTGCAATTGCCGAGTGCGCTGGAGCGCAAGAAACCCGACGAGTGCACATTATTCTCCTGGTACTGGGTGTTTCCGGCCAAGGAGTTATCGGTCGATCCGCGCAGCGGTATCCGACGGCGCCACCATGCCCACGAGCAGGGCATTCAACGCGCGATCAAGCGCGGGGTGCTGGCGGCGGGCATTACCAAACCGGCGAGCACCCACACGCTGCGACATTCCTTTGCCACACATTTGCTGGAGTCGGGGCAGGATATCCGGACCGTGCAGGAACTGCTGGGGCATTCGGATGTGAAGACCACCATGATCTACACCCATGTCCTGAACCGTGGGCCAATGGGCGTGGTCAGTCCGCTGGACCGGCTGCCCATACGGTAAGGGCGCGCAGCCCTTTCCCCGCTGGCAGGCAAGCCGATTCCGGAGATTTCAATAAGAACCCGCCTTCCCCGGGCGTGCCGGGAAGATGCCGCGCGGCATCTTGCAATGCACGCCCTGGCGCCCGTCCACCACCTGGGTGACGGCGAAGTCGGCGCTGACGCTCATCAGCGAATAGGCATCGTCGCGGCTCAGGCCATGCTGGTCCACGAGCAGTTGCAGCATGTCCCTGGCGGCGTTCTTCATGGCCACGTCGAGGTCCTCGT
>JAJXUC010000141.1 GCA_021783435.1 Pseudomonadota bacterium | reverse complement strand
ACGCAAGGGTGCGGTGTGCGCGTACCTGGAAACCTGGCACCTGGACATCGAGGAATTCCTCGAACTGCGCAAGAACACCGGCGACGACCGACGCCGCACCCACGACATGAACACCGCCAACTGGATTCCGGACCTGTTCATGAAGCGGGTCGTCGAAGGCGGCGACTGGACCCTGTTCTCGCCGTCGGACACGCCCGACCTGCACGACCGCTTCGGCAGCGATTTCGAACAGGCCTATCTGCGCTACGAGGAGCGCGCCGCGCGCGGCGACATCAAGCTGCACAAGACCGTGCCGGCGACGCAGCTGTGGCGCAAGATGCTGTCGATGCTTTTCGAGACCGGCCATCCGTGGATCACGTTCAAGGACGCGTGCAACGTGCGCAGCCCGCAGCAGCACGCCGGAGTCGTGCATTCGAGCAACCTGTGCACCGAGATCACGCTGAACACGTCGGCCGGAGAAATCGCCGTCTGCAATCTCGGCTCGGTCAATCTGGTCGCGCACATGCGCCGGGACGACGACGGCAGCTGGACGCTGGACCAAGCCAAGCTCAAGCGCACGATCTCGGTGGCCATGCGCATGCTCGACAACGTCATCGACATCAACTACTACGCGGTGCCGAAGGCGCGCAACGCCAACCTGCGGCATCGACCGGTCGGCCTTGGAATCATGGGCTTCCAGGACTGCCTGCACATCGCGCGCATTCCGTACGCATCGCAGCAGGCGGTCGAGTTCGCCGATCGCTCGATGGAGGCCGTGTGCTTCCAGGCGTACTGGGCGTCGACCGAGCTGGCGCAGGAGCGCGGCCGCTACCACAGCTACGCAGGCTCGCTGTGGGATCGGGGAATCCTGCCGCACGACACCCTGGCGCTGCTCGCGCAGCAGCGCGGCGGCCACGTCGAGGTCGACATGTCGTCGACGCTGGATTGGGACGCGCTGCGCGCGCGCATCGCCGCGCACGGCATGCGCAATTCGAACTGCGTGGCGATCGCGCCGACCGCGACGATTTCGAACATCATCGGGGTCGACGCGTGCATCGAACCGACATTCCAGAACCTGTACGTCAAATCGAACCTGTCCGGCGAGTTCACCGTCGTCAATCAGTACCTGGTGCGCGACCTGAAGGCGCGCGGGCTGTGGGACCAGGTGATGGTCGCCGACCTGAAGTACTTCGACGGCAGCGTGCAGCCGATCGACCGCATCCCGGCCGAACTCAAGTCGCTGTACGCGACCGCGTTCGAAATCGATGCGCGCTGGATCGTCGAGGCTGCCGCACGACGCAGCAAGTGGATCGACCAGGCGCAGTCGCTGAACATCTACATCGCCGGCGCATCGGGCAAGAAGCTGGACGAAACGTACAAACTGGCTTGGCAGCGTGGTCTGAAGACGACCTATTACCTGCGCACGGTCAGCGCGACCCACGCGGAGAAATCGACCGTGCAGAGCGGCAAGCTCAACGCGGTGCCGCAAACCGATGCGCCGCCTGTGCCGCCGAGTGCGGCCGGCAGCGACATCAAGTTCTGCGCCATCGACGACCCGACCTGCGAGGCGTGCCAATGACGCCGGCGTTGCTTTTTCACATCATTGCGGCGGTGAAGCTGCCCGCCGATCATCGTTCGAAGGAATCGACATGCTGAATTGGGAACAAAACGACCCCGCGGCGCCCGCCGCCGCCGCTGCGCAACAGCGGCCGTCGCAAACACTTCCGGCGGCGCAACCGGACACCCCCAGCCATTTCAGCCAGCGCGCCGCCTCGAACCAGCGCGTGGCCGCCGAGGACAAGCGCATCATCAATTGCCGGGCCGACGTCAACCAGCTCGTTCCGTTCAAGTATCGATGGGCCTGGGACAAATACCTGGCGGCGTGCGCCAACCACTGGATGCCCCAGGAGGTCAATATGGCGCGCGACATCGCGCTGTGGAAGGATCCGAACGGTCTCAGCGACGACGAGCGGCGCATCGTCAAGCGCAATCTGGGCTTTTTTGTGACCGCCGATTCACTGGCTGCCAACAATATTGTGCTGGGAACTTACCGCCACATCACGAATCCCGAATGCCGTCAGTTCCTGCTGCGCCAGGCGTTCGAGGAGGCGATCCACACCCACGCTTACCAATACATTGTCGAATCGCTGGGCCTGGACGAAGGCGAGATTTTCAATGCCTACCACGAGATCACGTCGATCCGGGCCAAGGACGAATTCCTGATCCCGTTCATCGACACCTTGACCGATCCCGAGTTCCGCACCTCGGCGTTCGGCGGCGACATGCGCAACGACCAGGAACTGCTGCGCTCGATCATCGTCTTCGCCTGCCTGATGGAAGGACTGTTCTTCTACGTCGGATTCACGCAGATCCTGGCCATGGGGCGGCAGAACAAGATGACCGGGGCCGCCGAACAGTACCAGTACATCCTGCGCGACGAGTCGATGCACTGCAACTTCGGCATCGATCTGGTCAACCAGATCAAGCTCGAAAATCCGCATCTTTGGACTCGCGAGTTCAGGCAGGAGATTGCCGAGCTGTTCCACAAAGCGGTGCAACTCGAATATGCTTACGCTGAAGACACGATGCCGCGAGGAGTCCTTGGCCTGAACGCATCGATGTTCAAGGGCTATTTGCGCTACATCGCCAACCGGCGCGCCCAGCAAATCGGGCTGGAACCGCTGTTCGAACAAGAGGAAAACCCGTTCCCGTGGATGAGCGAGATGATCGACCTGAAGAAGGAACGCAACTTCTTCGAAACCCGCGTGATCGAGTATCAGTCAGGCGGCGCGTTGTCGTGGGAATAGTTCGCGACAGATGCTGCCGTGCGTTCCGCGACAATTTGCCGTTCGTTCCGGAAACAATCACTTGACAAGGCGCCCGTCGACTTTCCCGAGCAGCCTCCGGCCAAGCCGGCGGGGGCGCGGGGACCGCGCCTCCGCGTTTTCCTTGCAGGCCTCCGCTCCGACCCCGGCGCGGAGGCCGCCAACCGCATTCTGGCACGGCCCCGGATGGGCCGGCCTGAATACCCCGTGGCGCACGCGCGCCGGGGTTTCGCCGCGTGGCAAGTCTTCAAATGACCCGTACCGGAAACCGCCGGGAGGCGGGGCCTTGAGGAGCTTTGGACTGGACCACGAGGGCTTTGATCTCTAAAACACGTGATGAAGGAGAGAATCGACATGGCAACTGCAACGAAAAAGGCCGCTGCGGCGAAAGCCCCGGCCAAGAAGGCCGCTCCGGCGAAGAAGGCCGCTCCGGCGAAGAAGGCCGCTCCGGCGAAGAAGGCCGCCCCGGCGAAGAAGGCCGCTCCGGCGAAGAAGGCCGCTCCGGCGAAGAAGGCCGCCCCGGCGAAGAAGGCCGCTCCGGCGAAGAAGGCCGCTCCGGCGAAGAAGGCCGCTCCGGCGAAGAAGGCCGCTCCGGCGAAGAAGGAGCCCGCTCCTGCTGCGAAGACGGCGCTTAGCCCTCAGGCAGCTTGGCCGTTCCCGACCGGCGACAAGCCCTAATCGAGCCTGCCACCGTGAAAACCTGGGCCCAGTGCCCAGGTTTTTTTACGCATGCGAGGCGAGTCTCCATCATGGTTGCGAGCCGCTGGAACCAAGACGATTGTGTGGGTGGCGGCCCAACCCGGCTCCAAGACGACAGCGTTGGTCGGTCTGCACGATGGCGCGCTGCGCGTGCGCATCGCGGCTCCAGCGCTGGATGGGCGCGGCAATGCTGCGCTATGCGCCTGGTTGGCCGAGACCTTGGCCCTTGCGCGCCGCGATGTCAGCATCCTGCGCGGGGAGAAATCACGTCGTAAGCAGTTGGCAGTGTCCATGTCTGCGGAAAGCGTGGCGACCATCCTCGATCCCCTCATTGACCGGGCGCAGAACGCGCATCGTCGCGCGTGAGAAGGCCGCGTCGCACAAGCTTGCGAGGATCATGCGTCAGCGCGTTCGACGTTGCGGCATGCCCAGCTGTTCCAATAGGAGGCTTCGACAGCGCAGCGGGCCGTTTCGCAGTCTCAATTCCGCAGTCTCAACTTACAGACCACGAGCATGAGTATCAAATCCGATCGTTGGATCCGCCACATGGCCCAGGAGCACGGCATGATCGAGCCTTTCGCGCCGCAGCAGGTCAGACATGCGGCAGATGGGCATCGCATCGTCAGCTACGGCACCAGCAGCTACGGCTACGACATCCGCTGTGCACGTGAATTCAAGGTGTTCACCAACATCTACAGCACGGTGGTGGATCCGAAGGATTTCGACGAGCGCAGTTTCGTCGACATCGAGGCCGATGTGTGCATCATCCCGCCCAACAGCTTTGCCCTGGCGCGCACGGTGGAGTACTTCCGCATCCCGCGCAATGTGCTGACCATCTGTCTGGGCAAGAGCACCTATGCGCGTTGCGGCATCATCGTCAACGTCACGCCCTTCGAGCCCGAGTGGGAGGGCTATGTGACGCTGGAGTTCTCCAACACCACCCCCTTGCCGGCCAAGATCTATGCGGGTGAGGGTTGCGCGCAGGTCCTGTTCTTCGAAAGCGACGAGGTTTGCGAGACCAGCTACAAGGATCGCGGTGGCAAGTACCAGGGGCAAAAGGGGGTCACCCTGCCCAAGACTTGAAAATCAGGACGCGCTTCAGGACAGCACCATCCAAGCCAAATGGACCATGGTGGTGCGCTCGTGCAGCCCTGACGGGTTCAGCCGGCGAGCTCGGCGCGCAGCCTGGCGACTTGGGCGCGAACTTGTTGCGGGGCGGTTCCGCCCAAGATGTTGCGTGATTGTGCCGAACCATGCAGGGTCAGAACCTCAAATACATCAGCCTGTACCGCGGGATGCAGGCGCTGCAGTTCGGCGAGGCTGAGCTCGCTCAGATCGCGGCCGTGCTGCGTGCAATCGCGCACGGCATGTGCCACGACTTCGTGGGCATCGCGGAAGGGCAGGCCCTTTTTCACCAGATAATCGGCCAGGTCGGTGGCGGTGGCATAGCCCCTGCGTGCGGCTTTCTGCATGGCTTCGCTGTTGACGCGGATGCCACGCACCATGTCGGCGAACAGGGTGAGCGTGTCCAGCAGGGTATCGGCCGTGTCGAACAGGGGCTCCTTGTCTTCCTGATTGTCCTTGTTGTAGGCCAGCGGCTGGCCCTTCATCAGCACCAGCAGGGCGCTGAGATGGCCGACCACGCGCCCGGTCTTGCCCCGCGCGAGCTCGGGCACGTCCGGGTTCTTCTTCTGCGGCATGATGCTCGAACCGGTGCAATAGCGATCGGGCAGGTCGATGAAACCATAGGCAGGGGACATCCACAGCACGAGTTCCTCGCTGAGGCGCGAAACATGCACCATGATCAGGCTGGCCGCGGCGCAGAATTCGATGGCGAAATCGCGGTCGCTGACCGCATCCAGAGAGTTCTGGCTGATGGCTTCGAAGCCCAGCTCACGCGCGACGCCCGCGCGGTCCAGCGCATAGCTTGTACCGGCCAGCGCAGCTGCTCCCAACGGCAGTCGATTGACCCGGCGGCGGCAGTCCGCGAGGCGCTCGGCATCGCGCCCGAACATTTCCACATAAGCCAGCAAATGGTGGCCGAAGGTCACGGGCTGGGCGACCTGCAGATGGGTGAAGCCGGGCATGATGGTGTCGGCGTTGGCCTCCGCGGCGTCGACCAGGCCTGCGCGCAGGCCGCGCAGCGCCGCCTGAATCTGGTCGATCGCGTCGCGCAGCCACAGGCGGATGTCGGTGGCGACCTGGTCGTTGCGGCTACGACCGGTATGCAGGCGCTTGCCGGCATCGCCGACGAGTTGGGTCAGACGGGCCTCGATGTTGAGGTGCACGTCCTCCAGTTCGAGCTTCCAGTCGAAGCGGCCGGCGGCGATGTCGTCTGCGATCAGGCCCATCCCGCGCTCGATGTCGGCGAGATCCTGACTGCTGATGATGTGTTGCGCAGCCAACATGCGCGCGTGCGCAAGCGAGCCCTGGATGTCAAATCGCGCCAGACGCTTGTCAAATCCGACGGAAGCCGTGTAGCGTTGCACAAGCGCGTCGACCGGCTCGGAAAAGAGGGCCGACCAGGCCTGTTGCTTACGGTCGAGAGATGAACTCATGGTGATTGGAATGGCGACGGACAGGGGGGGATTGTATTGAGCACAGGCCGCAAGACGGAGTCTGGCCCGCACAGCCAATTGGCCGGACCTCCGACCAGCATGTGGCCGGGGGATGGCAAGAGGGAGGATGCTGGACGAGCCGCGACTGCGGCGACCACGGCGCCATTGCCCGACGCCTGCAATGCCGGCACGGCGATTCGCGCCTACATGCTGGTGAATGCCGTGGTGGTGCTGCTGGCCCTCGCCGCCGGGCCCAGGCCGGTGCAATGGTGGGGACCGCTGCTGCAGGGGCTCGCCGTGGCCGAGCCGGCCGCGGCCATCTGGCTCAGCTTCATGTGCCTGTCGCGCCGCAGCTGGCGCCGGCTTGGCGCGGGCATGCGTGTGGCGGTCGGCGTGGGGGCGGGCGCCGCGGCGGGCTGGATGGCCCAGGCCCTGGTCGGCTCGGTGCTTGCGGCGGGCGAAGGCGGGGGACTGCCGGACTGGCGCAGCGCCCTCGTGGGGGCTGCGCTGGCGGCGGTGTTCCTGCACTATCTGAGCCTGCGCGCCCAGGCGCTCACACCGGCCACGGTGCAGGCGCGGCTCGACGAATTGCAGGCGCGCATCCGCCCGCATTTCCTGTTCAATGCCCTCAACGCGGCGAGTGCCCTAGTCCGTGAGCAACCCCTGCAAGCCGAGCAGGTGCTGGACGATCTGGCCGAGTTGTTTCGTGCCACGGTCAGCCGCCCCGGCACCCTCAGCACGGTGGCGGAGGAGGTGGACCTGGCGCGGCGTTATCTGGGCATCGAGGCGGTGCGTTTTGGCGAGCGCATGCAGGTACGCTGGGCCGTCGAACCCGGCCTGGAAGGTCTTCGCATTCCGGCCCTCACCTTGCAGCCGCTGGTGGAAAATGCGGTGCGCCACGGGGTCGAGTCGTGCGCAGGGCCATGCCATATCGATGTGTGGGTCTCGCCACGTGCCGGCATGCTGGAAATCGGCGTGGTCAACGACTACGCGCCGCGCGACGGCCGGTCCGGCCAGGGCACGCGCGTGGCACTGGCCAATATCACCCAGCGTCTGCGCCTGCTCTACGACATCACCGCCGATCTGCGCCACGGCCGCGTCGAGGGGCTGGACCCGCCTCGCTACCGCGTTCGCATCCGCCTGCCGCTATGAGACCATGAACATCCTGATCGTCGACGACGAACCCCTGGCGCGTACGCGCCTGCACCGGCTGCTCGATGAATTGCCCGAATGCGCGTCGAGCCGCATCGACGAGGCGGGGGACGTGGACAGTGCTCGGCAGCTGATGCGCGTCGGGAGCTACGAACTGCTGCTGCTCGACATCCAGATGCCGGGTGCCAGCGGCCTCGACTTCGCGGCCGATCTGGTGCGCAGACGCCCGCACGCCGCGGCGTTGCCGGCGGTGGTGTTCGTCACGGCGCACGACGAGCACGCGCTCGCCGCTTTCGACCACGGCGCGGTCGACTATCTGACCAAGCCCGTGCGCCGCGAGCGCCTCGCCCAGGCCCTGGAGCGCGTGAGTCCCCTCCTGGCGAGGGCGCGCGGGCAGGGGGGCGGCACAGCAGGCGCGGCCGACGATGCTTCCGCGTTATCCGTGGTTGAGCGCGGCGCCCTCTTGCGCGTACCGCTGACGGAGGTGCTGTACTTCCGCTCCGACAACAAGTACACCCTGTTACGGACCGCCACGCGGCATCACCTGATCGACACCGCGCTCGGCGAGCTCGAGCAGCGGTATGCCGGACGCTTCGTGCGCACCCATCGCAGCGCCCTGGTCGCGGTGGACGCCATCGCCGGGCTCGACCGCGCGGCGTCGGCCACTTCTCAATCGGCCGATGACAACGCCGATTGGGTGGTGCGCGTGCGGGGCCTGGCCGAAACCCTGCCGATCAGTCGCCGCCAGCTGCCCGTGCTGCGTGGTCTGCTGCGCCAGTCCTGAGGCGTGGCCTCAGACGATCATGGTCGACAAGGCCACCGCGCCGAACAGCAGGCAATAGATGCCGAAAGGGCGCAGGGCCTTGACCTCGTGGCCGTGGAACCATCGCATCAGGAACCAGGTCGACAGCCAGGCGCATAGGCCGGACAGCATGCCCGCGAGCACGATGGTGCCGAGCAGTTCATGCGGCACCCCGGCATGCAGCAGCTTGGGCACCTCCAGCAGGCCGGCGGCGGCGATGATGGGCGTGGCCAGGAGGAAGGAAAAGCGTGCCGCAGCCTCGTATTCCAGCCCCACGCCGAGGCCGGCCACCAGGGTCGCGCCCGAGCGCGAGAAGCCCGGAATCAGCGCAAGCGCCTGGGCCGCGCCCACCAGCAGCGCGCGCCTGTAGCCCAGCGCGGAAAGGTCGCGTGTGGCGCGGCGATTCTTCCAGAAATCGCCCAGCACCAGCATCACGCCGTTGAGCATCAGCGCCACGGCGGCGAAAGCGAAGCCGCCGAACAAGGCCTTGATCTTGTGCGCCAGCAGCAGGCCCAGCAGGCCCGCGGGAATGCTGCCGACGACGAGCAGCCACAGCAGCTTGGCCTGCGGATTGCCGGTCCCGCCCTTGGCTTTGAGCCAGCCGCCGATGAGCTGCACCCAATCGCGCCAGAAATACAGCAGCAGGGCGACGGCTGTGCCCAGGTGCAGAACCACGACAAAGGGCAGGAACCAGTCGGCCTCGCGGTCGATCGGCCAGTGGAACAGGGCTGGAACCAGAATGCTGTGCCCCAGGCTGGAGATGGGGAAGAGTTCGGTCACGCCTTGCAGCGCGGCCATGGCCAGCAGGTAAACGGACGAATGCATGCATGCTCCCGGAATGCGAGCGGCTCCTGTCGAGCCGAGCCGGCATTCTTGCAGTTCCCGATGACGGCGTGCGTTTTTTCACGCTTTGGCGGTTTATTTCGGTGCGCATCTGGTTCGACACGGTTTCGTCATCAAGCCCCAATACTGTGCGGAGCAAGTCCTTTGAACCTCATAGGAGTTGCCCATGATCCCCATCAAAACCGACAAGGCCCAGGACGAACTGAAACATCGCGGCCGCGGACTCGCGCCGGCCGAACGTCAGATCCTCATCCTGTGCAACGGGACGCGGCCGCTGGCCGAAATCGCTGCGTTGATGGGACCGCAGGCGGCCGCGCAGGTTCAGCGTCTGACCGAGCAGGGTTTTCTGCGCGTGCGCACCCAAGCTGCGGCGGGTCCGGCGTTGCGTCCCGAGCGCGCGGCGCGTGAAGTCGTGTCCACGTCCGGGCGTGGGGAATCCGGTGCGGCGCAGGCCCCGGCCGCAGCCCCGGCGGGCGGGGTTTCGGCGCCTGCGCAGACGCCGCGCCGTTCGCTGGTGATGGCGCGCATGTATCTGTTCGACATGATGGAGCGCATCCTCGGCCAGCAAAGCGACGTGGTGCGGCAGCATCTTCGCGCCGCGGCGACGCAGGAGCAACTCGCCGGGGCCATCGTCGACTGCCTCCAGCTGCTGGTCGAGCTTGCCGAGCCGAGCGTGGCCTTGCGCGTGGCGAAGCAGTTGACCGAGATGCTCCCGCTCGACCAACCTCAAATCATCGCGCCTGTCCAGGCCCTGGTGCATCCGCTGGGCGTGGCGGCTTGAGGCGTGCCGATTTGGCGGCTCGGCGGCCGGCTTCTGTGGCGAAAAGACGCCACTTCGTCATGCATGGTTGCAGCTGCGTGATTTTGCTCACGACGCGGCACTGAGCAGGATCAAATTGTGCGCATATCGTCAAGCCGGGTTGGCAATGGTCGGAGATTGGGCGCCCCGGCTCCCTATAATCGCAGGCTTCGAGTCGTTCCCTTCCTTTCAATGACCTTGTCAAGCCTGCGATGAAAAAGCTGATATTTGCGGTCTCGCTCTTGCTTGCTGCCAGTGCGCAAGCCC
>JAJXUC010000140.1 GCA_021783435.1 Pseudomonadota bacterium | reverse complement strand
AACGATCTGAACTTCAAGCGCGCCAAGCGCATCGGCACCATCAATTCCATCAATTGGGCGCGGGTCGTGGCCCAGGTGGTGTATTACTTCGCGGGCTATCTGCGCAGCGTGCGTGGCGTCGGCGAGACGGTGTCTTTCACCGTGCCATCGGGCAATTTCGGCAATATTTTCGCTGCCCACGTGGCACGCCAGATGGGTCTGCCCATCCATCGCCTGGTGTTGGCCACGAACGAGAACAACGTGCTGGACGAATTCTTCCGCAGCGGCGTGTACCGGCCGCGCGGCGCGGCCGAAACCCATCACACCTCCAGTCCGTCGATGGACATTTCCAAAGCCTCGAACTTCGAGCGTTATGTGTTCGACATGCTGGGGCGCGACCCCGCTCGTACGCGCGACCTATTCGAGCGCCATCTCGGCAAGCATGGTCATTTCGACCTGTCACGCGACCCGGCATTCGCCCACATGCAGGCCGAGATCGTTTCCGGCCACAGCAACCACGCACTCAGGCTGCAGACCATCCGCGACGTGTGGGAGCGCAGCAGCGTGATGATCGACCCGCATACCGCCGATGGCGTGGCCGTGGCGCGCGCTCACCTGGAGCCGGGCATTCCCATGCTGGTGGTGGAAACTGCGCTGCCGGCCAAGTTCTCGGCGACGCTGGTCGAGGCCATCGGCCAGGAACCGCAGCGTCCGGAGTCAGCCAAGAACCTGGAGCAGCGCCCACAGAAATTCGTGGTCATGAAGCCTGACGTCGATGCGCTCAAGACTTATATCGCCGTGCATGTCTGAGGCGCTGCTGGATGAGAGACCACTGCATGTGGTCGGTTTCGCGGGTTATTCCGGCAGCGGCAAAACCACACTGGTCGAGCAACTCGTTGGCCATTTCAAGCAGGCGGGCCTCGTCGTCTCGGTCATCAAGCACGCGCATCACGACTTCGACATCGACCACCCTGGCAAGGACTCCTGGCGCCACCGCAAAGCCGGCGCACACGAGGTCTTGGTCGCCTCCGCGTTTCTGGTGGCGCTGCAGCGGGAGTCCGCAAAGCCGGAGGAGCACAGCGTCGAGACGCTCTTGCCCATGCTGCACAAAGTGGATTGGGTCCTGGTCGAGGGCTTCAAACATGCCCCCATTCCTAAAATCGAGGTCTGGCGGCAGCGAGCCGGTAAACCGGTGTGCTACCCCGACGACGCGCATATTCTGGCCATCGCCACGGATGAACCGCACCACCTGCCGCAACCCACCACGGCTACCCTTCTCGATATCAACCAACCCGCCGCCGTGGCCCAATGGCTGCTCGACAATCACCTCCTTTTCCGCCGTGCCGATGCAAGCTCATGACCATGCACTGATCGATGTGGATGCCGCCTTGCAGGTGCTGCTGCAAGCTGCGCACCCTCTGAGGCATGTCGACTCGGTGGACACCCTCGGAGCCCTGGGCCGCGTGCTCGCCGCCGAGGTGCGCAGTCCCATCGACGTCCCACCTGCAGCCAACACTCAGATGGATGGCTACGCCGTGCGCAGTGCCGACGTCACCAGCCTCCCCACCCGGCTGCGCGTCAGTCAACGCATTGCCGCCGGGCGCCTGGGCCAACCGCTTCAGCCGGGTGAGGCTGCGCGCATTTTCACGGGCGCCTTCATGCCCGATGGAGCCGACGCCGTGGTGATGCAGGAGCAATGCGTGGCCGATGGCGATACCGTCACCTTGGAGCATGCACCCAAGCCGGGTGAATGGGTGCGCCCACGTGGCTGCGACGTGCAGGCCGGCAGCGTGGTGCTGGAGCGTGGCCACCGCCTGCGGCCGCAGGATCTGGGGCAGGCGGCGTCGGTCGGCGCCGCCACGCTGCAAGTGGCGCCACGCCCACGCGTGGCCCTGCTGTCCACCGGCGACGAACTCATCATGCCCGGCGAACCGCTGCCGCCGGGCGCCATCTACAACAGCAACCGCTTCCTGCTGAGCGGCCTGCTCCAGGGCCTGGGTTACGCCGTGACGGATTTCGGCCAAGTGCCCGACCGGCTGGACGCGACGCAAGACGCGCTGCGGCTCGCGGCAGCGGAGCATGACCTCGTCCTGACATCCGGCGGCGTCTCCGTCGGCGGGGAAGACCATGTCAAACCCGCCGTGCAGGCCTCGGGGCAACTGACGTTGTGGCAAATCGCGATGAAACCCGGCAAACCCCTGGCCTTCGGCGGTGTACGGCGACCGGCTGGTGGGAGCGCGCATTTCATTGGCCTGCCGGGTAATCCGGTCTCCAGCTTCGTCACCTTTCTGTTGTTCGTGCGTCCTTTCCTGTTGGCGCTGCAGGGCGCAAAGCAACTGGCACCTCGCGGCTTGTCGTTGCCCAGCGCCTCGGCCTGGCCCCGGGCCGACAAGCGTCGCGAATTCCTGCGTGCCCGTCTTGACGCCGATGGTCAAGTCGCGCTGTACCCCAACCAGAATTCCGCTGTGCTGACCTCCACGGTCTGGGGCGATGGTCTGGTGGACAACCCGGCCGGCATGACCTTCAAGGTGGGCGATCCGGTGCGCTTCATTCCTTTCGCCGAGCTGCTCGTCTGAACCCATCATGCAAACCACCATCCGTTATTTCGCCAGCGTGCGCGAGACCGTGGGGCTGGGCAGCGAGACCCTGGATCTGCCCGACAGCCTGAGCACCCTGGCTGAGGTGCGCGTCTGGCTGGCGGCACGCAGCTCCCGCCACGCCCTCGCACTTGGCCAGGACAAACCCCTGCGCATGGCTTGCGACCACATCATGGCTGGGCCCGAATCTCCCTGGATTGCCGGCCACGAAGTGGCGTTCTTCCCGCCAGTGACGGGCGGCTGAGCTTGCGTGGCGCCAAACAGTCATGAACGCCTTCACATCCACCATCCGGATCCAGAGTGCTTCCTTTGACGCCGGCGAGGAAATGCGCCGCGTGCGCTCGGGCCGCACCGACATCGGTGCCTTGGCGTGTTTTGAAGGTGTTTGCCGCGACCATAACGCGGCTCTAGCCGGGCAGGGCGAACAGGCGGTGCAGGCGCTGGAGCTGGAACATTACCCCGGCATGACCGAGCACAGCATTGCGCACATGGTGCAGGAGGCACAGCAACGATGGCCACTGCAGGCCGCAACCGTGATTCACCGCGTGGGTGCCCTGCAGCCGGGCGACCCCATCGTGCTGGTGATCGTCGCATCGGCCCACCGCCATGCGGCATTCGAGGCCTGTGCCTTCCTGATGGATTACCTCAAGACCCAGGCGCCCTTCTGGAAAAAAGAAACCACTCCCGACGGAGCGCATTGGGTTGATGCCCGCGAGGCCGACGATGCGGCGCTGGCGCGCTGGGGCATCACGGCAAGCAATAACACACCAGCCGGCTGAACCCGACGCGGATTTCACGCGCCAAGCCGCGATAAGGATGGTTGTTCAGGCTATTTCTGCGCTCGCCTTGCCCCCAGCCGGGCGACGGCAAGACGGACGGCGCCGGCGAAGTTAACCGCCATGCCCTGGGTCGATGCGGGCTTCGGCCTCGCCGCGCAATTTGCCGACGGCTACCAGTGCAGCACCCCAAATGCCGCGCAAACGGCGAGTTGCGAGATACAAGAGCCAGCCGCGCTGCGTCCAGCGCAACACCCCACGCGGGCGCCAGACCAGCACGACCAGCCCGGCCAAGGCAAGCGCCGGCGCGTGGTCCTTCAGAGTCCGACCGACGCCTTGCAGACTGGCCTGCAGGCGGGCCACGGTGTTCATGCCGGCCTCCACCTTCTCGATCAGACCCACGCAGCCACGACGCTGATCCGCGGCAAGAAGTTGCAGGCGCTGCTTGCGCAGCAGCAATTCAACCGACTCGGGGCTCATGGGCGCGCTCGACGGTCATGGCTCGCGTCTCAAGGCCGAGCGGTCTTTGTTCAATTCGTTGATGGACGCGGCGAACAAGCGGCTGCCGGCCGCCACGGTGTGCGCCGCCACGGTGGCAGCAGCCACGCCCAGGGTGACGAACAGGCCGGTCGCCAGGCCCAGTGCAAGCAACCGGTGGCTGTCCCACAAGGCGACGGTGATCCACAGCGCGGCGAACACGGCGGCGAATCCGAGGAACAAGGCGGCGAGCACCGTCATGAACAACAGACGGGCGAGGCGCAGTTTTTCTTCCTGCAGTTCGACCGTGAGCAATTCCAGCCGCGTTTGCGCTGCGGCCAGCAGGTTGTCGAGCCGGGCGCGCAGGCTGCCGGTCCAGCCAGCGTCGGGTTGATCGGCCACGGAGAAACTTTAACGACGGCCAATCAGCAAGCCGAGCAGGAACGCCACGCCAGCGGTGGCGCCAATTGACGTCCAGGGATTGTCGTGCACGTATTGATCGGTGACTCGGGCAACTTCCTTGCCCTTTTCGAGCACATCGGTCTCGATTTGCGTCAACTGCTGACGCACGGTTCCCAGGCGATCGCTCAGGCGCCCACGCACATCGGCAATCTTGTCGCCCGCCTGACCGGCCGTGAGCTTGAGCAGTTCCTCGGCATCGGCAGCAACTTCCTTCAGGTCGGTGACGAACTTGTCGGTCACGTTGACGTTGGCGGGGGTTTGCACAGTGGTTTTGGCCATGGTCATACTCCTTGAGGTTGTTGAGGTTGAATGGCGCGTCGGGCTTTACAGACAGCATATGGGCGAAATGCTGCATTGCAAGCGAGTTGCGATGTGATGACCACGCCGGGTCGGCGGCTGTCAGGCGCAGTATGCCCTGTAAACCGCAGACTGGGTTTATCCAGATCAAGATCAGGCCAAGGCGTCGACTTGAAAATGCATGAGCGCAGCCGCATCTGCTGGCATAGGCAACACGGAGTCATCCATGCGATTCGAGAAACTCACCACCCAATTCCAGGAAGCCCTGAGCGAGGCTCAGTCCCTGGCCGTGGCGCGGGACAATCCTTACATTGAACCGATTCACCTGCTGGCGGCCCTGCTGCGGCAGGATGGCCCGAAAGCTTTGCTGGCGCGTGCCGGGGTTTATGTGCAAGGGTTGACCACTGCGGCTCAGGCGGCGATGGGTCGACTGCCGCAGGTGCAGGGCAACGAGGGGAATATTCAGATCAGTCGCGAGTTGAACAATCTGCTCAACCTGACCGAAAAGGAGGCTGGTAAGCGCGGCGACCAGTTCATTTCCAGTGAATTGTTCCTGCTGGCATTGGCCGACGACAAGGGCGAGGCCGGCAGACTGGCGCGCGAGGTGGGCCTGACACGCGCATCGCTCGAGACGGCGATTGACGCCGTGCGTGGCGGCCAGAGCGTGAACAGCGCCGACGCCGAGCAGCAGCGCGAGGCCTTGAACAAATACACCCTCGACCTGACCGAGCGCGCCCGTGCCGGGAAGCTCGACCCGGTGATCGGCCGCGACGACGAAATTCGCCGCACCATCCAGGTCTTGCAGCGGCGCACCAAGAACAACCCGGTGCTGATCGGCGAGCCCGGTGTGGGCAAGACGGCCATTGTCGAGGGCCTGGCGCAGCGCATCGTCAGCGGCGAGGTGCCGGAGACGCTGAAAAACAAGCGTGTGCTGGTGCTGGACATGGCTGGGCTCCTGGCGGGCGCCAAGTTCCGTGGCGAGTTCGAGGAGCGGCTGAAGGCCGTGCTCAAAGAGGTGGCGGCCGAAGAGGGTCGGGTGATTTTGTTCATCGATGAAATTCACACCATGGTCGGTGCCGGCAAGGCCGAAGGCGCGATGGATGCGGGCAATATGCTCAAACCCGCCTTGGCGCGAGGTGAGTTGCACTGTATTGGCGCCACAACCTTGGACGAGTATCGCAAATACATCGAGAAGGACGCCGCGCTGGAGAGGCGCTTCCAGAAAGTGCTCGTGGACGAGCCCACGGTCGAGGCGACCATCGCCATCCTGCGCGGCCTGCAAGAGCGCTATGAGTTGCACCATGGAGTGGACATCACTGACCCGGCCATCGTCGCCGCAGCGGAACTGAGCCACCGTTACATCACCGACCGTTTCCTGCCCGACAAGGCCATCGACCTGATCGACGAAGCCGGTTCGCGCATCAAGATGGAAATCGACTCCAAGCCCGAAGTCATGGACCGGTTGGATCGCCGCATCATCCAGCTCAAGATCGAGCGTGAAGCCGTGCGCAAGGAAAAGGACGAAGCCTCGCAAAAGCGCCTCGGCCTGATCGAGGAGGAAATCGCCAAGCTGCAAAAAGAGTATTCCGATCTCGAGGAAATCTGGAAGGCGGAGAAGGCCGCGGTGCAGGGATCTGCGCAGGTGAAAGAGCAGATCGATGCGATGCGTTATCAGATCGAGGAGCTGACGCGCAAGGGCGATTTCAACAAGGTTGCCGAACTGCAATATGGCCGCCTGCCCGAACTGGAGCGGCAGTTGAAAGACGCCCAGGCCCTGGAATCGGCGGGCCGCGCCAAGGGTGACAAAGCCACACCGCGCCTGTTGCGCACCCAGGTTGGGGCTGAGGAAATCGCCGAAGTGGTCAGCCGCATGACCGGCATTCCGTTGTCCAAGCTGCTGCAAGGCGAGCGCGACAAGCTGCTGCAGATGGAAGACAAATTGCACCAGCGGGTGGTGGGGCAGGACCAGGCGATTCACGCGGTGTCCGACGCCATTCGCCGGTCGCGCGCGGGCCTGTCGGACCCGAACCGGCCATACGGCTCCTTCCTCTTTCTCGGCCCCACAGGAGTCGGCAAGACCGAGTTGTGCAAGGCACTGGCCGAGTTCCTGTTCGACAGCCAGGACCACCTCATCCGCATCGACATGAGCGAATTCATGGAGAAGCATTCGGTGGCCCGCCTGATCGGCGCGCCACCGGGCTATGTCGGCTATGAGGAGGGTGGCTATTTGACCGAGGCGGTGCGGCGCAAGCCCTACAGCGTGATCCTGCTCGACGAGGTGGAGAAGGCCCATCCGGACGTGTTCAACGTGCTGCTCCAGGTGCTCGACGACGGCCGCCTGACCGATGGTCAGGGACGCACCGTGGACTTCAAGAACACGGTCATCGTCATGACGTCGAATCTGGGATCGCAGCACATCATGGCCATGACCGGGCAACCTCAGGAGGCGATTCGTGATGCCGTCTGGATCGAGGTCAAACAGCATTTCCGCCCCGAGTTCCTCAACCGCATCGACGAGGTGGTTGTGTTCCACGCGCTGAGCCAAGTGCAGATCGAGGGCATTGCGCGAATTCAGCTCAAGTCGCTGGATCGCCGTCTGGCGCAGATGGACATCAAGCTGGAGGTCTCGGCCGCGGCGATCGCCGAAATGGCCAAGGCTGGGTACGACCCGGTGTTCGGTGCACGGCCCTTGAAGCGCGCGATCCAGAGCCAGATCGAGAATCCGCTGTCGCGGCGCATCCTCGAAGGTGGCTTTGGACCGAAGTCGGTCGTGCCGGTGGATGTGCGAGACGGCCAGATCGTGTTCGAGCGCACCGTGCATTGAAGTCTCCGGGCGCGACCTTGCCGGTACGCAAGGTCACGCCCGGCAACCGGAACCTTTTGCGTTGCAGCCTGTCTCTCATGAGCCTGCGCTGGCGCATCCGCAGAGCAAAAGCCGGCGTGCTTCAGGCCGCTCAGTGACGAGAGGGGGAATGGGCCTCTCGTCTTTGTTTCAAGCGGCTACGATGATGGCCGGAACGTCCACTTGGCTTGCCGTATGAACTTGAACCCACGACGCAGAACCCTTCTCCTGGCTGCTGGTGCGCTGAGCCTGGCCACCATGCTTGCAGCTTGCGGCCAAAAGCAGCATTGGGATCTCGACAATGTCAGTGCCGTATTGGCCAATTTGAAATTCAACCTGACCTCGGACACCGGGCAAAAGGTGACGGCCGCCGACTACAAAGGCAAGGTAGTCATTCTGTATTTCGGCTATACCCATTGCCCGGACGTTTGTCCCCTGACCATGTCGCATCTGGCCGAGGCGGTGAAGCAACTGGGGCCGCAAGGCCGCGATGTGCAAATCCTGATGGTCTCGGTGGACCCTGCGCGCGACACACTTCCCATTCTGCGTGCCTACACCCAGGCTTTCAGCCCGCAAGCCATTGGCCTGACGGGGACGCCGCAGGAAATCGAGGATGTAGCCAAGCGCTACCACGTTGCCTACCAACTGGGCAAGAAAGACAAGTCGGGCCAATATGTGGTCGACCACAGTGCCGCCATCTATGTCTTCGACAAAGACGGGCGCGGCATCTTGATCGGCTCGGACCTCACCCCGGTGCCGTCCATCGTGCACGATGTCAAACAGTTGCTGGCCGATTGAGCCGAACCCGGGCAATCATTCCGGGTGATGTCGGCTGACCCGATCTGTCGGCTTCAGCCCACAGGCCTGGGTGCGGGAGCGGGGGAGTTCACTGCGGTGGCTTGGCGTGAGAGTACCGGCAAACGGCCACGCTCCGACAACCGCATCCAGTTCCGCAAAGCCACCATGGCGGCAATGACGTTGATGCCGGAGGCCGGAATCCAGAGGATCAAGCCGCCGAGATGTTGATCTGTCAGCGGGTCGATGCCCGATATCGCTCGGCCACACAGGGTGTAGATGGGGTACCAGTCTGCACTCGTCAGCGCCAGCACGGCGCCCAGAATCATTTGCGGGATCATGGCGACGATGGGCAGGAAAATGCGTCCCCCCGGTCGCATGTGCGCAGGTGGCGCGGGCCTCGGGTCGAGCACCAGCCACCAGAACAGCAGCCCGTCGACCACCATGGTCCAGTTCATCAACTGGTAGAGCATGGTGTTGAGCATGACGCCCACATGGATGAAGGGCACCAGCCAGAACACGACCAGCCCGGAGAACAGGGCGCCAGCAATCCAGGGGTTGAGCACGAAATCGGTGATGCCCCGCATCGGCGCGGTGCGCATCAGGGGCGCCAGGAAGCGACTGCGCCACCGCGCTGGAATGCCCGCGCGCCACGTGGGGACGGGCCAGGCCAGCATCACCAACAAGGGACCGAGGTCGTGCAGCGCCATCTGCTGCAGCATGTGCAAAAAGAACTGATGCTCGGCGTAGTAGTCCCACTGGGTCTGCAGCCCTTGGTACGTGAGCACCCAGCCGAGCCAGAACCACATTTGCCGCCACCAGGGCGTGTGTTGCCTGCGGCTGCCGCGCCAATACAAGGCCGCACCGCCCAACAGGAAAAGCGCCATCGGCCAGGATGGATACCAGGGGTGGAGCCAGTGCAGCAAGGAACTCATCAAAAGCGTCGTCAGGATTCAAACGTCAGGTCGAGAGGATAACGCCGTCGGCATGCACCACCGGGTGGCAATCTGCACACAATGGAACCTGAGCGGAAGAACGAGGTCGCGTGGTTTGTTTTCGCGCAAGGAAAACTGCACGGTTTGCCGTTCCAATATGCTGCAAGGCCAGGGTCGGCTCACCATGACATGAGGAGCAAGAGCATGCCGTCGTCGATGTCAATCTGCGATTTTTGCGACCAGCATCCGGAGGCGATCTCCACGGGTCTGCTTCGGGTTTTGCCGCCGCAGTTCAGGAACTTCGGCCGCTTGCAGTCCTTTTACGGTCAAGTCAGTACCGTGCAGTGTTTCGAAGACAACGGCCTGGTTCGCGCCGCGCTGGAGGACGCCGGCATGGCGCGGGTGCTGGTGGTCGACGGCGGCGGCTCGATGCGGCACGCACTGTTTGGCGGCAATCTCGCCGCGCTGGCGGCGCGCAGCGGCTGGGCGGGTGTGGTGATCGACGGATGCGTGCGCGATGTCGCTGAAATCGCCGCAGCCCCTGTCGGCGTGCGCGCCTTGGCTGCTATGCCGATGCCGCCGCGCAAGCAGGGCGCCGGACAGCGCGATCTTGCGATTCGGATTCAGGGTGTCAAGGTGCGGCCTGGCGACTGGCTCTATGCCGATGCCGACGGCATGCTGGTCAGCGCCGAGCCGCTGCACATGGGCTACCGATCGGGATCGGCTGGCGACTAGGGCGTGTTAACACTAATTGAGTTGAGCATGCGAGTCGTGAGACACTTCGTGCATGGAAATCACGCAAGCCCAATTCGCCCAGATCGAGCATTGCCTGCCTGTGCAGCGAGGCAACGTCAGC
>JAJXUC010000139.1 GCA_021783435.1 Pseudomonadota bacterium | reverse complement strand
GGTTGCATGGGCATCGTGCCGCCGGCTGGCCGACCCAGGCCGGCGCGTTGCAGCCATATATGGCCGATACGCCCCGGCGCATCGCGCGGATTCGGGACCCGGCTCGACGGCATGCAAATTGCTATCGCCACAGCCCCACAGAGTTCGAGAAAGCTCGAGAGGCTTAGGTCAGTGCAAACGGAATCCACGGAACGAGGAACAGCCCAGTCAGCGTGCCAAACCAGATACGATCGCTTATCGGCATTTTTCAGGGTTTTCGACCTCTCGGTCAGCTTCGACGCAACGGCGGCGGTGCACGATGACGCCAAGCTGCTTGTCGGCCTGACGCCCGGGGGGCACGCGTCGCGGATCGTCTTCTACACGCGCGGCCCCATCGAACCCGAACCCTGGGATGCGGCCTTTGTCGCGGCATCGATCAAGTTCGGCAGCCCGGCAAACCCGCTGGTGAACGCCTTGCCGGACCGGGTGGTGATGCCCTTGGGCGATGCGCCGGCGCTGCGCGCCATCGCCAACGCCTTTATTTTGGAAGCGGCCGAGGCGCAGTGCGGTCGCGATGCCGCCCTCGGCCGCCTTGCCGAGTTGATCGTGCTCACGATCCTGCGCCACGCGATTCGAACCGGAGCCACCGGCCCGGGCCTGCTCGCCGGCCTTGCCCATCCGGCGTTGTATCGGTCGCTGGCGGCCATCCACAACGATCCGGCACGCGCCTGGAGAATGGACGATCTCGCCGCGCTCGCCGGCATGTCGCGCAGCAGGTTCATGGCGCTGTTCCGCGACACGCTGGGAACCACGCCCGGCGTTTATCTGACCGACTGGCGCCTGACGCTGGCGCGGCGGGCACTGTCGCAGGGCCGCAGGATCAAGTCGATCGCGGCGCGCGTCGGCTTCGGCAGCGCAGCCGCCCTGTCGCGCGCCTATGCGCGCAAATTCGGCCATTCACCATCCCAGGAACGCCTGGCGGTCGACTCCGGGGTGCCGGAAAACATCATCGTGCCGGGCCGGCCGTGAACTGCCGCCCACGTAGGCACGGTTTGCGCCGGATGAATTCCGCTCACTGGAACGCCACCTCGTCGAAGCTGCGCAGCTTGCGGCTGTGGAGCTGATCCATGCGCTGCTGGCGCAGGATTTCGAGGGCACGGATGCCGATGCGCAGATGCTGGTCCACGCGCTCGCGGTAGAAGCGATCGGCCATGCCGGGAAGCTTGATGTCGCCGTGCAGGGGCTTGTCACTCACGCACAGCAGGGTGCCATAAGGCACGCGCAGGCGGAAGCCGTTGGCGGCGATGGTTGCGCTTTCCATGTCGAGCGCGACGGCGCGGCTCTGGCTGAAGCGGCGCTCGGGCGTGCTCAGGGGGCCGTGAAAGGGTTGCAGTTCCCAGTTGCGGTTGTCGGTGCTGGCCACGGTGCCGGTGCGCATCACGCGCTTGAGCTCGTAGCCCTGCAGCCGGGTGATGTCGGCCACGGCCTGCTGCAGGGCCACCTGCACCTCGGCCAGCGGGGGGATGGGCACCCAGGGCGGCAGGTCTTCGTCCAGCACGTGGTCTTCGCGCACGTAGCCGTGGGCGAGCACGTAGTCGCCCAGCTGCTGGGTGTTGCGCAGCCCGGCGCAATGGCCGAGCATGAGCCAGGCATGCGGGCGCAGCACGGCGATGTGGTCGGTGATGGTCTTGGCGTTGGCCGGACCGACGCCGATGTTCACCAGGGTGATGCCGCCGCGGTCGCGCCGCAGCAGGTGGTAGGCGGGCATTTGCGGCATGCGCGGCGGGGCTTCGCCGAGCGCGTCGAAGTCCTCGGCGGGCTGGCCGACGCGGCGGGTGACGACGTTGCCGGGCTCGACGAAGGCGATGTAGTCGTCCTCCGACGCCACCGGGCTGGCCATGCGTTCGCGCGCCAGGCGCGCGAATTCGTCGATGTAGAAGCCGTAGTTGGTGAACAGCACGAAATTCTGCACATGCCGGGGGTCGCAGCCGGTGTAGTGGCGCAGGCGGTGCAGCGAATAGTCCACCCGCGGCGCGGTGAACAGCGCCAGCGGCCGCGGCTGGCCGGGCGGGGGCTCGAAGGTGCCGTTGGCGATGCCGTCGTCCATCACGGAGAGGTCGGGCGAATCGAACAGGACGCGCAGGCGTGCACGCCGTTCCCGATCGAGCTGGGCGTCGAAGGGCTCGTGGTCGGCGAAGGTGAAGGGCAGCGGAATCGGCGTGGCGCTGACGCCCACCTCCAGCGGCGCGCCGTGGTTGCGCAGCAGCAGGGCGAACTGCTCGCGGTAGTAGTCGGCGAACAGATCGGGCCGCGTGAGCGTGGCCTCGAACACGCCAGGGCGCGAGACGAAGCCGTAGCTCAGGCGCGAGTCCGCATGCGCGCCGCTGGTGGTGCGCACGCGCACAAAGGGGTAGCACGCGCGCACCGGCTGCGCCGGCTCGGCGCCGGCGAGAAAGCGGTGCAGCGCGTCGTGCAGCGTGGATACGCCCTGGGCGTAGATGGCCTGGACATGGGCCAGCGCGGCATCGGCGTCGGTATGGCTGCGGGTGATGAGGGTGGTTTCGGTCATGGTGTGCGGATGATGCGCCGGAGCCGTGGCGCCATGGTGGCACAGGTCCGAGGCCTGAGAACGAACGAAGCCGCGAACGGGACAATCATTTTGCGTTGCCTGGAGAACCTCAAGCGGATTCGGCCTGCATCGGCGCTTGCAGCTGGGCTTCCAGCCATTGAACCAGAGCCATGACTTCGGGGCGCCGTGCCGCGTCCATGCGCTGCGCGAGATGGTAGAAGTAGCCGCTGCCCCGCATCGGCCCCAGCGGCAGCACGAGGCTGCCGTCGGCCAGCAGATGCTGCACCAGCGCCATCTGCCCCATGGCCACGCCCATGCCGGCCAGCGCCGCCTGCACGGCCTGATGGGTGAAATTCAAGTCCAGCCAACTCAAGGGTTTTACAGGCGGGTGGCCGATCGCGGCGAACCAGCCCGGCCAGGACAGCGCGTCGATATGGCGCGCCAGCGACGGCGAATTGCCCTGCGATCCGACATCGGCGATCAGCGCGGCGCGCCTGAGGTCCGCCGGAGTCTGCAAGCCGCCGCGCGCCTGCAGTTCGGCGAGCAGGCGCGGACTGCAGACGGGCGCGATGCGCTCCTCGAACAACACCCGGGTGCCAGGCGCGCACGCCAGCGGGTTGTCGGGATGTACGAGCCGAATCGCCACGTCCTGGCCCGATGCATCCAGGTCGGCCAGCCGGTCCGTCGCCTCCACCGCGATGTCCATCTCAGGATGCGCGGCCTGGAACAGCGGCAGCCGCGGCATCAGCCACAAACTGGCGAAGGAGGCGAAGGTGGTGATGCGCACGCGTGAGCGCTGGGTGCTTTGACGCAGATCGTCCACGGCGCCGTCCAGCGCGGCCAGCGCCGGGCGCAACGTGACCGCCAATCGCTCGCCAGCCTCGGCGAGCCGGATGCGCGGTCCCTCGCGCAGGAACAGCGCCACGCCGACTTCCGCCTCCAGCGCCTGGATCTGGCGGCTCAGCGCGGACTGGGTGACGAACAGCTCGCGCGCGGCGGCGGTGAAACTACCCAGGCGCGCGGCCGCCTCGAAGGCGCGCAGATTGCCGGCGTCGATACGGCGCGAGAAACCTCTCGGCGGGGAACTGGCGGTTGGCATGGCGGACTCCTCTCGATGTTTCCCAATTCGTGATCGTGCGAACCTCCCGGCCTCCCCCACTGGTGGGGGAGGCCGGGAGGGGGAGCCTGGCGCGCGGCCCATGGGGGTGCAGAAGCATGCGATAAACGCATGATAAGGATACAAAAAAACCGCTATCCAACAAGGTGAGTCCTGCCTAATATTCCCAACATCGTTAATGGAATGTTGGCTTCACCGCACGACATCCAGTCGAACCGCGCTTCGGCATGAAGGAGCAAATCATGCGTGAATGGAATATAAGGTCGCTGCAGTTGCGGCGCGAATGGATCGCCCTGCAGGCTGGCGACTCCATGCTTCTGCGCGGCGCGCGCGGCCTGCGCGTGGACGCCACGCTCTCGCCCTTCCAGGCCGGGCGTGCCCCGCTGCTGTGGCTGACCGAGGAAGGCGAGCTGGACGACGTGTTCCTGCGCCCGGGCGACTGCCATGTTCTGCGCGGCAATGGCCGCATGGTGGCCACGGCCTGGGGGCCGATCAGCCTACGCGTGGTGAAGGTCTCCGTGCGCGAGATGCCGAGCCCGGCTCGACCAGCAGCCGACGCGGGCGCGTTCGACATGATGCTCGCACTGGCGCCCCGATCCGACGTGCAACCCGGCGGCCGGCCCGCAATGCGCCCTGAAATGGCCGGTGGCATCGACCAAGCCGCATCGCGACTGCCCACGGCCTGTTGCGGCGCCTGAAGACCCAAGCTGGGAATGCGACTTCCGGCGCCGAGCTTGCGGCTGCCAGTGCGCGCACGCCTCAGCGCCCGCCGAGGTCCTGCAACAGCGCGAGCGTGGGCGCGGCCTGGTTGAGGGTGTAGACGTGCAAGCCCGGCGCGCCGCCGGCGAGGAGCTGGTCGCACAGGTCGGCCACCACCTCGCGGCCGAAGGCGAGGATGCTGGCGCGGTCGTCGCCAAAGCTTTGCAGGCGCAGGCGGATCCAGCGCGGCACCTCGGCGCCGCACACCTCGGAAAACCGCAGCAGCTGGCTGGCGTTGGTGATGGGCATGACACCGGGCACGACGGGGGCGTCCACACCCGCCGCCAGCACGTCGTCCGCGAAACGGAAGTAGGCGTCGCTGTTGAAAAAATACTGGGTGATGGCGGAGTTCGCGCCGGCCTGCATTTTTTCGACGAAATGGCGCAGATCGTCCTGCGGGCTGCGTGCCTGCGGGTGGACTTCCGGGTAGGCGGCCACCTCGATGTGGAACCAGTCGCCGGTCTCGGCGCGGATGAACTCCACCAGGTCGCGCGCATGGTGGAACTCGCCCCCCAGGCCGTAGCCCGAGGGCAAGTCGCCGCGCAGGGCGACGATGCGGCGGATCCCCGCGGCGCGGTAGCGCTGCAGCAAGGCGCGCACGCTGTCGCGACTGGCGCCGACGCAGGAGAGGTGTGGCGCGGCGGCCACGCCTTCCTCGGCGATTTCCTTCACCGTGTGCAGGGTGCCGTCCTGGGTGGAGCCGCCGGCGCCGAAGGTCACCGAGCAGAACTGCGGGCGGTGCGCGTAGAGCTGCTGGCGCGCGGCGCGCAGCTTGACGGCGCCCTCGGGCGTCTTGGGCGGGAAGAACTCGAAGCTGAGATTGGGGATGACCATACGGGCAGGCGTCCTGGGCGCGGCGCGGCAGGCAGGCTGCCTGGCCGCAGGTACGCGACCCCGGTTCGCCGGGGTCGCGGGCAAAACATCGACAGGGTGGACAGCCCGGCTCTCAAGAAACGCCGGACCGTCCCCAGTTTTCTTGCCCCCAGGCCGAGCGCAGCCCGGCCCTGGGGGTGCTCATCAGTAGCGGTAATGCTCGGCCTTGTACGGCCCGTCCTTGGGCACGCCGATATAAGCGGCCTGCTGGTCGGTGAGTTCGGAGAGCTGGGCGTTGAGCTTCTTCAACTGCAGGCGCGCGACCTTCTCGTCCAGATGCTTGGGCAGGGTGTACACGCCGACCGGGTATTGGGCGGTCTGGGTGAACAGCTCGATCTGGGCGATGGTCTGGTTGGCGAAGCTCGACGACATCACGTAACTGGGGTGCCCGGTGCCGCAGCCCAGGTTCACCAGGCGGCCCTTGGCGAGCAGGATGATGCGGCGGCCGGAGGGAAAGATGACGTGGTCGACCTGCGGCTTGATCTCCTCCCACTGATACTTCTCGATCCCGGCGACGTCGATCTCGTTGTCGAAGTGGCCGATGTTGCAGACGATGGCCTGGTCCTTCATGCGGGCCATGTGGTCGTGGGTGATGACGTGGTAGTTGCCGGTGGCGGTGACGAAGATGTCGGCCTTGTCGGCCGCGTCGTCCATGGTCACCACGCGGTAGCCTTCCATCGCCGCCTGCAGGGCGCAGATGGGATCGATCTCGGTCACCCAGACCTGGGCCGAGAGTGCGCGCAACGCCTGCGCGGAACCCTTGCCCACGTCGCCGTAGCCGGCCACCACGGCGACCTTGCCCGCCACCATCACGTCGGTGGCGCGCTTGATGCCGTCCACCAGCGATTCGCGGCAGCCGTAGAGGTTGTCGAACTTGCTCTTGGTCACGCTGTCGTTGACGTTGATGGCCGGGAAGCGCAGCTCGCCGCGCTGGTGCATCTGGTACAGGCGGTGCACGCCGGTGGTGGTTTCCTCGGTCACGCCCTTGATGTGCGCCAGGCGGGTGGAATACCACTTGGGAGCGCGCGCAATCCTGGCCTTGATGGCGGCGAACAGCACGCGCTCTTCCTCGCTGGTGGGGTTGTTGAGCACGGCCATGTCGGACTCGGCCCTGGCGCCCAGGTGCAGCAGCAGGGTGGCGTCGCCGCCGTCGTCCAGGATCATGTTGGAGTAGCCGCCGTCGCTCCATTCGAAAATGCGGTGGGTGTAGTCCCAGTAGTCCTCCAGCGACTCGCCCTTGACCGCGAACACCGGCGTGCCGCTGGCGGCGATGGCCGCGGCGGCATGGTCCTGCGTGGAAAAGATGTTGCACGAAGCCCAGCGCACCTCGGCGCCGAGCGCCTGCAGGGTCTCGATCAGCACGGCCGTTTGGATGGTCATGTGCAGGCTGCCGGTGATGCGCGCGCCGCGCAGCGGCTGGCTCGCCGCGAATTCCTCGCGGATGGCCATCAGGCCGGGCATTTCGGTTTCGGCGATGCGGATCTCGCGCCGGCCCCAGTCGGCCAGGGTGATGTCGGCAATCGCGCAATCGGAAGTTTTGTTCAAGTCGGCCACAGCGTTCATTCGGTTCTCCATGAAACGGCGGCCGGGTCGGATGCGCACCGCATCCCGCGCCCGGCACGGGTTGGGTGAGCGCCGTTGAAAGAAAACACGAGCGACCCGGAAGGTCGGCGGCTTGCGATCAGGTCCCCGAGCCTGGCGACGGTGAAACCGTGCGTTGCAACGCTCCTCAGGGAGTGGGCGATTCTAAATGCTTCGGGCCTCAGTTGCGCGCCGCCAGCGCCAGGCGCAGGCCCAGCCCCACGAACACCAGCCCCGTCGCGCGGCGCAGCCACGCCCCCAGCGCCCGCGCGCGCCCGAGGCGGGCGCCCGTGCGCGCCGCCAGCCAGGCCACGCCGAGATTGAACAGCGTGCCGTTGACGTCGAACACCACGCCCAGCAGCAGGAAGGCCCAGCCCTGCCCCCCGCCTGCGCGATCGACGAACTGCGGCAGGAAGGCGAGAAAGAACAGGACGATCTTGGGGTTCAGCACATTGGTCAGCATGCCCTGCAGGAACACGGCGCGCAAGGTCTGCTCGGGTGCCCGCGCGGCGCCTTCCACAACGGGGACGGCGCCGGCACGACGCGCCCGCAGCAAGCCCGCGCCCAGCCACACCAGATAGACCGCGCCCAGCCACTTGACCACCGCGAACGCCGTCGCGGACGCCGCGATCAACGCCGACAACCCCGCCGCGGCGGCCGTCACATGCACCAGGCAGCCCGCCCCCACGCCGAGCGCCGCCACTGCCCCGGCACGCGCCCCGCGCGCGGCGCTGCGCGACACGATGAACAGCATGTCCGCCCCCGGCGTGAGGTTGAGCAACAGGCCGGCGAGCAGGAACAGCGCGAAGTGGTGGATGTCGGGCATGGGAAGAGGACAAAGGGTGAAACGTGCGGTCAGACCGATTTTCGCTCTGACTTCAACTGTTGGCTAAAGCCAGCGGGCGCGCTTCAGCAAGAAATACAAACCACCGCACAAGGTCAGCGTGAAGACGATCAGGGCGGGATAGGCCCAGGGCATGTCGAGCTCGGGCATGTGGCGGAAGTTCATCCCGAACCAGCCCGTGAGCAATGTCGGCACGGCCAACAGCGCGGCCCAACCGGCCAGCCGCTTGACCACCTCGTTCTGCTGGAGGGTGACGAGCGAGACCGACACGTTCATGGCGGCCGACAGCATTTCGCGCAGGACGCTCACGGTGTCGTTGATGCGGCTAGCGTGGTCGTTCACGTCGCGGAAATAGGGACGCACGGAATCGGGAATCAGGTCGCCATGCAGGCGCTGGATCTGCGCCAGCACATCCTGCAGCGGCGCGACGGCCAGGCGCAAGCGGGTGAGTTCACGTTGCATGGCGTAAAGCCGCTTGAGGGTGCCGCGCCGCCATTGCTTGGCGAAGATGTCGCCTTCCAGTTCCTCCAGTTCTCCCTGATAGGCCTCGACGATGGGCAGGTAGCCATCGACGATCGCGTCGAGCACTGCGTAGAGTGCGTACGCCGGCCCCTGGGCCAACAGCGCCGGCGCCTGCTCAGCGGCCCGCCGCACCGCCGCATAGCCGGGCGAATCACCATGCCGCACGGTGAGGATGTAGTTCCGCCCCAGAAAAACATGCGTCTCACCGAAACGCACATGCACCCCATGGCGCGACGCGGTGCGTGCAACGATGAACAGCGATTCGCCATAGGCCTCGAGCTTGGGCCGCTGGTGCGCGTTGCCGGCATCTTCGACCGCCAGCGGATGCAATGCGAACTCCTCCTGCATCTGCGCCAGCAAGGCGACATCCGGCTCGTACAAGCCCACCCAGACGAAACGATCGGGCAAGGCGAGCATGTCGCTGATGGCCTCCAGCGTGATCTCGCCCACCCGCTGCCCGCTGCGGTCGTAGGCCACGCAGGCCCGCACACTGGAGCCGGAGTCCGCGGCATCAGAAGGAAGCATCGGTCTGTATCGGTCCATGGAACAAAACGGTCAGAGGCCCAGCGCCGAACCAGACCTCATGTTAGATAGCGCGGCGAAAAGCGGAGACAGCGCGAACTGGTGAGCCACAACTATCGCTCAGATTTTTGCTTTCGGGTAAGTTCATATACGCAATGAATTAGGTCTCGCTCTTATAGCCTATGGATACGACAAATCTTGGCAAGGCTTCCAAGCTTGAGAAGCAGTTGCGGATGTGACTTCGCTCTTGGTGGTCGAACTACATCTATCGGTACGAGTTTGACACTGACATTTTCAACGCGAAATGCATCTCCCCTCGGTACAGCAAAACGGTACTCTTTCTGCCGGTCAAATAGCTTTGGTTTTCGCATTGCAATCCGTTCAGGAAGTGCCCAATCAACGATGGGCGGCTCATGCCACTCGTAGTAGCGAACTTCTTGGTGAATTAACTGGTTTACACGAAGCTGCCTACGCAGCGAAAGAGATGACCTAAGGCGGGCGAGGAATTTTACTGGCTCAGTAACTTCAACCACCACTTCTGCCTTAAAACGTTCGGCAATAGCGGAAGAAAGGTCTGTGCTCATGCAGTAAACAAAGATGTCATCTTCCTTTGCTGTTGATTCCAATCTGTGCGGCAACACAACCTTCTCTCCCGTTGGGACGCGAGTTATCTGCAAGCCATCAGATGGGCGATGAACAAGAGTTCCTTCATGTTCGTCAGCGCGAACACCCTCGTCTTCGTAATCTCGAAAGTAGGATAGTGCTCGAAATACAATCTCTCCCTTTTCAACGAAGGCCGCCGCATTTCTTGCAGAGAAGTACCGAAAGAGTTGATGCACGAAAAACTTAACGTAATTTAGATCGTCGGATAACCATTGTTTTTGATGTTATCCGACGAGATAAAAACAAGACGCATGCAGAGGCTCCATCCGGCCAGCGAACCTCCGGAAGACAGATAGCGCCCCTGTTGGTTACCACTGGCTTTTCATCTATCGTAAAGGGCGTCTCGGAGAACAAAAAAGCCGCTCCTGAGAGCGGCTTATCCGAGTGGCGCTTATTCGCCCTTCTCGCCTTCCAGCCTCAGCATGCCCGCGCCCTCCCCCAACGACAGCAGCCCGGTCTGGGCGTAGATGCCGAGCTTGGCGCGGGTGTCGGTGATGTCGAGGTTGCGCATGGTGAGCTGGCCGATGCGGTCGGCCGGGGAGAACGGCGCGTCCTCCACCTTTTCCATGCTCAAGCGCTCGGGGGCGTAGGTGAGGTTGGGGCTTTCGGTGTTGAGGATGGCGTAGTCGTTGCCGCGGCGCAGTTCGAGCGTGACTTCGCCGGTGACGGCGCGGGCCACCCAGCGCTGGGCGGTTTCGCGCAGCATCATGGCTTGCGGGTCGAACCAGCGGCCCTGG
>JAJXUC010000138.1 GCA_021783435.1 Pseudomonadota bacterium | reverse complement strand
ATGTTTTAAGGGCGGGACACGCCCGGTTCGCCTGTGAAGTGAGTGGTGCAGCAATGCCGCCAGCAGCAGGAACCCACCGAAGCGACTCAGGGGCGACTCAATGCCGCGCCTGAGCGCCGTAGGAATCCCCGTCCTTCCCGCGCAAGCGGTGGCCAAAGGCCAAGGGCGAGGAGGATGTCAAGACCTCCTGAGCGACGTCATCCCAGACTGAGCGCATTCGATTGGCTACTGTAAGAATCTCGCGCTGGACCATCCTCGGAGGCAAGCCGGTGGCGCCCGAGCCGCCCGAGCTGCATGCGTTGCCCATGGACCCCCCACTTGGCGGCAGCGCGCATTTTGGCATCGTCACACGCACTGGCAGGACCCCAGCGCCGACAATACAAATCCTGCACCGGGTCATGCAGGATCGTCTTCACGATTGAACGCGGCCGTTAAAGCCCGCGTCGGATGACTCTTTCTCTGGAGATTGCACCGTGTCCCATGCCTGGTTCGTGCTGCTGGATCTTCTGGGAACCTTCGCCTTCGCGGTGAGCGGCGCCACGGCCTCGATCGAACGCCGCCTTGACCTGTTCGGTGTGGCCGTCGTAGCCTACGTTACAGCCTGTGGCGGCGGCATCGTGCGTGACCTCTGTCTGGGTTTCGTGCCACCGGCAGGAATTTCACAGTGGCGCTACGCAGTCGTGGCGATCCTTGCTGCCGCCATGTCGATATGGTCGCAGACGCTGATCCAGCGCCTGCGACACCCCGTGATCTTCTTCGATGCCCTCGGGCTTGGGTTCTTCGCCGTTGCGGGCGCCCACAAGGCCATGGTGATGACCCACAATGTGGAAGTCTCCATTGTGCTTGGCGTCGTCACGGCAGTCGGCGGCGGCGTCATGCGTGACGTGCTGCTCAATCGCGTTCCAGTCATCCTGCAGCGGGAAATCTACGCACTGGCCGCACTCATTGGCGCTTGCGTGCAGGTGCTGGGGCAGGTGCGCGGGTGGAACGTGATGCTCACCCCATGGCTGGGCGCGGGCAGTTGCGCACTGATCCGCTTTCTGTCGCTGCGGCGCCGCTGGAGTCTGCCTGTTTACGGCAAATCGCCATGACATGCGGCCCTGCCCGGCCTGGTCGCAAGGATCGGGCGGCGCCGTCAGACGACAGCGCGCCGCAGCACCCCTGAGCGAGGGCCGCGGCAGCGTGCGCCAGTCAGTCGCGCCGCTCGTAGACGCCGAGCTTTTCGTGCAGCGGCGACTCATCGGCGAGGAACAAAAAGGCGGGCGCGTCCGCGCTGCGGTTTCTGAGGGCCACCGGCGTGTAGCCCGGTGCGCAGCAGGTATCGGCCTCCTCCAGCGCGAAATGCTGCTCCAGCACATCCACGTCAACAGCGCCCTCGATCAGGTGATAGATCGCGGCGGGTGAGCGCGCTGGCAGGGTGACGGTCTGCCCCGGGCGCAGCATCAGCGCATAAAAGCCCAGGATGTTCAGCGCGTGCGCACCAGTATGCGGATTGACGTAGGTGATCTGCACCACATCCTCATGCGGCTCGGTGGCTGCCATCGTTTCCAGGGCGACCCGGGCCTGCGCCCAGGGATAGCGCAACATCGGATAGGCCGAGTTGCCGCGCTCGAACACCGGCGTGGGCAGCATGCCGCCTTGCGCCAAGCGGCGCTCGGATTGGCTCGACACCACCGGCTGGCGCGGGCCATCGACGTGGTAGGCGGCTTCCATGTAGTACACCAGCGGCAGGTCGAGCACGTCCAGCCAGACGACGGGCTCGGTGCCGTCATGGCCATGCTCGTGCCACAGCCCCGTGGGGGTCAGGATGAGGTCGCCGCGCACCATCGCGCATTTCTCGCCTTCCACGGTCGTGTAGGCGCCCTCGCCTTCGACGATCATGCGCACGGCGTTTGGGGTGTGGCGATGCGACGGCGCCCATTCGCCTGGCAGCAACAGCTGCATGCCGAGATAGATGGCCGAGCTGGCCTGCATCTTCTCCAGGCCGTGGCCGGGGTTGGCCAGCACCAGGACGCGGCGCTCGGCCTTTTCGATCGGGGTGAGCTCGCCCGCGCGCATCAGCAGCGGGCGCAAGGTCTTGTACTGCCACGACACCGGCTGTGTGCGCGGCCGCGGCTGGTGCGGCGGCATGACCGCGCGCAGGCTGGGCCAAAGCGGCACCAGGTTGAGTTGCCGCAGGGACTCACGATAGTCCAGGGGTAGATCCTCGAGTCGTCCGAGTTCTTTCATGGAATTTCCTTGTTCTGTTGCAGAAAGCGCAGTTTCTGGATCCGCTCAGTCCGCCAGGCAGTTATCCACCCGCCAGCTGTACAGCCATTCCATCGCGTCGTAGAAGCGCTCGGGCGTGCGGCCCTTCCACAGATCGTTGCGCACCAGCCGCTCGACGCCCTTGGCGTGATAGATGCGCCCCATCTCGCGACTGGACAGCACGATGCGCGCCGTGCGTGCGACCCTTGAGCGCTGGTACAGGTCGAATGCCGGCTCGAAGGCATTGTCGTGCACGCGCAGCGCCTCACCCAGCGTGACGGCGTCTTCCATGGCCATACACGCGCCTTGGGCCATGTACTGCGTGGTCGGATGCGCCGCATCCCCCAGCAGGGTTGCACGGCCGAAGGTCCACTGGCCGATCGGCTCGCGGTCGGCGGTGGCCCAGCGCTTCCAGCTCTTGGGCATCTCGATCAGCTGGCGTGCCTTCGGGCAGACCTCCTGAAAATAGCTCTGCACCTCCTCGCGACTGCCCTCCTTGACGCCCCATTGCTCCTGTGCGCGGCTGTGGAAGGTCACAACCACGTTGTACTGCTCGCCACCGCGCAGCGGGTAGTGCACCAGATGGCAGTTCGGGCCGACCCATATGCTCGCGGCATTCCACTGAAGATCAACCGGGAAGTCCGCTTTGTCGACCACCGCTCGGTACACCACGTGACCGGTCACCCGCGCCGCATCGCCCACGTACTGCTCGCGCACCACGGACTTCACCCCATCCGCGCCGATCAGCGCCACTCCGCGATGGGCGGTGCCATGCTGGTCGAATACCGTCACGCCAGTGTCGTCCTGCTCGATGCGCTCGACCCGCGTGGACGTCAGAAACTCCGTCGCCTCGGCCTCCATCACGCCTTCGAGCAGCGAGGTGTGAATGTCCACGCGATGGATCACGGCGTAGGGGTTGCGGAAACGCTGGCGGAAGGCCTCGCCGGTGGGAATGCGCCCCACGAGGGATGCATCGATGGCATCGTGCATCACCATGCAGTCGGTGTAGACCGCGCGCCCGCGTGCCCGCTCACCCACGCCCAAGGCATCGAGGGCGTTGAATGCGTTGGGGCCGAGCTGGATGCCTGCGCCGATCTCGCCGATCCGCGGCGACTGCTCCAGGACCTTGACCGAAAACCCGCGCCGCACCAGGGCGAGCGCCGCGGCAAGACCGCCAATGCCGCCGCCAGCTACCAGCACCGTGCCTGAACTCCCATGACTGTTCATTTTGCCTCCTGCGGCGTTAGCATTTACTCAGTGTACTGATTATGAGTGTAATATCGACAGACGCATTTCCCTATCGGGATTACCCGAAGATCAGCGGATGTCTGCAGCCGCGCGCAGCGGCGCCCATGGAGCACCCGCGCCCCGCTGGAGCGTCTCGACTCCCCAGCCTCGCGCCGGAACCTGAGGTGGTGCTTGGCGATGGTGGCAAGCCGGCCTCGCAATCCTGCACGTGCTCGAGATTCCAGTCATCTTGACCCGCAAGGCGATGCCGCCTGCACGGACCATTTCGGCAGCTGCACCAACGAGGTGCACGGCCCCGGGGAGCACCGAAGGCGGCGCTTCGACCCGAGCCGACGACAGAGCCGCGCCCACTGCATGTGAGCAGGCGCGCGGCGCCGATCAGCGCCGCGAACCGACGCCCCAGGGCTCTGGCACGAGCGCGACGAGACGGCGATAGAAGTCGCGGAACCAGGCGTTGCCATTCACCGCGGCGCTGCGCAGCGGATCGGGCTGCGCGTTGAACTGCGCAGCGATGGCCGTCCAGTCCACATCGTCGAGCACCTCGCGCGCTTTGGGCAGCACCTCACGCTCCTCCAGTCCCATGTGGCGAAGGTGGAAGTCGGCATATTCGCGGGCCTTCGCCGCGAAGGCCTCGCGCGCACCCGGAATGTCCGCCTCCATGCGGCCCAGCAGGTTGCGCAGCACGTCGAGATGTGGGCGGCTGCCCGCATGCTGGCGGCCGAGCTCGTCGAGCGTGGCGTCAATGGCGTGCGTGCGGGCCCGGATGCGCGGAAACAACACCCGCTCCTCGTTGGGATGGTGGTGCGATTCCGGATACTGATCCACGTAGTAAAGAATGGACCACAGCATCTTGTAGTCCGGCTCGAGGTCGCGGCTGGCGATCTCGTCGGCGACGTGGCGCAGGGCTTCGATCACGGCCGACATGGCGCGGTGCTCGCCCTGGATCACGCCGATGGCCTGTTGCTGGGGGGTCATGCCGATGGTCTCCTGGATGTCAGTGCGCGGCCACGCCGAGCCAACGGTCGAGCACCGACGGATCGTCCGCCAGCGCCTCGCTCGCGCCCCGATGCACGATGCGCCCGCGTTCGAGCACGATGGCCTGCTGCGTGATCGGCAGAATCTGGTGGGCATGCTGCTCCACCAGGATGAGTGCCAAATGTCCCGTCGCGACCATTTGCGCGATCGAGACCAGCAGTTCCTGGCAAATAAGAGGCGCCAAGCCCTCAAGCGGCTCGTCCAGCAGCAGGATCTTCGGGTTGAGCATCAACGCACGGCCCATGGCCAGCATCTGCTGCTCCCCGCCCGAAAGCTCGTTGCCCATGTTGGCACGACGTTCCTGCAACCGCGGGAACATGGCGTAGACCTGCTCCAGCGCCCAGGGCCCGGGCCGCGCCACCACGGCGAGATTCTCCTCCACCGTGAGCGAGGGAAAGATGTCACGTTCCTGCGGCACCCAGCCCAGTCCCGCCCGGGCACGGCGGAAGCTGGGCACGGCGGTGATGTCTGTTCCGTCCAGTCCGATTCGGCCGCGGGACTGGCGGGTCGCCCCCATGAGCGTGGCAAGGAGCGTGGTCTTGCCCATGCCGTTGCGGCCCAGCAAGGCCAAGCTCGCGCCGGCGTCAAGATCGAAGCTGATGTCTTCAAGCACCGTGCTGTTGCCGTAGCCGGCCCACACGCCGTCAACCTCCAGCAGCCTAGACATGAACGGCACTCCCCAGGTAGACCTCCCGCACCCGTGGATCATCCGCGATGGCCGACGGCACGTCCTCGGTCAGTACGGCGCCGTTGACCAGTACTGAAATGCGCTCGGCAAAGCGGAACACCAGGTCCATGTCATGTTCGATCAGCACGATGGTGACCTCGCGCGGCAGTTGCGCAATGGTCTCGAAAAGTTCGCGGCTCTCGCCCGCCGGCACCCCGGCGGCCGGCTCGTCCAGCAACAGCACCCGCGGCTGCATGGCCAGCGCCAGCGCGATTTCGATCAGGCGCTGGCGGCCGTACGCCAGCGTGCGTGTGGGCTCGAAGGCGATGTCCAGCAACCGCAGACGCTCGAGCAGCGCGGCGGCTTCGTCCACGGCCTCGCCATGCGCGGCCAGCGGCTTCCAGAACCGCGCACCGATCCCGCGGCGCTGGCACACGGCCAGCAGCACCGACTCCAGCACCGTCAGGTCGGCGAACAGGCGGTTGATCTGGAACGTCCGCGCCAAGCCGCGGCCCACGCGCTGGTGCTGGGGCAAATGCGTCACCTCGTGACCTTCGAGCAGTACATGTCCGGCGGTCGGTGTCAGAAAGCCGGTGAGCAGGTTGATCAGTGTGGTCTTGCCCGCGCCATTCGGCCCGATGAGGGCATGGCGGGCGCCGGCGGCGACCCGCAGCGACACCTTGTTGGTGGCAACAAAGCCGCCGAAGCGCTTGACCAGGTCGCGCGTCTCCAGGGCGATGGGCGCGGCGCCGCTCATGCGGGTCTCCCGCGAAACCGGCGGGCCACGGCCAGCAGGCCTCCGACGATCCCGCCGCGGGCAAACAGAACCACCAGGATAAGCGCCGCACCCATCCAGAACTGCCAGTACTGCGGGTTCACATCCGACAGCAGATGGTGCACCGTCATGAATACGACCGCACCGATCATCGCCCCGTACAGCGTGCCGGTGCCGCCCAGCACCAGGATGAGCAGCAATTCGGCCGAGCGCGCGAAGCTCAGGACATCGATGGAGACGAACTGGGTGGTCTGTGTGAGCAGTGCGCCCGCCACACCAGCCACTGCCGCCCCGAGGGTGTACACCGCCACCAGGCGCGCGTGCACCGGCACGCCCAGCGCAGGCATGCGCAGCACGTTCTGCCGGATGCCAACCAGGGACAGGCCAAACGGCGCATGGACGATGCGGCGAACCATCCAGAACATCACGAACAGCACGGCCACGCTGTAGACATAGGCGACCTTGCCATAGAGGTCGAACTCGAAATGCCCCAGCAGCGGTTTGACGGTGATGCCCTGCAGGCCGTCGAGCCCGCCGGTGATGCCGGGGAGCTGGTTGGCAGCCACGTAGAGGATGAGGGCCATGCCCAGCGTCACCATCAGGCGCGTCAGATCGGCGCCGCGCAGCACCAGGAAGCTGGCACCGAAGCCGGCCAGCGCGCTCACCACGGCCGCCGCCCCCAGGCCGAACAGCGGATTGGGCCAGCCATGCATCGCAAACAGACCGGCGGTATAGGCGCCAATCCCGAAGAAGGCCGCATGGCCCAGGGAAATGATGCCCCCATAGCCAAGGATCAGGTCGAGCGACAGCGCGAACAACGCGGTGATCGCCATCTGCGACAGCAGCGCCAAATCGTCCGGGAAGATGAAGTAGGCCACGATGGGCGCCACCCAGAACAAGTATTCGGCCGGATGCCACCGCGCGCCGCGGCGCAGCCGGCCAGCGTCAAAGCCAGAACGGGAGTTGATTGCCATCGCCAGAATCACTTGGCCGCACTGCGGCCGAACAGTCCCTGCGGACGGAAGATGAGGGTCAGAACCATCACGACATAAATCACGAAAGCGCCGAACTGCGGCAGGTAGTACTTCCCGGCCACGTCGGCCACGCCCAGCAACAGGGACGCCAACAGGGACCCCGAGATGCTGCCCGTGCCACCGACGGCGACCACAATGAGAAAGTAGACGATGTATTGGATCGGGTACTCCGGGTTCAGGCCGAGCATCTGGATGCCCAGCGCACCGCCAAGCCCCGCCAGTGCCGAACCCAGGGCGAAGGTGGCAACGAACACGCGTTCGACGTCAATGCCCAGGCCCCGCGCGGCGCGCGGGTTGTCCACCGCCGCGCGCAGGCTGGCGCCAAAGCGTGTGCGCGTCACCATCCAGTGCAGCACCACCGCAAGGACGGCGCCGACCACGATGAGCAGCAGACTGTAGGCGTCGAAATCCAGCCCGGGCCAATGCCAGGCCTGGCGCAGAAAGGGGGGCAGCACCAGCGGCTGCTGCTGGTCGCCGAACACATAGGTTGCGCTGGCGATGGACATGAAGACCAGCCCGATGGAAAACAGCACCTGGTCGAGATGCGAGGCGCGGTACAGCCGGCGATAGAGCAACCGCTCCAGCACGACTCCGGCCAGCGCTGCGGCCAGCGCAGCCAAGGGCAGCGCCACGAGGAACGGAACGCCCAGGCGGTTGAGCAGCCCAACACACACATACCCGCCCAGCATGGCGAAGGCGCCGTGCGCGAGGTTGACGAAATTCATCAGCCCAAGCGTCACCGACAAGCCGACGCTGAGCAGGAACAGCAGCATGCCTTCGGCGATGCCGTTGAACAGGATGGTCACAGGAATGTCTCCGCAGACTGCGGCGGCGCCCAGGACCGGGCGCCGCCGCGGTTGTCCGGGCGTGGATGCGCGATTACTTGCCCGGATCCTTCACGTCTGGCACGGTTTCGAACTCAACGTTCTGCAATTGTGTGCCGACCATCTCCACCTTGCGGATGTACTCGTTTTGCACGATATCGCGCGTGGCCGGATCGATGGTCACCGGGCCGCGCGGGCTGATCCAGTGCAGGCCCTTGACCGCCGCCATGAAGGCGGGGCCCTTCGCGTCGCCATGGGTTTTCTTCAGCGCCAGGTCGATCAGTTCCATGCCGTCATAGCCACCAACGGCCATGAAGTTGGGACGATCCTTCGGATAGGCCTTGTCATACGCCGCCACGAAGGCCTTGTTCTGCGGCGAATCGTGCACCGCGGAATAGTGGAAGGCGGTGATGATGCCCAAAGCCGGCTTGCCCAGGGTGTCGAGGATGTCCTCGTCGGTCAGGTCGCCCGTGCCGATGAGCTTGATGCCGCTGGCCGCCAGCCCCTGGTCGACGAACCCCTTCATGAAGGCGATAGTGCCGGCGCCCGGTGGCAGGAACAGGAACACCGCGTCGGGCTTGGCGTCCTTGATGCGCTGCAAGTAAGGCGCATAGTCCGGATTGTTCAGCGGCGCCTTGATGTCGCCGACGATCGTGCCCCCGTCCCCGGTGAAGGATTTCGTGAACTGGGTGGCGGCGTCAAAGCCGGGGCCGTAATCGGCCACCAGCACGAACACCTTCTTGATCCCGTTCTTCGCGGCCCAGTCGGCGATGACCTTGGAACCCTGCGGCAGGGTCATGGAAACGCGCACGATGTCAGGCGACTTGGTCGTGATCGACGAGGTCGCCGCGTTCATTACCACCATCGGCATCTTGGCCTGGGTGGCCAGTGGCGCCACAGCAAAGGCCGAGGGCGTGAGCGCGAAGCCGGCCAGGATGTCCACCTTGTCCTTGATCACCAGTTCCTGCGCCAGGCGCTTGTCCACGTCGCCGGCAGTGCCGGGCGCGTCGTTCTTGAGCACCACGTCGACCTTGCGACCGGCAATGGTGCCGCCGTGCTCATTGAGCCACAGCTGCACGCCGTGGTTGATCTGCTTTCCGTAGGCAGCGAAAGGACCCGACATGGGCAGGATGAGGCCGATCTTCAGCGGCTCGGCACCCGCGGCGGCGCTGAGCGCACCTGCCGCGAGGGAAAGACCAATCAACGCTTGCTTCCAGTTCATGAGACGTCTCCAAGGGTCATGGCCAGAGGCCGATCATTTGTATACAGATCATCAGTATCGTGATAACTTTTTCAAATTGCCATGCGGGTCTTCCCTGAGTTCGGCTCGGCGACCGCTCAGTTGCCGCTCGGCGCGCGGCTGAGGTCGTTGTTCGCCAGCACCAGTTGACCCAGCATGCGCATGAATTCGGCCCGCTCTTTGACCGGCAGGGGTTCGAGGATGCGCTCCTGGGCGTGCAGGACTGCAGGCAAGGCAGCGTCTAACAGCGTGATGCCCGCCTGCGTCACCTCAAGCAGCCGCACCCGCCGGTCCGAGGACGAGGCGTTGCGGCGCATCAGCCCCCGCGCCTCCAGGCGGTCGATCACTCCCGCGGTCGTCGAAGTGTCCAAGCCGATGGTGCGCGCCAGGGTGCGCTGATCGAGGCCCGGGGTGTTGCGCACCCCCTGCAGTGCGGCGTACTGCACCGGCGTCAAGCCATACGCCTGGTTCTCTTGCAGGAAGATCGCCACCGCGATCTGATGCAGACGCCTGATATGGTGCCCGACCAGGGATTCGAGATCGACATTCGGTGAGGGAAAAGAAGATTTGGCCAGCATACGCGTTCCGGTCGTGATGGCGGGACACGGCGATTTGGGCGTGCCCCTGATATCGGGATTGTGACTGCTCTCATGATCAGCATGCAACCGAATTCTCCCCGATGCTCGGCATGCGCCCTGGCGCGGCCGGTCCGCACGTGGCGTTCGCCCCTGTCGAAGCTGCATCGCGTAGCCCCAAGTGGACAGGCCTCGGTGTCCACCCGCCCTTTGATGGTGGCGTTGCCGTGCGGGGATGCGCGAACCAGCTTGAAGCAGAAGAGCGTGACGGGCCTGTGCCCGCGCGAGCGGCTCACAACAGGTCCTGCTGTCGAACTCAGGTTGCCCACGCCCGTGCCCACGCACGAAACAGGCTCGACGCGGTGCGCCAAAGGATGGGCACGTCCAGCCGTGTCCCGCCGACCACAGCCCCGATGAAGGTCACGGGCGCTTGCCGGCGTGGCGCATCAGGCTTTCAGCATGCCAAGATAGGTCGCCTCGACCTTGGGGTCGTGCAGCACGCGCTCGGCAGGGCCGTCGAGCACCACCTGTCCC
>JAJXUC010000137.1 GCA_021783435.1 Pseudomonadota bacterium | reverse complement strand
CGTGGTGTTCAAGGGCGCCACCATCCTGCCGCTGCCCTACGCCAGCTTCCCGCTCAGCGACGCGCGCAAGTCGGGCTTTCTGCCGCCCACCATCGGCATCGACAGCCAGAATGGACTCGATTACGCCCAGCCGTACTACTGGAACATCGCGCCCAACTACGACGCCACCCTCACCCCGCGCCTGCTGCTGCGCCGCGGCTTCATGGGCAGCGCCGAACTGCGCTGGCTGCAGCCGAGCTATTCCGGCCGCAGCTATCTCGACTACATGCCTTCGGACCGGGGCGCCGCCGGCAGCCAGCGCTGGGCCGCCGTGTTCCAGCAAAACGGCACGCTGGCGCCCAGTGTGAGCTATGGGCTGAACTTGCAGCGCGTGTCGGACAACAACTGGTGGCAGGACTTCGGCGGCGTCGACCCGGTGATCGGCGCCAACCGCGTGCTGCCGCAACAAGGGGCGGTGACCTGGAGTCAGGCGAACGGCTCGCTGCAGGCCAGCTTCAACACCTGGCAAACGCTGCAGGACACGGCCGCCCCCATCGGCGCGCCTTACAACATCCAGCCCCAGCTGTATGGGCAATGGCACAGCAGCAACTACACCGGCCTGCAGTGGCAATTGCAGGCCGCGGCGGCACGCTTCACCAATTCGACTCCCGGCCTGATCTCGGGCGACCGGTTCTATGTCAACCCCAGCGTGAGCCGGCCCTTCATCGCCCCGGAGGGCTTCATCACGCCCAAGCTCTCCTTCAACAGCACGCTCTACAACACCGATACGGCCATGGCCAACGGCGCCACCTCGGCCACCCGCAGCCTGCCCACCTTCAGCCTGGATTCCGGCCTGATGTTCGAGCGCGCCACGCGGTTCTTCGGCCACGACGTGACGCAGACGCTGGAGCCGCGCCTCTACTACGTCTACACCCCGTACAGCAACCAGCAATACCTGCCCAATTTCGACAGCGCCCCGCTGGACCTGAACCTGTCCACGATCTATGTCGACAACGTGTTCTCGGGCAGCGATCGCATCGCCGATGCCAACAACGTCACCGGCGGTGTCACCACGCGCTTCCTCGACAGCACGAGCGGCGCCGAATATGCGCGCCTGACCGTCGCGCAACGCGTGCTGCTGCGCGAGCAGCGCGTCACCCTCACCGGAACCCCGGTTCCCGCCGGACTCAACGACACATTCGCCCTGGCCAGCGTGTCGCTCGACCCGCGCTGGAGCACGAATGCCGCGGTGGATTACAGTCCACGCAATCGGCAGCTCGTGCAGGCCGCGTTCGGCGTGCAGTGGAACCCCGTGCCGCTCAAGTCCCTGAGCCTGTCCTACCAGTTGCAGAACGCCACGTCCACGCAGATTCCACTGAAATACGTCAACACCGCCTGGCAGTGGAAACTCAGCAACCGCTGGTATTCGGTGGGTCAGGTCAACTACAGCATTCTGGACAAGCGCTTCAACGATGGCCTGATCGGCTTCGAGTATGACGGCGGCTGCTGGGTCGGCACCATCGGCCTGCAGCGCAATTCGCTGACACCGACCACCGCGTCCACGCGCCTGATGTTCCAACTCGAGCTCGTGGGCTTCTCGCGCCTGGGCAACAATCCGCTGTCGGCCTTCAAGCAAAATATTCCCGGTTACCAACTGCTGCACCAACCCACGGCCCCACCCAGCCGCTACGTCAACTATGAGTAATCGATTTCTGCGCGGCGCGGCCATCCTGGCCGCAGCCCTGGTCAGCGGTTTTGCCGGCGCCCAGGGCCTGGGGCTGAAAACCGGACCCGCCCAGTCGGGCACCGCGTCCCCTCTGCTGCAAACCCCGCAGCTGCCGGCCACACCTGCCGAAGCCTTGCCGCAGACGCAACATCAGCAGGACAGCGACGGCATCGCGGCCGTGGTCGGCAGTCAGGTCATCACGCAGTACGACATCCAGCTGCGCTTGCGCGCCGCGGAAAAACAAATCCGCCAGCAAGGCGCGCAGATGCCGCCCCAGGCGCAGCTGCGCGCCGAACTCCTGAACCAGCTCGTTGATCAGCTGGCGCTGGCGCAGTATGCCGAGGAGAACGGCATCACCGTCTCCAGCGACACGGTCGACCGCGCCATCGCGCAGGTGGCCGCCGGTTATAAGCTCACTCCGGAACAGTTTCGCCAACAGGTCACGTCCCAAGGACTGGGCTGGAGCGAATACAAAGAGCAGGTCAAGCGCGAAATCCTGATTGGCCGCCTGCGCGAGCGCGACGTGGCCTCGCGCATCAAGATCAGCGACCAGGAAGTGGACGATTTCCTGGCCAGCCAGGCCAAGCAGCCCCTGTCCGCGCAAACCCAAATTCAACTCGCCCAGATCTTTGTCCCGCTGCCCAGCCAGCCCAGCCCGGAGCAGGTGAGCGGGGCCAGGGCGCGCATCGATGCGGCGCTGGCCAAACTCAGACAGGGGCGCGATTTCGCCAAACTGGCTGCCGAATACTCCCAGGGGCCGGAAGCCAGGAATGGGGGCGACCTTGGCGTGCGGCCTGCGAACCAGTGGCCGCGTTTGTTCATCGACGCCATACGCGGGCTCAAGCCCGGCGAGATCAGTACCGTGATCCGCAGCCCTGCAGGGTTTCACATCCTCAAGCTGGTCGCCGAGCAAGGCGCCCAGACGCCGGCGACCACGGCCATGCAAAGCCAGGTGCGTGAGATCGTGCTCAACGCAAGCGGGGGCAAGGCGCAGGAGGCCGCGATCAAGGAGCTCGACGGCATTCGCCGCGCGGTCGAGAATGGGGAGGTGCAATTCTCGGCCAAGGCGCACGAACTCTCGCAGGACGTCAGCTCGGCGAAAAAAGGCGGGGATCTCGGCTGGATCCTGCCGGGCGAGTTGCCGCCAGCGCTCGATGCCGCACTCAATCGCCTCAACCCCGGTCAGGTTTCGCAGCCCATCACCTTGCCCGGGAAGGTCGTCTTGCTTCAGTTGGTCGACCGCCGCGAGCATGCACTGGGCCCCGCGCAGGAGCGCGCCGTGGCGCGCAATATCCTGCTGCAGCAAAAGGAGGCGAAGGACTTCGACGAACTCGTCAAGGACGTGCGCGCCCGTACCTACGTGCGCATTCCGAGCGCGGACTCCTGAGCCACGCGGCGGCTCTTTCCCACCACACCCTGCCTGCCACGCCATGGATGCCACGCGTCAGCGCGCTCCGGCACGCGGCCCCACCCGCATCGGGGGCCACACGGCGCGCAAGCGCTTCGGGCAGCACTTTCTCACGGACATCGGCGTGATTGCCGAGATTGTGGCGGCGATCGATCCACGCCCCGGGCAGCCGCTCGTGGAAATCGGGCCCGGACTCGGCGCGCTGACCTGGCCTGTGCTCGACCGCGTCGGCCAGCTCACCGTGGTGGAGCTGGACCGCGACCTGGCGGCCCGCTGGCGTTCGCGCGAACCCGAACGCGTGCGCGTCATCGAATCCGACGCGCTGGCTTTCGATTTCGCAAGTCTTGGAAACGGGCTGCGCATCTTCGGGAACCTGCCCTACAACATCTCCAGCCCGCTGCTGTTTCACTTGATGGACGCTGCCGCGCAAGTCCAGGATCAGCACTTCATGCTGCAGAAGGAGGTCGTCGCGCGCATGGTTGCGGCGCCGGCCTGCGCCGACTATGGCCGCATGTCGGTCATGCTGCAGTGGCGCTACCGCATGTGGGATATCTTGGACGTCGGGCCGGCTTCATTCTCGCCGCCGCCACGCGTCGACTCCGCCGTGGTGCGCATGCTGCCACGCTCGGAAGAAGCCTTGCTGGGCCTGGACCCCGCGCGCCTGAAGGCTTTGACGGCCGCGGCGTTCGCGCAGCGGCGCAAACTGCTGCGCCATGCGCTCGAACCCTGGTTGCAAGCCCAGGGCTATCGCGGCGCCTTCGACCTGCAGCGCCGCGCCGAGGAAGTCAGCGTGCAGGACTATGTGAGCCTGGCCCTGGAACTGCCCGCAACCTCACGGTAAGAACGTCGCGCAGCCGGTTCGCCGCCCGCCAAGGCCGGCGCCGAGAACGACATGGCCTAAAGCCGCACCAGGACGACCCCGGCGACGAGGAACGCCGCGCCCACGAGGCGGTACAGATCGGCAGGGTGACGCGGCACGCCGAACAGGCCATAGTGGTCAAACACGAGCGAGGCCAGCATCTGGCCCGCGACCAGAAGGGTCACGAACGTGGCGGTCCCGAGTCGCGGCACGAGCATGATGGAGATGCCGATATAGACGGCGCCGAACAGGCCGCCGCTCCAGGCCCACCAGTTGCTCCTGGCGATGGCGCCGGCCTGCGGCGCAGGATCGCGCAAAGCCAGCGCCAGGAGCAGCATGCAGACCGTTCCGCCGAGATAACTCACGAACCCGGCCCAGGCCGCCGACCCCAGGCTTGCGCGCAGGTTTGCGTTCACCGCCTGCTGCATGACGAAGCTCAGCCCCGCAGTGACGGCGAGCAGGCTGACCCCGATGAGGGTGAAAAGTTGAGGCATGAAATGGTCCTTGCGCGTGTTCGTGGCCGACCGTCTTTCCTTGTCGCGTCTCGAGCCAAGTCGGCCTTGTCGAACAGGGGCGGCCGATGGATCATTATCAGCCCGGATCGACGGGGAAAAGCGTGGCCCCAAGCGTTGGCAAGACCTCGTTTGCCCGAGCTGGCATGGACTTCACATGGGCTTCACGCCCGGCTTGCGTTCCAGCAATCCCTTGAGTTTTCCACTGGTCAGGGCGATGCCGAACAGGATGATGGCGCAGCCGACCACCGTGGCGAGAGTGATGTTCTCGGCCAGGAATAGGGCGCCCCAGAGCACACCGAAGATGGGAATGAGGAAGGTGACCGAGGCGGCGTATGCCGCGCCGACATGCTCGACCAGCCGGAAATACAGCACGTAGGCAAAACCCGTGCAGACGATGCCCAGCGCGGCGACGCTCGCCCAGACCCCCGGCGCGATGGCGTGCCGCGGCCACAGCAACAGTGCCGGCGGCAGCAGGACGACGGCAGCGAAGAACTGGCTGCCGAAAGCCACGACATAGGGCTTGATGCCCGCCAGGTGGCGCTTGGAGTAGTTCACGGCGAAGCCGTAGAACAGTGCCGCGAGCAAGGCTGCGGCGACCGCCGATGGCACGCCCGCGCCGCCGGCGTCGAGCGTGGGCCACACCAGCACGACGACGCCCAGCATGCCGAACAGCAGGCCGGCGATCTGCTGGCGACCCATCGGGACCCGGAATCCAGCCGCGGCGATGAGCGCGGCCCATAGCGGGGTGGTGGCGTTCAGGATGGAGTCGAGCCCGGCATGGACGTAGAGCGTCGAGTAGGCGAACAGGCTGAACGGAATCGCCGAATTGGTGATGCCGACCACGAACAAGGGCCAGGCCTTGGCGCGGAACTGGCTGCGCAAGGCGGCCGTGCGCAACGCCGGGGCCAGCACGATGGCGGCGATGCCCACGCGCAGCGCGATCAGCGGGATGGGTCCGAGTTCGGGCGCCGCGATGCGCATGAACAGAAACGACGCGCCCCAGATGGAGGCCAGCAGGAAGAGTTCCGCCAAGTTCATCGCGGCGTGCTCGCGTACTGGGTTTGGCGTGGCGCGTTGCGCGCCGTGTCCGTCCCGCGCGCGCCGCGCTCCAGCGCGAGCAGGGCTTGTTTGCGGCCGAGGCCTCCGGCATAGCCGGCCAGGCCGCCGCCGCCGGCCAGCACGCGGTGGCAGGGCACGACGATCGACACCGGGTTTCTGCCGACGGCGCTGCCCACGGCGCGCGCGTGGCTGGCGCCCAGACCCAGGCGCGCGGCGATGGCGCCGTAGGACGTCACCGTGCCGTAGGGAATGGCCGACAACGCGTGCCACACGCGAAGCTGGAAGGCGGTGCCGGGCAGGCGCAGCGGAAGGTCGAAGGCCTGCAGCGTGCCGGCGAAGTAGGCGGCGAGCTGCTCCCGTGCCTGGACGACGACGCTTGGCGCGCCCTGGTCCAGCCGATCGAGCGCGAGGGCCGGAAAAAATTTCTGGCCGACGAAGAACAGGCCGGTCAGCGCGTTGCCTTCGGAGCGCAGGGCGATGTCGCCGAGCGGGCTGGGGATCAGATAGCCGTGCATGATGGCGGACTCCTTTCGTCTTGGCGCCACAGGTGCAGCGCCGCATAGGCGCGCCAGGGTTCCCAGCGGGTGGCATGCCGCTTCAGCGCCGAGGCGCTGGCACAACCGAGCCGCCGCTTGAGCACGGCGTCGCCATCCGGGAAGGCGTTCGGCCAAGCCAGCGCACGCATGGCAATGTACTGGACCGTCCACTCCCCGACGCCGCGTATGCCGCGCAGCGCCGCCAGTGTCGCGTCCAGCGGGGCGAGCGGATCCAGCGCGATGCGGCCCGCGGCGACGGCGTTCGCCATCGCGATGATGGCGCCGGCCCGCATGCGCGTGATGCCGGTGCCCTGCAATGCCGCCGCATCGGCGCCGGCCAGCACGTTGGCGCGCGGGAAGGTGGCGGCGAGGCCGAAGGGCGCCGCCTCGATGCGCGTGCCGAACGCCTGCGCGATGCGTGCCAGCACGGCGCGTGCATGCGCCACGGAGATTTGCTGCCCGACGATGGCGCGCACGGCGATCTCGAAGCCATCGAACGCGCCGGGCACGCGCAGGCCCGGCTGTTCGGCGGCAAGGTCGCCCAGATGCATGTCGATCAGGTCGGGGCTGGCGCCGAGGTCGAACAGCCGCCGCACGCGCGCCAGGATGGGGGCCACCACCGGCGTGAGCGTCACGGGCAGCGTGACCTCGACCACGAAGCGTGTGGGGGCGTGCGTGACCGCGATCCAGCCGATGAAGTCGCGCCCGCCATGCTGCAGTTCGAGGGTGCGCGCATACCTGCCGCCCTCGACATGCTCGACTCCGGCGATGCGCCGTTGTGCCAGAAAGCCGAGCAGCCCGGCCCACGCCAGCGGCGGGCGATAGCCCAGCGCGAACGTCAGGGTCTGCGCAGGCGCGCCGTCGGCGGCCTTGCGCAGGCGGCGCGGGTTCATGCCGTAGCGCTTCAGGAACAAGTCGTTGCATCGCCTCACGCTGCCGAACCCGGCGGCGAGCGCCACGTCGGTGACCGGAAGGTCCGTTTCGGTGAGCAGGCGCTTGGCCAAGAGCAGGCGCTGGGTCTGGGCCAGGTCGAGCATGGACACGCCGAACTCGGCGCCGAAGATGCGCCGCAGGTGCCGTTCGGTGACACCGACGCGGCGCGCCAGGGCGGCGACGCCCGCCGTGTTCAGGAAGCCCTCGTCGATCAGTCCTGCCGCGGCCTGGGCCAGGCGGCTGCACATGTCGGGCAGGCCATGGCCCGGCGCCAGCTCGGGGCGGCAGCGCAGGCAGGGCCTGAATCCGGCTTTCTCGGCGGCCGCCGCGCTCGCGAAAAACACGCAGTTGCGGCGCATCGGCGGGCGCACCGCGCAAACCGGCCGGCAGTAGATGCCGGTCGAGCGCACGCCGACGAAAAACCGGCCGTCGAAACGCCGGTCGCGCGACAGCAGGGCTTCGTAACAGGTATCCGGGTCGAGGTCCATGCAACCACTTTAAGGCATGTCGATGCAAGATTCTGGCCGAATTCGGACATGCGTATTCCGGCTCATGAGGAAACGCAGGGCCGCCCCAAGTTTTCTCATCCCTCGCGGGGGCAGCCGCTGCAAAGCGACGGCTTGGGGGCGCTTATAACGATGGGGCGTTTGGGCCCGAGGTGGAATCTTCGCCCCCGGCCTGCCGCTGCGCGAAGTAGTCGAGCGTGTAGCGGTGGCCGCGCTCGATGACTTGCTCGTAGGCCTTCCAACTGAGCAGGCCGACCGCGCCATGCGGTGGCGTCAGCAGATGGCTGGCCAGCTTGCGTCGATCCCGGCTGCCGGCGTCGCTGTACGCCATGGCCGAACGCGCCAAGATGGCGAACAGGCTAGGCCATTGCCGGCCATTCAGCCATTCCCAGGTCAGCCGCGGCAAGGTCGGCAGGGCGACGTCTTCGAAGCTCGCGGGCAGGGCGTCGTCGCCGCTGATGTCCACGGCAATTACCTGATGCACGCCGCGGTCGCGCATCACGTCGGTCGGCAGGTTGTTCACCACAGCGCCGTCCACATGCACCATGCCGGCGTTCAGCAGAGGAGGCAGCAGACCGGGGATGGCGGCGCCGGCGCGCAGCCATTTCCAGAGCGGGCCCAGGGTGTGCACGTCGGCGCAGCCGCGGGTGAGGTTGGCCGAAACGCAGAAGAACGGCAGGGCGAGATCCTCGATCTGGCGTTCGCCGAACGTGCGGCGCAGCAGCCGCGTGGTACGCGCGCCCCGCGTCAGGGCGATCAACGGCACGGTGAGGTCGCGTAGCGGATGGCCATGGATGAAGGCCTGGCGCATGTAGTCCAGCAGCTCGGCGTCGTCCCACTCGCAGGCCACGCCCGCGCCGATGATGGCGCCGATGCTCGTGCCGCCGACGGCATCGATCGGCTGGCCGAGTTCGCGCAACGCGCGCACCACGCCGATATGGCCAAAGCCGCGCGCGCCGCCGCCGGACAGCACGAGGCCGACAGCGCGGTGGGCGAGGTGGCGTCCCAGCCGCGCGTAATCCGGCGTGCCACGCAGGTGGTGGGGCGAGACCGCCCCTTCGAATTGCGCCATCCAGGGTCCCGTGCTTCCCGGGCGCGGCGCGCCGGGGGTGCCCAGCAGGAGCAGCCGACGTACGCGGTGCAGGGCATCGGCGCCGGACTGGCAGACCGCGTCCGGCCAGGGTCCGGGGCTTGTATCGGCCCGTGCCAGCATTAGAAATTGGTCGGCCTGGCGCACGCAGGTCGCGCGCCAGCCGGCATCGCCGGCGTCCGCGACATAGAGTAGGAAACGATGCTCCTGTTCGCGCGCGCTGTGCCAGTCGGCATCGCGGTTGCGACCCAGCGCGGCATCGATCACCATGACGCGCCCATGGTCGGACAGTGCGGCGGCCAGGCTCGCGGCCGTCTCGCGCACGGAAACGCCATCATCGAAAGGCAGCAGCGCAAAGGTGCGCGGCGGCGTGAGGGCCTCGCCCATATCGCGTCGCAACAGTCTCTCGAGCACGGAACGTAGGGTTCCGACCAGTGCTTGGGGATAGGCCCCGATCAGTCTCAGCAGCATGTCTCCGCGCGACAGCTTCAGCAGGGTGCAGTCGCGCAGCGCGCGCACGGTGGCGCTGCGCGGCTGCTCGGTCAGCAGTCCGAGTTCGCCCACCGTTTCCCCGGGCGCGATCACGCCGAGCAGGCGCTCTTGCTCGCTGGACAGGCCCGGGCCGAACGCGCCCAGGCTGCCGGAGCACAGCACGTACAGGGCGTCGGAGGGGTCGCCGCGGCGGCACAGGGTCTCGCCGCCCGAGAGGTGACGCGGCTCGAAATACGGCAGCAGCGCCTCCCGCGCATCTAGATCGAGCGCACCGAAAACGGCGGTGCGCTCGATCATGGCCATCAAGCTGGCGCGTTGTGCGCTGTCCATGTCCCCCGTGCCCTCTGTGGATGTTTCCTCAATCCGTGCCGGCCCGAACCCCTCCCCACCCCAACCCTCCCCATGCCTGGGGAGGGGGCCGTCGCCAGTGGGGAAGGCCGGGAGGGACCTTGCTCACGTTCGCGCCGCGCCGCGCTCACCTCCCTCATCTCGTGGGGGAGGTCGGGAGGGGGAACCCTCCTTCGCGGCGCGTTCCATGTCATTCCTTCCGCGCCTTGCTGCGCTTGAGTCCGCCGGCAAGGGTGGAGGCGTCCAGCGTGGGATGCATCGCCGCGGTCACCTGCGACAGGGTGGACAGCTTGCTGGAAGTGGAACGCAGGCGTTCGGCCAGGCGCGAGGCGATGCCCAGCGCCAGCTTGGCGGCGACCTGGGGGAACTCGGTCACCAGGCGCTCCAGCGCGTCGCGCGTGAGCAGGGCCAGCACGGCGTCGGTATAGGCCACGCAACTCGCCGAGCGCGGGGCGTTGTTCAGGATGCCCATCTCGCCGAGCAGCGCGCCCGGCTGGGCGATGGACACCACCAGGCTGTCCGAGGTCTGGCTTGCGCTTTTCTCGACACTGACCTCGCCGTCCAGCAGCAGCATCATGCCGTCGGTCTGGCTGGGGTCGTCCTGGCGGATGAAGACGAGGCCGGCCGGCACGAACTGGATCTCCATGTATCCGGCGAGCAGGGCCGCTTCGGATTTGGACAGGCGCAGCCACGCCGGCATGCGCAGCAGCACCTCGACGATGCGCGGGGTCCAGTCGCGC
>JAJXUC010000136.1 GCA_021783435.1 Pseudomonadota bacterium | reverse complement strand
CCCCCAGGCCGCCGCTTCGCGGCTGCCGCCCCCCGAGGGGGACGAGGAAGCTTCGGGCGGCCGTGCGCTTCCTCACGACCTGCAAGCCGAGTGGACGCGCTTCGGTGCCTGGCGCGAGCAGCGGCTGGGGCGATTGGCGACGCTGTCGAAATGGTTGCGGCAATCGGATTTCGATCCGGCGCTGTGGCAAGAAAGTTTGAACGGGCTGGAGCAGCGCCTGCGGCAAGACCTGGTGCAATTGGCCTTCGTGGCGGAATTCTCTCGTGGCAAGTCCGAGCTCATCAACGCCATTTTCTTTTCCGGCCATGGCCAGCGCATCCTGCCTGCCGGCGCCGGGCGCACCACCATGTGCCCGATGGAACTGGCCTCAGACCCGCGCTTGCCCATCGGGTTGCGCCTGTTGCCGATCGAGACCCGACTCGACGCCGCGACCCTTGCGCAATGGAAAACGCGGCACGACGCCTGGGGCGATTTGCCCTTCGCGGCCGACGACGCTGCAGGCATGAGCGCGGCGCTGGCGCATTTGTCGGACACGCTCGCCGTCTCGCTCGAGCGTGCCCAGGAGCTGGGCTTTTACCTGGAAGATGCCGCTCGCGCAGGCATCGTGCGGACCAGCGAAGGATTGGTGGAAGTGCCGCGCTGGCGCCACGCCCTGCTCAACGTCGATCACCCGCTTTTGGCCCAAGGGCTCACCATACTCGACACGCCGGGCCTGAATGCGCTCGGTGCCGAGCCAGAACTCACGCTCTCGCTCATCCCCGCGGCACATGCCGTGGTTTTCCTGCTGGGTGCCGACACGGGTGTCACGCGCAGCGATCTGGAGCTCTGGACCCAGCATGTGGGCGAGGCCGGGCGCTTGCGCAGCTTGGTCGTGCTCAACAAGATCGACACGCTCTGGGATCCCTTGCTGGGGCCTGCTGCGGTGCAGGCCCAGATCGAACGCCAGCGCGAATCTGTGGCATCCATTCTGCAAATTCCCGTCGAACGCGTGTTCACCATCAGCGCCCACAAGGCCCTGCTCGCGCGCATCCAGCAAGACCCGGGACTACTCGCACGTTCGGGGGTGCCGGCTCTGGAAGCAGCGCTCAGCCAGGTTGCCGACCGCGAACGGCGCGAACTCATTGACAGTGGCTGGCGTGCCACTCTGCTCGACACGCTCATGCTGCTCGAGCGCCAGTTCCAGCAGCAAATTCGGCAGGCCGATGAACAACGACTGGAGCTGGCAGGCCTGGAAGGCAAGAACAAACACGTGGTGCGCAACCTGGTGATGCGCATCGGCATGGAGCGCAAGGAGTTCGATGCTGGCCTGTCCAAGGTCCAGGCGCTGCATGTGGTCAACGCCCGTCAACTGGCCAAGGTGGGCGAATTGCTCGACGTGCAGGTGGCGCTCAGCCAACTGGCGGAGTTGCGCCAGCGCATCAAGACGGCGGTGCTGAAGACGGGTGTGCGCGGCGTTCTCGAAGCCACTTTCGCCGACGTGCGTCGACGTATCGGCGAGGTTGAAGCCGTGCTGGAAGAGAACCGCGCCATGCTGAGCGGGGCGTGTGCGCAGCTCAACACCGAGTTCGCATTTTCTGTTCCCAGCCCCAAGGCGCTGAAGCTCGAAGGCATACGCCTGGAACTCGACAGCACACAGCAGGATTACCTGCGCTACCTCACCCCGGCACGCTGGCTGCGGCTGCAAAACACCGCCCATGCCGAGCGCCTGGTGCTGTCGGCTCTGGCGCGGCTGCGCAGCCTGCTGGAGCGTGGCGTGCGCGACGCACAGCACTGGAACCGCGCATCACTGGCGCAGCTCGACGTGCAAGTTCGCGAGCGCAAGCGCAATCTCGGCCGGCGCATGCAAAGCCTTGAACAGGTGGAAAACGCCGAGGGCGAACTCGGCCAGCGCATTGCCCAATTGCGCAAGCAAGCCAGTGACATGCGCCACCAGCGCGCCCAATTGCGCCAGTATTTCGAGGGAGCGATGAAGTGAGTGTCCCTTGCGTTGCAACGGCCGCGAAGCCGCAACGCCAGGAATCGCTGCAACAGGGACCGCCGCATTTCGCCGAGCGACTGGTTGCCTGGCAGCGCAGCCATGGCCGTCACGACCTGCCCTGGCAAACCAGCACCGACCCTTACCGCGTGTGGCTGTCGGAGATCATGTTGCAGCAAACCCAGGTCGCGGTGGTACTCACCTACTACCCGCGTTTCCTGCAGCGCTTTCCGACCGTGCAAGCACTCGCCGAGGCCAGCGAAGACGATGTCCTGGCCCAATGGAGCGGCCTGGGCTACTACCGCCGGGCGCGAAATCTGCACCGCTGCGCACAGCAAATCTACCAAGAACATGGCGGCGACTTTCCACGCACGGCGCAAGGTTTGCGGCAACTTGCGGGAATCGGTCGCTCGACGGCAGCCGCCATTGCCGCTTTCTGCTTCGGCGAGCACGCTGCCATTTTGGATGGCAACGTCAAACGCGTGCTGGGCCGCTCCCATGCCCTGCCTGCCTCCGCGAGCACTGCGGCTGAATTGCGCGCACTCTGGAATCTTGCCGAGCGTCTGCTCCCCAGGCACGACATCCAGGCCTACACCCAGGGCTTGATGGACCTGGGTGCGACGGTTTGCAAACCCCGCAACCCTTCCTGCCTGCAATGCCCGTTTCAGAGTGATTGCCGCACGCGCCAATCCGGTTCTGGTGCCGCACCGCTGTTCGATGCGACGCATGGCTCAGCCCAGCAACGAACCAGGGGCAGCCCTGTCAAAGCCGTCAAAGCGCGACGTACGCAGACCTGGGTCTTGCTCTGGGCAGAGAACGTTCAGGCGGACTCCGCCTCGATCTGGCTGGAGCGGCGGGCCACAACCGGCATCTGGCCCGGCCTGTGGTGCCTGCCTCAGTTCGACAGCCGCGAGCAGGCGCTGCGACATGCCGCGCAATTGGGTGTGCTGACTGGGCACAGTCTTCGCCCCGTCACCCGGCATGCACTGACCCATGTGGACTTGCAACTCGAGCCCTTGCAGGTCCGCATCACACCGACGCTTGGTGCGCGCGAAGCCGGCGGCACCTGGTTCACGCTGCCGGAGGCGCTGACCCTGGGGCTGCCGGCCCCGGTACGCAGACTCCTGCAGACGGCCGCAAGCTCGGTCAAGCTGCAAGGCGGCCCACAGACCCTCGCACCCGCTTGAACCGCCAGGCGATGGCCGGGAGCCCGCGCTCACGCCCCTCGCACGTCGCACACGGCAGCGCACCGACGTCCGCAGGACAAGCTACTGCAAGGGCGGCGATTCGGCGACGATGCCATGTTGGCGCAAGTAGCGGTCGACCACATCCAGGCGCTGCGTGCCATCGGGCAATTCCATCAGGCGCTGCCGGGCTTCGGTGGCGATGGGCAGGATTTCGGCCCAGCGGTTGGCCACCCAACCCGGCGTGTCCAGTCGGTACGGCGGCAGGAATGGCTTTTGCCGCTGCAGATCAAGAGCCGCAATGGCACGGCCGAGCGCAAAAGCCGCGCCTGTGTGACGCGCTTCGAGGGTGGCTTTCGGGTCATCGTCCATGGCGTGGACCCGACCCACCTGCAGGCCCAGCGCCACCGTCTCGTGACTGCGCAGCACGAAGCGGCTGCCTCCCCGGCAACGCACATGGAGCAATCCCGCGTCGTGCATGTCGCAGTCCAGCACCTTGGCGCGGCAACCCACGGCGGCGAGGTCGGCATCGGCTGCCGGTCGACCGATCTCACTGCCGGAGAGCATCAGCACCACGCCGAATTCGTCGCCCGTTTTCAGGCAATGGGTGATCAGATCCATGTAGCGCGCCTCGAACACCCGAAGCCCGAGCAGGCCTCCGGGGAACAACACGCTTTGCAGAGGAAAGAGCGGCAAGTCTTGCGTTGCTGGCAAGGCCATCATCAGGCCCCGCCTGACGGGCGAGCTGCCGTGCCGACGCTGTCCGTGGCGTCGAGCTCGCGGTGGCGCACCAACACGCTGTACTCGGCGGCGAAGTGCTTGCCGAGCTGCTCGGCGAGAAACACCGAACGGTGCTGGCCACCGGTGCAACCCACGGCAACGACCACATAGCTGCGCTGGTCCTCGGCCATTGCGGGCAGCCAATGCTGCAGGAAGCCGGTGATGTCGTCGAGCATGCGCATGACGGCGGGCTGGCTGCGCAGGTAGTCAGCCACCGGGGCGTCGCGCCCGGTGAGGCCGCGCAGGGATGGGTCGTAGTGCGGATTGGGCAGCATGCGCACGTCGAACACATAATCCGCATCCAGGGCCACGCCGCGCTTGAAAGCAAAAGACTCGAACAGCAGCGTAAGCCGGGAAGCGTGAACGCCTACGGCCTGGCGCACCCAGGAACGCAACTGCGCAGGGCGCAGGCCGCTGGTGTCGATGTGCAGGCCCAATGAGGCCACGGGCGCCAACAGCTCGCGCTCAAGTTCGATGGCCTCGATTAGCGACGGCGCCGAAAACGGCAAGGGTTGGTCGGGTGCCACCGGAGCCAGCCCGCGTGCCGTCAGCGGGTGGGCGCGGCGCGTTTCGGAAAAACGCTGCACCAGCATGTCGGTGGTGCAGTCGAGGTAGATGAAGTGCAGGTCGCAGCGCTGGCGCAGACGACGCGCCAGCGCCGGCAGCAGGCCCAGGCTGTCGGCGCTGCGCACATCCATGGCGATGCCCAGATGCGTGTGACCGGACTCGGTGGCCACGGCCAGAAGCTGGTCCACCAGTTGCGGCGGCAGGTTGTCCACACAGTAATAGCCGGCGTCTTCCAGCGCATTGAGGGCGATGGATTTACCCGAGCCGGACACGCCGGAGAGGAGCACGAGCTGGATGCGCCCGCTCGGAGCGACTGTTTCGCCCGTGCTGCTGGAGGTGTCGTTCATGTTGGCAACCGGGTCGGATTCGGGGCGTCTTGCAGCAGTTCGCGCGCATGCGCCTGGGCGACGGCGGAAGCTGCATCGCCCCCGAGCATGCGCGCAATTTCGCCAACGCGCTGAGGCGCATCCAGGCTTTGCATATGGCTTCGCGTTGCCTCCCCCACGCTCTGCTTGCTGACCTGGAGATGCGCACCCGCGCATGCCGCGACCTGCGCCAGGTGGGTCACGGCGAGAACCTGGCGGTTCTCGCCCAGGGCGGCGAGCAAACGGCCGACCGTATGAGCGACGGCGCCACCGATCCCGGCATCCACCTCATCGAAGATCAGCGTACCGACGGGTTGCTGTGCCGACGTGATGGCGGCTACCGCCAGGGCAATGCGCGAGAGTTCGCCGCCCGACGCGACCCGCTCCAACGGCCGCAACGCAGCTCCGGGGTGGCCTGCCACGAGCAGTTCCACATCCTCGGCACCGTGGGCTCGAATCACCTCCAGCGGGTGCAAGGCCACCTCGAAACGGCCGCCTTTCATGCCCAGGCTTTGCATCTGCTGTTGCACGCCTCGAGCCAGCTTGGGGGCAACGGCGGCGCGCAGCGCGCTGAGTTGCGCTGCGGCCCGGCGCAAGGTCTTGTCGGCCGCCTCGACTTGGCGTTCCAGCGCAGGCAGATCGGTGCCTTGCTCGAGTTCGACGAGTTTGGCCTGCAGACCTTGCCACAGCGCATGCAACTCCCCCGGCGGCACGCGATGGCGTCGTGCCAACCCGAGCCAGGACGACAACCGCGCATCCACCTCCTCCAGGCGGCGAGGGTCGAGCTCGGTCTGCCGAAGCTTTGCCGCCAGCTCGTGCGTCAGATCGTGCACCAAGGACTGGGCTGATTCCAGCTGCTCGATGAGCCCGGCCAGGTCGGCGTCGACTTGGCCGGCCGCATGCAACTCCTGATGAACGCGGGCCAGTTGGCGCGACGCGCCGGTCTCGTCATCGTCCAGCAGTTGCTCGGCGGCCTGCAGATGCTCGATGAGTTCAGCCGCATGCGCCAGTCTGTGGTGCTCGGCATTCAGCGGCTCCCACTCCTGCAGTAGGGGCGCGAGGCGCGCAAGCTCGGCGAGCTGCATGGCCAGTTGCTCGCGATCGTCTTGCAAACGACCGGCATCCGCACGGGCCGTCTCCAGTCGCTCGCTCAGGTCCTTCCACTGGCGCCATGCTGTCGCGCAATCCTGGGCGGGTGCAGACGCCAGGGCATAGGCGTCGAGCAGTTCGCGCGCGGCGCCGCTGCGAGCCAGGCTCTGCCAGGCGTGTTGACCGTGGATGTCGACCAACATCGCCCCGGCTGCACGCAACTGTGTGAGCGTGGCGGGACTGCCGTTGATGTAGCCCCGCGATCGGCCCTGGGCATCGATCACGCGGCGCAACAGCACGCCGTCCTGAGGTTCGAAACCTTGCTCATGCATCCAGCCGGCCAACTCCGGAATGGCGTCGAACTCGGCGCTGATCTCGGCGCGGCTGCTGCCAGGGTGCAGCACCGAGGCATCGCCCCGCTCGCCCAGGGCCAGCTTGAGCGCGTCGATCAGGATGGACTTGCCGGCACCGGTCTCGCCCGTGAGTACGGTGAAGCCGGCACCGAGTTCGAGTTCCAGTTCGGCGACCAGCACGAAATCGCGGATGTACAGACGGCGCAGCATGGAAATGATCAGCCAGCCGCGGGCGCAGCCATGCAGTGGGGCACGGCAGAGGCCGCGCAAAGTCGTGAGGGGCGGCAATGCATGCGCTAGCCCTCGGCACCGAGGATTTCATGCCAGTGCAGCTTCTTGCGCAACGTGGCGAAATAGCTCCAGCCCGGCGGGTGCAGGAATATGGCGCGGTGGGGCGCGGTGCGCAAGCTGATGCGGTCGCCGCCGAGCAGATCGGCGAAGTGCTGCATGTCGAAATTCACCCCCACGTCCTTCGGCGACATCACCTCGATGTCGATGCGCACATGCTCGGGCAGCACGATCGGCCGATTCGACAGGGTGTGCGCGGCAATGGGCACGAGGACCAGCCCGGGAAGGCTGGGATGCAGGATGGGCCCGCCGGCCGACATGGCGTAGGCGGTGGACCCGGTTGGTGTGGCGACGATGAGGCCGTCGGCGCGCTGCACGGACATGAACCGTCCGTCCACGTCCACGCGCAACTCGACCAGACCAGCGGCGCCGCTGCGGTTGACCACCACGTCATTGATGGCGATGCCGACGAAGATGCGCTCGCCGCCACGCATGATCTCACCGGTGAGCATGGCGCGATATTCGCGTTCGAAATGCCCCGCCAGCATCGACGTCAGCGCCTGGCGCCAGTCGGGCTCGGCGATATCGGTGATGAAGCCGAGCCGGCCGGAATTGATGCCCATGAGCGGGACGCCGTACGGCGCGAGTTGGCGTGCAGCGCCCAGCATGGTTCCATCGCCGCCCACCACCACCGCGACCCAGTCGCCAGCCGCTGCGCGGCGACCCACTTCTGCCAGACTGAGTTCGGCATAACCGGGAAGATCGCCATGCTGCGCCGTTTGCCGCTCGACCATGACTTCGACCCCATTCTCCGACAGCCATGCACCCATTTCCGCCAACGTACGGCTGACGCCAACGGCCTGATACTTGCCGATCAGAATGGCCTGTTGGAATGCGGAAAAGGGCATGAGCGCAGTATCGAGCCGTGGGAGCCGAGGGGTGGCAATCGTGCAAAACAGCAGAGTGCTGTGCTGGCGGTTGAATTACAGCACAGCACAGCCCCAGCGGGCGCCTGGAGGGTATGTCAGCTGCATGCCTGGCTGCGCTCCTAAAATCGGGGTGCCATGGATCAACGTGCCCAAGTCCTGCTCAAGACCCTGATCGAGCGCTATATCGCCGACGGCCAGCCGGTGGGGTCGCGCACCTTGTCGCGCGCCTCCGGGCTGGAGTTGTCGGCCGCAACCATCCGCAATGTGATGTCGGACCTCGAGGACATGGGCCTCATCACCAGTCCGCACACCTCGGCCGGGCGCGTCCCTACGCCGCGCGGCTACCGTCTGTTCGTCGACACCATGCTCACGGCCCGTCCCGTATCGGCTGCCGAGGAACTGGAGCAGAGCTTCAAGACTCAACTCGCCACCGTGGAGCCGCAGAAAGTCATCGTGCAAGCGGCGCAACTGCTCTCGAACCTGTCACATTTCGTCGGCGTGGTGATGAGCCCGAGGCGCAATACCGCCTTCCGCCACATCGAGTTTCTGCGCCTCTCGGAACAGCGCATTCTGGTCATCCTGGTCGATTCGAGCGGTGATGTGCAAAACCGCATCATCTTGTCCGACCAGCACTACACCCAGAGCCATCTGGTGGAAGCGGCGAACTATCTCAATGCCCATTACAGCGGCCTGAGTTTCGAGCAAGTCGGCGCGCAACTGCGTGGCGAAGTGGAGCATCTGCGGGGTGAAATCGTTGCCTTGATGCAGGCCGCCGTGGCCGTGGGCAGTCAGGCTGCGGCTGAGCAGCAAGACCATGTGGTCATCTCCGGGCAGCAGCAATTGCTGAAAGTCGACGACCTGTCGAATGACCTCGCCAGCCTGCGCCGGCTGTTCGACTTGTTCGAGCAAAAATCGCATCTGCTCAAGCTGCTCGACATCTCGGCGCGGGCCGAGGGTGTGCGCATCTACATTGGCGGTGAGAACGGCGTGGTGCCGTTCGAGGAACTGTCCATCATCACCTCGCCTTATGAAGTCGATGGTCAGGTGGTGGGTACCCTGGGTGTGGTTGGCCCGACCCGCATGGCCTATGACCGCATGATTCAGATCGTGGACATCACGGCCAAGCTTGTGGGCAATGCCCTCAGCCAGCGCTGAAGCGCCGTGGCGCTGGTATCGAAACGCTTAAACGCTCGAACAAACCGCGCCGCTCAACCTGGCGCGCCCTGCACTCGACAGAATCAGGCTGTGGCCCGCGATCCCGGGCATGCAGAATGCGAGGGTGCCCATCTGCAAAGCGCCACTCACCAGTCTCGGCCAGCCATGTTCGGTGTAAGAGACGTAACGCGCAACAGGCTGATTGCCACGTATGGAGAGAAATTGCAGTGCTGCCTGTGCCTGGATCAAGGCCTCACTGGAATCTCGTTGGGCATTGCCATCGGGGTCATGGAACACAATCCAGCCCCGATGCCAGCCGCCTGTTGAGCTGCAGCTCTTGCCATCATCGCTGACGCACAGCGTGACCCGCTGGCCTCGCCGTACAGCCTCGGACCTGGCCAGTTGCAAACTGCCCGAGAAGGCGTTGACGCCGGCGCTCAGGCGGTTGGTGTCGATCATGACGCGGTATGCCGGGGCGGCGATCGCCAGCGAAACCGCCAACAGCGCCACCACAACCAGCAACTCGACCAGTGTGATGCCGGTCTGTGATGGCTTGGTCGAGTGCATGCGCTTGACCGTTCAACGCACGATCAACACGGGCATGCTGGACGACGCAATGACCTTGGTGGTGACCGATCCGAGCGCCATGCCGCTGAGCGCCGTATGGCCGTGCGATCCCATCATGATCAAATCGACCGTGTGCTCGCCGGCAAATTTAACAATCTGCGCTGCCGCGTCTCCATGACGACGATAAGCCTCCAGCTGCAACCCTGCCCGCCGCAGACTCTCACTCGCTGGCGCCAGCACTGCTTCGCTTTGCTCGGCGTAATAGCTGTCAAGCACCTCGCGCGACAGATACGATCTGGCAAGCGCTGTACCCACGGTCGATTCGACATGCAGCAACACACACAGCGGCGCTTCACGCCACCACTCGAGGCGGTTCAGAACAAAATCCAAGGCTCGCTTCGTAAAGACCGAGCCATCGATTGGCAGCAGAAGACGTAGGGGTGGCCTCATGTATCCGATTATGACAAACCGCCCCTTCACCTTCAACGTTTTTCTTCGCCAGTACCGCCAGTACCAACAAGGCTAAGGCGTACCCATCGGTCCCTTAGAATGAGAAACTTGCGGCCCTGGGCGGCAATTCGGGCCGTTAGCTCAGTTGGTTAGAGCAGAGGACTCATAATCCTTTGGTCGTTGGTTCAAGTCCAACACGGCCTACCACAAATAAGTTAATAAAAACAACATGTTCTGATTTTTCCTACTTGCCGAATTGCTAGATTTTCCTGCACAATTTGCTCACGTCACCCTCGACGTGAGCAAACGTGAGCAAATTTGCAAGCAGCCATGGCGTCCGTTGTCCAACTCCCCAGCGGCAGGTTCCGGGCCTTCGCGCGCGCTAAGGCGCTCAAGGCAACACAGGTTTTTGACAACATTGATGTAGCCGAGCGCTGGGCCCAGGCTACGGAAAGTCGTATGCGACAAGGCAAGTGGAGAGCCTCCGCAGTCGTCCTTGTGCAGCCAAACAAGACCGTCAAAGACGCCTTTGCGGCCTATGTCGAATCTGAACAATGGTTGCAGAAAGCCGACGTCACAAGGAAGGTCGAGCAGA
>JAJXUC010000135.1 GCA_021783435.1 Pseudomonadota bacterium | reverse complement strand
CGTGGCATTGAGTTGCGCCAGTTGCTGCCGGTCGGCGTCGGTGACGATGTCGATGGCGCCGAGCGCCGCATCGGGCGCGGCACAGAGATGCGTCAGCAAGGCTTGGTAGCTCGCCAGCCAGCGGCACACGGTGGCTTCGTCGAACAGCGCGGTGGCGTATTGGCACTCGAGCCATAGGCCGCCGTTGACCACGGGGACGGCGTTGATGGACAGTTCGAAGTTCTCGGCCTGCCGCGGGTTATAAACCGTACTGACTTGCAGATGGCCAAAGCTGCGCAGATCCATGGCCTGGTCGAGATTGAACATCACCGGGGCGAGCGGCACCCGCGATGGATCGCGTTCGATCAACAGTTTTTGCAGCAGGGTGCCGAAGGTGTAATGCTGGTGTTCGAAGGCATCGAGCACGGCCGATTGCACGGCGGGCAGCGACTGCGCCAGCGGGACGGCGGCGTCGGGCATCAGCCGCAAAGGCAGTAGATTGACGCCGTGGCCGACGACGGTTTCGAAACCCGGGAGCGTTTGCCCCGCAGCGGGTACGCCGACCACCACTTCATCATTGCCCGAAAGACGCTGCAGCAACGCACCGAAGCTGCACAGCAGGGTGGAGAACAGACTGGCGCCGGACTTGGCGCCGAGCTGACGCACCGCGCTCACCAAGTTTGCGGGCAGCACATGGTCGATGCGCTTGGAGTCGAAAGCGCGCGTGGCGGGCCGGGGGTGGTCGCAAGGCAGCTCCAGCACTGCGGGAATGCTGGCGTAGCGGTTCAGCCAGTACGCCTCATCGGCCTGATGTTCGGCGCTGCCTTGTCGCGCGGAAAGCGCTTGCGCAAACGAAGCGAAGCTCGCGGGCGCCTCGGGCTCGGGGGCTTCGCCCTTGCGGGCCGAGTAAAGCGCACCGATTTCGTCCACCAGGACGCCGAACGACCAGCCATCGCAGACGATGTGGTGCGCGCTGAGCAGCAGGGCGATGTGATCGTCGGCCAGGCGCAGCAGGCGTGCGCGAAACATCGGCCCTTGTTGCAGATCGAAAGGCATGGCGACGGCCTGCGCGGCGGCTTGCTTCAGGGCGTCATCGCCTTGCTCGGCGGTGAGTCCGCGCAGATCGTCTGTGGGGATGTCGAGGTTCAGACGCTCGGCGATGAGCAACTGTTCCCCATCGGCGCTGAGGGTGGCGCGCAGCGCGTCATGGCGATCCGGCAGGGCGCGCACCGCGGCACTGAGCGCCGGCAGATCGACTGCGCCGCGCAGATGCAGGGTGATGGATTCGTTGTACGCCAGCGTGGCGCCGCCGCCGAGTTGGCAGGCCAGCCAGATTTCGCGCTGGGCTTCGGTGGTGGGAGCGACGCGGGCGACGGGCGCGGCGTCGGCGAAGGGGTCGTAATCGACCGCGGTGGAAGTGTCCATGGCTTTTTCAGGCGTCGAGGCGCAGGTACTTGCCGGGCTGCTCGGGGTTGGGGACGAACCAGGCGGGGTTGCCGCCGGGGTCTTTGCCGATGCGTGCGCCGGGCACGGGCGGGTGGCTGGCGTCGAAAGACGCCGATGCCGATGATTTGCGCTGCGGCAGGAATTCCGCCTCCTGCAATTCGCGCACCGAGTCCTTGAACGCTTCTACGATCAGGCGGATGTCGGCTTCGCTGTGCGCCGTAGTCAGAAAGCAGGGGAAGTTGTCGAGGATGTGTACGCCGCGGCTGCGCATCATGGCAAACAGCAGGTCTTGCAGCGGGTGATCTTCCAGCCAGCCCACGCGCCAAAGCGAGGCGAAATGACGGATTTCCAGCGGCGCACCGACTTGACGGCAGAACGCAGTCAGCTCGCCGGCCATTTGCGCGGTCTTGGCGTTGAGCGTGTTTTGCAGCGCCGGTCCTTGCGCTTTGAGGTGCAGCAGGCTGGCATGCGCGGCGGCCAGCGCCAAGGGGTGGCGCACGAAGGTGCCGGCGAAGTAGGTCACGCCGATAGTGGGAATTGAGTCATCGCCGTATTGCCAGGCGCCGCCGTCGAGCGCATCGATGAACTCACGCCTGCCCGCAACGACGCCAATGGGCATGCCTCCGCCGATGACCTTGCCGTAAGTGGCCAGATCTGCGCGTATGCCGAAGAGCTGCTGGGTTCCCCCCAGGGCGGATCTGAATCCGGTGATGACTTCGTCGAAAATCAGGCAAGCGCCGCTGCGTTCGGTGATGGTGCGGATTTCCTTGAGGAATTCGACGGGTTGGAATTCGGGTCGGCGGCTTTGCACGGGTTCGACCAATACGGCGGCGAGTTCATCGGCATGCGCGCGGATGAACTCCAGCGATTCGGGCGTGCCGTAGTCGAGCACGCGCACATCGCCGAACATGCCCCGCATGATGCCCGGCGCGCCCGGTATGCCTTTGCCGCCCTTGCCCGGACGCACCACGACCTCGTCGAAGGTGCCGTGATAAGAGCCTGAGAACAGCACCACGGTGTTGCGGCCAGTGACGGTGCGGGCAATGCGCACGGCAGCCATGACCGCCTCGGAACCGGTGTTGCACAGACCGGCACGGTCAAAGCCGGTGAGTTCGCAAATCAAATCGACCACGGGGCCGGCCAGCGGGTGTTGCGGGCCGATGTCGTAACCGTCGTCGAGCTGGCGGCGCACGGCGTCGAGCACGAAGTCGGGCTGCCAGCCGAACAAGTTCATGCCGAAACCGTTGAGGGCATCGACGTATTCATTGCCGTCCAGATCCCAAAGGCGCGCGCCCTTGCTGCGATTGACCACGATTTGATAGGTGATCTCCTTGGTCATCGGACGAAAGCCGTTGACAACCCGCGGGTCGGCCAGATGGTCGCGGTATTGCACGGTGTAGGCGCGACTCTTGGCCGTGCGTTCGACGTAGCGGCGCATGAAGGCGGCAAGGCGCACCTTTTGACGTTCGGTCAGCGGGCTGGACTGAGTGTGGATGCGGGCGATGGCGCCAAAGGCTTTTTTGACGTCGTAGCGCAATGGCGCGCTGTCTTCGCTGTTTGCATCGGGCGCTGCGGGCATGGGCTGCGCAGGGCTGGCGTTTGCCGCAGGTGGAGGCGCCGTTGCGGGCGTCTGCGTAGGCGTCGGCATGGACACAGGCGGCGGCGTTTGAGGGGCGATCATCGTCTGCCCGCCTAGCAAGGCCAGTTGCTGGGACATGAGCTGCATTTGCTGCTGGATGAGCCACTGCACTGCGTCGGTCGGCGCGTGCTGCGGCAGCACGGCGGGATGAGGGGGTGTAGCAGCGAGCGGCGCGGACAGAGATACCGAAAGAGGCGCTGAAAGAGGTGACGGACTCGGCGCAGGCATCGCGGCTGGCTCGGGCTCCAGTTGGGCGTCGAGGTAATCGGCCAGCAGATCGAAACTGCGCAGGTTTTCCATCAGCTGACGGAAGGTGACCGGCACACCAAACTGCTTTTTGATTTGCAGCGCGGCTTGGGTGAGGGTGAGCGAATCGATGCCCAGTTCGACAAAGGCCATGCCCGGGTCGGCGCCGCTTGCCTCATGGCCTGAGACATCCTCGAACAAATCGCGCAACTGGGCGATCAGGCGGTTTTTGCGCAGGGGGGCTGTGGGAATGGGCTGGGCGATGGACATGGCGGGTACTGGCTCGATTGACGTGGACGTCAGCGTTTGCGCGGCTGGTGCGATGGAACTCGTTGCGGCAGGACGATCCGAGGCCGGGGATGTGGCGGGGCGGGAAGGGTGCTGCGCTACGGCCTCGATCCAGTAACGCTGGCGCTCGAAGGGATAGGTAGGCAGGCTGATCCGGTGGCGATTCGTGGGCGGATGGGCGGCTGAAACTGGCAAGGCGATGCCTGCGGTCCAGAGTGCGCCTGCCGCCAGCAACATGCAGGCAGTTTCCTGCTCGGGCGCATCGGCTAGTGACGGGATGGCCACGACCGAGGCGCCATCGGCGGGGGCATGCTGACGCACCAGTGTGGAGAGCGCACGACGCGGGCCGATTTCCAGAAAAACGGCGTTGGCATGACGGTTCAGCGCGTCGTGTACGGCGGCGGAGAAGCGAACCGGCTCCCGCAGATGGCGCACCCAGTATTCGGAATCGACGGCCTCTGCCGGGGTCAACCAACGGCCTGTGAGGGTCGAGACGATGGGCAGGCGCGCAGGCGCCAAGGCGACAGTAGACACTTCGGAGCGAAAGGCTGCGAGCGCGGGCTCCATCATGGCGGAGTGAAAAGCATGGGAGGTTTGCAGCAACCGGGTTTGCACGCCTTGCACCTGCAGAGCGGCGTCGAAGCTGCTGATCGCTGCAGTCGGCCCGGCGATGACACAGGACGTCGGGCCGTTGATGGCGGCAAGCGAGATGTCGTCCGGCAGCTGGATGCGTAAATCGTCTGCTGACAATCGCACCGACAACATGCTTCCGGGCGTGAGCGCTTGCATCAGCGCGCCGCGCCGTGCGATCAGCCGGGCCGCGTCGGCCAACGACAGAACGCCGGCCAGAACGGCCGCAGCGAATTCGCCGATGCTGTGGCCGATCAGGGCGATGGGCTTGGCGCCGCGCGCCAGCCAGGTTTGCGCCAGTGCGTATTCAATACAGAATGTGGCGGGCTGCGTGGTTTGCGTGCAGGCCAGCGCATCTGGGTCGGCGCTGAACAGCCGCGCTCGCAAATCAAAACTCAGGTGCGGGGCGCATGCGGCGATGGCGTCGTCGAGCGCTGCGCGGAAGTCACTTTCTGCAGCGTAGAGACCGCTTCCCATGCCGGGGTACTGTGCACCCTGGCCCGGGAAAAGCCAGATTTGAGGGGGTGGATCACCGCGCGCTGTGCGTTGTGAACGCAGAGGCCAGGCTGGTTCCGACAAGGCTCGTATCGCCTGCTCTGGCGTATCGCAGACGAGGCAAAGACGCTGTGCAAAGGGGCTGCGGCCCGCCTGCAAGGTGTAGGCCACGTCGGCCAGATTGATATCGGGATTTTTGCGCAAATGCTCGGTGAGGCGGCTGACCTGGGCGTCGAGCGCGCTTGGGCTGCGGGCCGACAGCATCAGCAGTTGCGGCCCGCTCGCTGGGCTGGATGTTGGCGTCGCGGGCGCTTCTTCGAGAATGATGTGGGCATTGGTGCCTCCCACCCCAAAGGAGCTGACCCCGGCGCGGCGCGGCTGCTCACCGCTCGCCCATGTCGTGAGCGCATCGTTGACCACGAAGGGGCTGGACGCGAAATCGATCTTGGGGTTGGGCGCGGTGTAGTGGATCGACGGCGGGATGCACTCTTCGGCCAAAGCCAGCGCGGTTTTGATGACGCCGGTGACGCCCGCAGCAGTCAAGGTATGGCCGATGTTGCTTTTAGCGGAACCCAGTCGGCAAAAGCCGATGTCTGCGGTTTGCCTGCGGAAGGCGCGGGTGAGCGCCTCGACCTCGACGGGGTCGCCCAAAGGCGTGGCGGTCCCATGGCATTCGACATAGCTCACGCTGCGCGGGCTGACGCCGGCGTCAGCCAGTGCGGCGGTGATGACGGCGGCCTGACCGTCCAGACTTGGCGCCGTGAAGCTGGCTTTGTCGCGTCCGTCGTTGTTGATGGCCACGCCGCGAATGACCGCGTAGATCGTGTCGCCATCGTCCTGGGCGTCGCTCAGTCGCTTGAGCAACACCACGGCAGCGCCATCGGAAAACACCGTGCCCTGTGCCTGGGCATCGAAGGTACGGGTGACGCCATCGGGCGAAAGCATGGCGCCCTCTTGGTAGAGATAGCCGCTGTTGGGCGGGCAAGTCACGGCAACGCCGCCAGCCAGTGCCATGTCGCATTGACCCGCGCGCAAACTCGTGACGGCCTGCGCAACCGCCACCAACGATGTGGAACACGCGGTATGCACGCTGACTGCGGGGCCGGTGAGGTTCAAGCGGTTGGCAATTCGGGTGGCGATGTAGTCCTTTTCGTTGGCCAGCATGACGGCAAAGTCGCCGATTTTGTCGATCAGATCGGGGCGGTGCTGAACATGGTGCAGAAAATAGCTGGCGTTGTGCATGCCCGCAAAAACGCCGACGGGAGCCTGGCTTAGGTCGGGGGCGTGCCCAGCATGCTCAAGACATTCCCAGCACAGTTCCAGAAAGATGCGTTGCTGCGGATCCATCAACATGGCTTCTCGCGGGGAGATACCGAAAAAGGCGGGATCGAAGCCGTCCGCGTCGTCGATCAGCCCGCGTGCTTTGACATAGAGCGGGTCGTTCGTGAGTTCTGACGGCAAGCTGGGATCGAGTTCGTCATCACGCAAGTGTTTGATGCCGTCGGCGCCAGCCATCAGCATGTCCCAGAAATCCTGCACGTTTTTCGCGCCGGGAAAGCGGCCCGCCATGCCGACGATGGCGATCGGCACGGAGGCGCCGGCGTGCGCAGCGCGATGATCTTGGGGGTTTGCTCCACGCGGCATGCGGCGGGCTTCGTCCCACGATGTGTCTTGGTCGCGATCCAACTGTTCGGCCAGCGCCGCGGGGGTTGGGTTGCTGAAAAACGCGCTGGCGCTCAGCGTTACGCCGTCCGCTTCGAGCAAAGAGAGAACGCGCATGACGAGCAGCGAATTGCCGCCGATATCGAAAAAATTGTCCGTGGGGGTGACGCTGCCCAAACCGAGTACGCGGGTAAATGCCGCGCGGATGCGATCTTGCGTGCTTGTGGAGGCGACGCTGTCGTCCGCTACGGTTTTTTGCGGCCCGAATTCCGGCATGGGCAGTGCCCGCCGATCGAGCTTGCCGTTGACGCTGATCGGCATGTGCTTCAGCCAGTTGTAAACGGCTGGCAGCATGTATTGGGGCAGCGTTTGCGCCAACCAGGCGCGAATGTCGGTCGGGTTTGGAACGTGGCCTGGATGCCGCGCGGTCAAATAGGCGACCAAGCCTGAGCCGAAGGGCAGATCGTTGCGCAGTGTCACGGCGGCATCGGCGATGTCGGCATGTTCTCGCAGGCGTGTTTCGATTTCACCGAGTTCGACACGATGACCGAGCACTTTCACTTGGTCGTCCGCGCGCCCGAGGCAGCGAATGTCTCCTTCGGCGTCGATGAAGCCCAGATCTCCCGTCAGGTAAACCCTTCCCACTGCAGGCAAGTCTTTGAATCGCTGTTCCGTCAGCTCGGGGCGGTTGAGATAACCGCGTGCGATGACTGGACCCGCTATCGCGATTTCGCCTTCCGAGCCTGCGGTGAGCACCTCGCCCTGGGCATTCAAAATGAGGATGCGCGCCTCTCCGATGGGTCGCCCAATACTGGGAAGCGCGGGCCAGGAGGTCGGGTCATCGGGAAGCGTCTTGACCGTCACGACATGGGATTCGCTCGGGCCGTAGTGGTTGTGCAGACGACATTGCGGGTGCCGGGAAAAGAACGATTTGATCGCGGCGTCAGCGCGCAAGGGCTCCCCCGCGGTGATGACATGCTTCAGGGATGGCAGGTCGATTCGATGCTGCTCGCAGTAATCGACCAGATGCGCCAGGGCGATGAAGGGTAGAAACAGGCGCTCGATGCGGTGGTGTTGGATCAATTGCACCAATTTCTGCACATCACGCCGCTGTTCGCGGGTCGCCAGTACGAGTGAGCCTCCGCTGGCCAGCGTGGAGAACAGTTCTTGAAACGCGACGTCGAAGGCGGGGGCGGAAAACTGCAAGGTGCGCAAACCGGATTGCTCGGGCGCGCAGCGCAGATGCCAGTTGATGAGATGAAGGAGCGGCCCTTGCGGCATGAGCACCCCTTTGGGGGCGCCAGTCGAGCCGGAGGTGTAAATCAAATAACCCAGTGAGGCGCTCGTCAGGCCAAGTTCACGTGGATGCAGCGCAGCGGCAGGCTGCGAGGCCCAGTTCTGCAGCACAGCGGGGTCGTCGATGGCGAGGGTTTGCACGCGGCAGTCTTCGAGTGCTGCGGCGGTGTCGGCCGTTGTGATCAGCAGCAGAGGTTGCGCATCGCCTAGCAGGCTCTCCAGCCTGGCGATGGGCTGATTCGGATCCAGCGGCAAGTAGCCGCAGCCGCATTTCAAGGTCGCCAAAATTGCTTCAACCAAGAGCGCGCCACTGTCCAGGATGATCGCAACAAGGGCGTCCGGCCTCGCGCCCTGTTCACTCAACAGATGGGCGAGTCGGTTGGTGCGCCGATCGAGTTCGTCGTAAGTGAATGAGGCCTCCGAGCTGACCAAGGCAATGGCTTGCGGGCTGACTATGGCCTGCCGTTCAAAAAGCTCGTGCAGCAGAAAATCGGCTCTTTGAGACGGCGAATCTGGCTCGCGCGTCTCTGCGTTTTCTGGAGGATGAGGTTCCATCATCTGCCCTTGCTGGTAAGGCCGTGAAGAGGGGATGCATCAGCGAAATGTTTCATGGCAGACCCTCAAGCCATTGACGTATGGCCGTGTCCACAGGCAGGAAGGCCCAAGCCAGCGTGAGGGCGAGACATGCCATCGTCGCCAGATGCGCTCTGGGTGACAGCAGGACAACGAAGCGGTTTGACGACGCGATTCGATAGAGGGGATAGTGCACAAGATAGAGCGGATAAGACAGCTTTCCGGCCAAGCTGGCTGTTTTGTGAAAAAAACGGCTCAAGGACAGACTTGCTGCGAGGGCGACTGTCAGGGGGGCGATCAAGAGGGCATCGAAAAAATTGATCCAGGGGTGAGCGCTGAACATGGCCCCAAAAAACAGCACGGCGGCGCCTACCGCCAGCAAGCTATGAGGACGCCAGGTCTGAGGGCGCAGTTGGTAAAGCCAGGCCCCCAAAAAAAATTCTGCGATGACACGCGGAAAACCCAGCCAGAAATTGGAAGTTCCCCAGCCTGGGTTGAAAACGTGCATCTTGGCGGTGAGCACGATGAAGACGATGAATGCCAAGGCCGAGAGAACGGATGCGCTCAGACGTCGCGCATATTTCAGCCAGGCAAAAAACAGCACATTCACCACGGCCTCGAAGAACAAAGACCACGCGGGGACTTCAAGTGGAAACAAAGGGCCGGTCAGATGCCCATGCCCGAACGGCCAGACCCCATGATTGAAAAAGGGCAGACCGAGAACGCCAAATACTGAGGCGGCTACGAGCTGATGAATCCCCGGAACCGGTGGGGTCTGCGTCTGGGCGAGCATCACGGCGGAAATGATGCCGAGGAGCGATCCCATGACGTACATGGGCCCCAGACGCGTCAGCCGTACCCTGACAAATCGACTGAAACGCATACCGGTCAAAATACGCTCGCCATAGCTGTGCATCAACACGAAGCCAGACAAGACGAAGAACAGATCAACCGCAACCCAGGCGCCTGGCAGAAAATCGTTGAGCGAGCTGTGCTCGGTGTAGTGCAAAACCACCACCGCAAAAGCGGCCAGCCCCCGTAAGGCGTCTAGGGCATCAAAGTGGCGGGCATGGGACTGTGGGCTCAACTGCCGCTCCCGTGCTCATCTTTCTGCAAGCGTCCGCCGACGCTCGATGGCGCGCATCATCGCCGCCTTGGTGCCATCCAAGACACGAGAACGCCCGACTTTGCTCAAGCCAGCCGGGATTGCGCCGATTCGCTTGCGCACCTCGTAATTGAAGGCCAACGCCCGTCGCCAGCGGATGCTCTGTTCTGTATTGAAGATGATCGACATGGAAATCGACACATCATCGGGACCATTGCGCACGTGGTGCCCCGCAATGAACGGGATGTGTAAGGTTTCCCCAGGCGAAAAATGAAACGAATGCCCGAGTGCATCGATTTCGGCAGACCAAGGCAGCTTTGTACGCGCGTAGGCGACGTAGGCCTCCCGATCAATCTGGCTCACGACACGATCATCCCACTGCTCGTAGACATGAACCGTCTTTGAACCGCGAAATTGCATCAGTAATGTGGAGTAGCGATCAATATGAAATGGAGTGATGCTGTTCGGTGAAGCGATAAACAAATAGAGGTGGGGATCGATAGGCTCGCTTCCGAGTCCGTGGCTGCGCAGAATTCCGCGCAGGTCGTCAACCAAGGCGTTACGCAGGTCTTTGAATGAATCATCCGTCTCGGGACGGCTGACCATGATGTAGGCATTCGAGGTGCGAATTTGCTCTATCGTCTCATCAATACTGACTTCTTTGGGGCGTTTGCGGAAAGTGGCTTCGAAATCGTCACCGTTTTGCAGCTTCGAGTTGGAAAACATCACCTGTCGTTTGGGCAGTTTCGGTAAGACGGCGCCCAGGTTCTCCAAGGTCAACGCCGGATGGCCGAGGAGTTTGTGAGATAGCTTGAAGGGCGCGCGGTCCAGCAGCATGGCTTCCAGCTCAGCGTCGAAACATTGCATAACCACGATGTTTTCCTGCGCTTGATTTAGTAGGCGTAGTAGCCGTAGGGCGACCCGGCCTTTGGCCCGCGTTTCTTGGTGAGCAGGGTGAAG
>JAJXUC010000134.1 GCA_021783435.1 Pseudomonadota bacterium | reverse complement strand
CCAGCGCGCGCTGGTGTACGTCGTGGACATGGGCGGTTTGCAGGTGGCCGAAGCGCCCGGCGTCGAGGCGCTGCTGGCCGGCCTGCGCGCCAGTCAGCCCGACGACGACGCCTTGCTGACCGAAGCGATGAAGGTGTTCGACTGGCTGCTGCAGAACAACCACATGGATTCCCGATGAGTTCGCCAAATCCCGTTCTCCCTGCGTCGCCGCCGCCCGCGCTTACGCCGCTCGCGGCGCCGCCTGCGGCCCCGCGTTTCACCGAAGCGCTGCTGTTCTGGCTCAAGCTCGGCTTCATCAGTTTCGGCGGCCCGGCCGGACAGATCGCCGTGATGCACCAGGAACTGGTCGAGCGCAGGCGCTGGATTTCCGAGCGGCGTTTCCTGCACGCGCTCAACTACTGCATGGTGCTGCCCGGGCCGGAGGCGACGCAGCTCGCCATCTACATGGGCTGGCTGCTGCACCGCACGCGCGGCGGTATCACCGCCGGGGTGCTGTTCGTGCTGCCGTCGCTGTTCATCCTCATCGGCCTGAGCGCGATCTACATGGCCTACGGCAACCAGCCGCTGGTGCTGGGTGTGTTCGCCGGGGTCAAGCCGGCGGTGGTGGCGGTGGTGGCGTTCGCGGTCTGGCGCATCGGCTCGCGCGCCTTGAAGAACGGGGTGCTGTGGTTGATCGCGGCGGCGGCGTTCATCGCCATGTTCGCGCTGGGCCTGCCGTTTCCGGCCATCGTGCTGGGCGCCGGTGCGGTGGGCTGGATCGGCGGGCGCATCGCCCCGGGCAGGTTCCAGATCGGTGGCGGCCATGCCGCGGCGCACGCCGCGTACGGCCCGGCGCTGATCGACGACGCCACGCCACCACCCGCGCACGCCCGCTTCCGGCCCTGGCGCCTGGTCGCGCTGCTGGCCATCTTCCTGGCGCTGTGGGCGGCGGCTTTCGCCTTGCTTCCCGCCGGCACGTTGCGCGACATGGGACTGTTCTTCACCAAGGCCGCCTATGTCACCTTCGGCGGCGCCTATGCCGTGCTGCCTTATGTCTACCAAGCCGGGGTCGAGCATTTCCACTGGCTCACCGGTCCACAGATGATCGACGGCCTGGGCCTGGGCGAGACCACCCCGGGGCCGCTGATCATGGTGGTGGCCTTCGTCGGTTTCGTCGGCGCCTGGACGCATCAGGTGTTCGGCCCCCAGTCGCTGCTGCTGGCGGGTGCGGCGGGTGCCGTGGTGGCCACCTTTTTCACCTTTCTGTCCTGCTTCCTGTTCATTCTCGCCGGCGGCCCGCTGGTCGAAGCCACGCGCGACGACCTGCGTTTCACCGCGCCGCTCACCGGTGTCACGGCGGCGGTGGTGGGCGTGGTGCTGAACCTGGCGGTGTTCTTCGCCTGGCATGTGTTCTGGCCGCGGAGCAGCGGAGCGGCGCCGTTCGCCGGTGGGTTCGAGGGGTTCGATGCGCTGTTGGCGCTGGCTGCGTGGTTCGTGCTGTGGCGGGGGCGTGCGGGCATCATGACGGTGGTGCTGGCCTGCGCCGCCATCGGCCTGGTGCATGCGCTCATTGTTTGAGTGACCCGTGGCGCTGAAGGCAACTTGGGGTGGCCCGGCGCTTTCTCTGGAGCAATGGATGACGCCCCTGTTGCCTGAAGGTACTGCGCCGCAAGCCCGCCTGCTGTTGCTGGGGCGGGCCTTGCGCGCTTTGGTGGATGGTTTTGTCGCGGTGCTGTTGCCGGCGTATTTGCTGGCGCTGGGCTTCACCACCTGGCAAGTCGGTCTGCTCAGCACCACGACCCTGCTGGGCTCGGCGCTGCTGACGCTGGCGGTGGGGGCGTGGGGCCACCGCGTCGATTCGCGCCGCTTGCTGCTCGCAGCCGGGCTGCTGATGACCACCACCGGTCTGGCTTTCGCCGGGTTGTCCGCGTTCTGGCCGCTGCTGCTGGTGGCGTTCGTCGGCACCATCAATCCGGGCTCGGGCGATGTCAGCGTGTTCCTGCCACTGGAGCACGCTCGCCTCGCCCACGCCGCACAGGGTGAGGCGCGCACGCTGCTGTTTGCCCGCTACAGCATGGCTGGCGCCTTGTTCGCGGCCATCGGCGCATTGGCCGCCGGTGTGCCGGCCTGGCTCGCAGCTCATGTCGGACTCGAGCCGCTGCCGTCGCTGCGCGGCATGTTCGTGCTGTATGCGGCCGTTGGCGTCGGCGTGTGGCTGCTGTATCTGCGTTTGCCCAAGGCGCATGAGAGTCCCCAGCCGCCGGCCGCGCCGCTCGGTCCGTCGCGCCGCAACGTGGTCAAGCTCGCCGCATTGTTTTCCATCGATGCTTTCGCCGGCGGCCTGGTGGTCAACACCCTGTTGGCACTCTGGCTGTTCCAGCGCTTTGACCTCTCGCCGGGGACAGTCGGCCTGTTCTTTTTCGGCGCCGGGCTGCTGGCAGCGGCTTCGCTGCTGGCCGCACCGCACGTGGCGCGGCGCATCGGTCTGCTCAACACCATGGTGTTCACGCATATCCCCTCCAGCATGTTCCTGATGTTGGCGGCATTCGCGCCCAGCCCGCATCTGGCCCTGGGCTTGCTGCTGGCGCGTGCGGCGTTGTCGCAAATGGACGTGCCCACCCGCAGTGCCTACGTCATGGCGGTGGTGACGCCGCCCGAGCGCACGGCTGCCGCCAGTTTCACCGCCGTGCCGCGCAGCCTGGCCGCAGCGCTCGGCCCGACCCTGGCGGGTGCCATGCTCGGCGCTGGCTGGCTGGCACTGCCGCTGCTGGCCTGCGGGGCGCTCAAAATCAGCTATGACCTGGCGCTGCTGGCGACGTTTCGCCGTGTGCGCTTGCCGCGCTGACGGCCTGCGCCCGGCAGTCCACGACTGCGCGCGAGGGCGCCGCGCGCAGGCCGCCCCTCGCTCCTCGCCACGCGTACCTGAGTTGAGGTCGTCTGTGTCGGGTTTGTCCTCGGGCTTATAGTCGTTCATTCGTTAGAATGAAAGATATGCAAAACCGCGAACTCAAAAACCACCTCTACGAGCAGGTCGCCCGTATCGGCGGTGCCGTCTCCAGCCCCAAGCGCCTGGAGTTGCTGGAACTGCTGGCACAGGGCGAAAAGCCGGTGGAGGCGCTGGCGCGCGAGGCCGCGATCGACATCAAGCTCGCCAGCGCGCATCTGCGCGTGCTCAAAGGTGCGCAACTGGTGCAGGTGCGACAGGAGGGCAAGAGCCGCATCTACCGTGTCAGCGGCGCTGACGTGGCCGCGCTGTGGGTGGCGCTGCGCAGCGTGGCCGAGGCCCATGTGGCCGACCTGCAGGTGGTGATGCAGCGGCTGTTCGCCGGGCCCGAACGGCTGACCCTGGAGAGCAGCCACACGCTGCTCGACAAGGTGCGTCGCGGCGCGGCGGTGCTGATCGACGTGCGTCCCGAGGCCGAATACCGCACCGCGCACCTGCCCGAGGCACGCTCGCTGCCGCTGCCCGAACTGGAGGCGCGGCTGCGTGAATTGCCGCGCGACAAGGACATCGTCGCCTACTGCCGCGGGCCGTTCTGCGTCATGTCCGACGCCGCGGTGAAGCTGCTGGTGCAGCGCGGATTCCACGCCAGCAAGATCGCCGAGGGCGTCGCCGAATGGCAGGCTGCCGGTCTGCCGCTGCATGCGCTCGACGCCTGATCCCACGACAACCGGCAGCAGGAGACCGCGATGCAGACGCTCTCGTTCGTCCTCAACGACCCGCCCTATGGCACCGAGCGCAGCGACAACGCCTGGCGTCTTGCAAAGACCCTGACCGTGCAGCCGGGGCGGCAGGTGCACGCGATCCTGATGGCCGACGCGGTGCTGTGCGCCGAGTGTGGGCAGATGGTGCTCGCGGGTGACGACAACATCGAGGCCATGCCGGCCACGGTGGCACTGCGCGGCAAAGTGGCTTGGTGCGGCACCTGCATGGATGCGCGCGGGTTGCAGGAGACGGAGTTGATGCCCGACTGCAGGCGCTCCACGATGGTGGAGCTGGCGCAATGGACGGGGCAAGCCGACAAGGACCTGGTGTCCTGACAGTTGAAAAGGTGTTTCTCATGTTCTTCAAACAACTGGCGACGCGCGACGCGAGCCTGTCTTATTTTTTCGGCTGCGGCGGGCTGGGCAAGGCGGTCGCGGTGGATGTGGTCGAAGGCGATGAGTCGTGGTTCGTCGACGAGGCCGCCAAGGCGCAAGTCTGCATCACCCATGTGATCGACACCCATGTGCATGCCGACCATATTTCCGGCGGGCGCGCGCTGGCGCAACGCCTCGGCGTGCCCTACTGCCTGCACGAGAACGCGCGCGAGCTGGTGCAGTACGACTTCGAGGCCTTGCGTGGCGAGCAGGTCATCGCCGTCGGCAATGTGCTGGTGCGTGTGCTGCACACGCCCGGCCACACCCTGGACAGCGTCTGCCTGCTGGTGAGCGACAGGCGCCGTAGCGATGCGCCCTGGTTCGCCCTCACTGGCGACACCCTGTTCGTCGGCGCGGTGGGCCGGCCCGACTTGGCCGGACGCGAGCGCGACATGGCGGCCATGCTGCACGACAGTCTGCACGCCAAGCTGCTGGCGCTGCCCGCTGAACTGGAGATCTTCCCCGGGCATCAGGCGGGAAGCGCCTGTGGCGCGGGGCTGTCGGGCAAGCCGTCGTCCACGATCGGTTTCGAGAAGCGCTGGAACCCGGCGCTCGGCCTGCCGCGCGAGCAGTTCGTCGAATTGCTGCTCGGGCAGATTCCGCCGCGACCGGCGGAGATGGAGCGCATCGTCGCCGTCAACACCGGCCAGCTCGTGACCGCGTAGCGGCCCGCCCCCACACCCACCCGCCAGCCCAGCCATGTTCGCCCATCTCGGCACCACCCATCCCGTCGCTGCGGCGGCGCCCGAGGACTATGTCCAGGGTATCCGCATCAACCTGCATCAGTTCATCTGGCAGGCCGTGCAGGTGGCCTTCGTCGGCATGGTCATCGGCATGGAGCGCAATGTGCTGCCGGTGGTGGCGGGGCAGGATTTCGGCGTGCCCAAGTCGTCCTTCCTCTACCTGATGAGCTTCGTCATCTCCTTTGGGCTGGTGAAGGGCATGCTCAACTTCGTCGCCGGCCGCTGGTCCGAGCGTATCGGACGCAAGCCGGTGCTGGTGATGGGTTGGCTGGCGGCCATCCCCATTCCGCTGCTGATTGATTTCGCACCCAACTGGTGGTGGGTGGTGGTGGCCAATCTGTTCCTCGGCGTGAACCAGGGGTTCGCCTGGAGCATGACCGTGACCAGCAAGGTGGACATCACCCGTGCCGAGCAGCGCGGGCTTGCCACCGGCATCAACGAGTTCGCAGGCTATGCCTCGGTGGGCTTGGCGGGCATCGTCACCGGCTATCTCGCCTCGCTCTACGGCCCGCGCCCCGCGCTGCTGGGCTTCGCCCTGCTGGTGATTGCCGCAGGCCTGGGCACCACGCTGCTGTTGGTGCGTGAAACCCTGCCCTGGGCGCGCGCCGAGAGCAAGCGTCACGCCGATGGCAAGCACACTGGTCCGACGCCACACTTCGCCGAAGGCCTTCCCGCGCATCCGACCTCGCTGCAAGTCTTCACGTTTGTCTCGTTCCGCCATGTCACCTTCTCGGCGCTGTGTCAGGCCGGCGTGGCCAACAAGGTCGCGGACACGCTGCTGTGGGTGCTGTTTCCGCTGTATCTGCACGGCCACGGCCTGAGCGTGGTGGACATCGGCTGGGTCACAGGCGCGTACGGTCTGGTGTGGGGCGCGTCGCAGTTGTGGACCGGGCCGCTGTCGGACCGCATCGGCCGCAAGCCCACCATCGTCGCCGGATTGTGGCTGCTGGCGCTGGGCGTGGCCTGCGTCACCCTGGTGGCGGGCATGGCCGCGTGGCTGGCCGCCGCCGTGGTGATGGGCGTGGGCATGGCGCTGCTGTATCCGAACCTGATTGCCGCCGTGGCCGACATCTCGCATCCGAACTGGCGCAGTTCGTCGCTGGGAACCTACCGCTACTGGCGCGACACCGGCTACGCCCTGGGGGCATTGGTGCTGGGCTCCATCGCCCAGGCCGCCGGGCTGATCGCTCCCGCGTTCTGGTTCACCGCTGCGCTGCTGCTGGCCTCAGGCCTGTGGGTGCTGTTGCGCGCCGAGGAAACCCATCCACGCCTGCATCCTGTCTGAGTTCGATCCAACCTCAGCGGGGCCGCGGGTTGCACGCACAAAATTTTGAGGAGACCATGCCATGACGGCGATGACGGAATTGCTCATGGGCGCCTTTGCCGCCGCAGCGGTGCTGGGCGCTTCAGCCCAGGCTACCCGATTTTGCCCGCAGGGCGGCCTACGCGAAACCCTGCTGGAGCGCAAGCCGGCGCGGCTGGCGGCCTACGGCGTCGCGGTCGGCGCGGCGCTGGTGGCGGTGGCGCTGCTGCAGCTCGCGCTCGGCCAGACGCTCATCCCCAGCCGCCCGGCCTACACCGGGCCTGTGCTGCCGTGGGGCCGCCATGTGCTGGGCGGCCTGCTGTTCGGCGCCGGCATGGTGCTGGCACGCGGCTGCCCGCTGCGCACCCTGGTGCGCGTGGGCCAGGGCAGCCTGCAGGCCGTGCTGGTGCTGGCGGTGATGGGTCTGGCCGCGTACGCCATGAGCCGCACCTCGCTCTACGGCTTGTGGTTCGCGCCGTGGATCGACGGCTGGTCGCTCGATCTGCGTCGTTTCGGCCTGGCGCACCAGGATCTCGCCACCGTCCTCGGCTTGGGCAGCACCGGCGCGCATGCGGTGCTGGGCCTGGCCCTCGGGGCCATGGCGCTCGTGCTGTGCTGGCGGGCGTTGCCCTTGCGCAAACGCTGGGGCTTGTGGCTGGGCGCGGTGCTGATCGGCGTGGTGGTCGCTGCGGGCTACACCCTCACCGCCGGGCCCATCGGTCAGCGGGCGATCGAAGACGCCTCGTTCATGGGCCAGCCGCCGGACGGACTGGGCGTGCAGTCCTACACCTTCGCCGGGCCGCTGTCGGATGCGGCGTATGTCCTGCTGCACCCATCGAGCCAGACCACCACCTTCGGCGTCATGGCGGTGGCCGGTGCGCTGCTCGGCGCCTTGCTGGCGGCGCTGCTGCGGCGTGACTTCCGCCCGCAAGGCCTGGCCGGTTGGCGCGAGGGCGCACGTCAGTTGTTCGGCGCGGCGCTCACCGGCGGCGGCGCGGTGCTCGGCCTGGGCTGCACCGTGGGACACGGCCTGAGCGGGGTGTCCGTGCTGTCCATCGGCTCGATGCTGGGGCTGGCGTCCATCTTCACCGGCGCCTGGCTGGCCATCCGTCTGGAGGCCGGTCGCCGCGCTGCGCCGCTGGCGGGTGCTCCGGGTTATACGGCGGCATCGGGAGGCTGACAGCATGCGACGCAACGTATCCATCGGCACAAGCTTTCTGCTTGCGGCGCTGTGCGGCCTGCCCGCCGCCCGCGCCGCCACACCCGCTTCAGCGTCTGCCCCAGATCAAGCCTCCACCCCTGCGGCCGCAGCCAGCGCCGCGCAGCCGAGCTGGGCCAACCATCGCCATGCTTTCACCGTGCGACTGATCCAGCTCAGCCCGGAGGGCGTGCGCGGGTTCTACGAGAACATGGGCTATCCGCAGGTGGCAGTGGCGGCCATCGCCCGTGTCTGCGTGTTCGGCACTTCCATCCACAATCGCGGCAAAGTGCCCATCAGCTACGACGTAGCCGATTGGCGTGCCGTTACATCGGACGGCCGGCAACATGTGCTCATCACCAAGACCAACTGGCTGGCCCGCTGGAAGCCCGACGGCATCAGCTCCGACTGGTCCATCCTGCCGGCGCAGCAAACCCTGCAGCCCGGTGATTGGGCGCAAGGCTTCACCACACTCGACGTGCCGCGCGGCACGCGCCTCACCCTGCACTACTCCTGGAGAGAACATGGAACCCTGCACCACGCCCGTCTTGCTGGACCGCAATGCGGCAGCGATGCCCAACCCTGAACGCAGGCGTCTGCTGACGAGCCTGGCGGCCTGCGGCCTGGGGGCCTTGGCCAGCCGCAGCGCGCTGGCGGCCGACACGACTCCTGATCAGGCGCTCAGCATCGTGCAGCCGCCGCGACCGGCCCCCAACTTCACGCTGCCCGACCTCGACGGCAAGCCGCACCGTCTGTCAGACTATCGCGGCAAGGCGGTGCTGGTGAATTTCTGGGCAACCTGGTGCCCGCCCTGCCGCGCGGAAATGCCATCGATCGAAAAACTGTATCTCTCGCTCAGGAACAAGCCGTTTGCCGTGCTGGCGCTGGACCAGGGCGAGAGCCTGAACCAGGTGTTCGCCTACATGGGCCAACTCAGCCCGTCGCCCACCTTTCCGGTGTTGCTGGACAGCAAGAGTGCCGCCGCCCATGCTTTCGGCGTGATGGGCATCCCCACCAGCTACCTGATCGACCCACGCGGCGACATCGTGCGCCAAGCAGTGGGCGGGCGCGATTTCGACACGGCAGCGATGCGACGGCTGATCGAGCAGCTCATGACGTAACCTTTGCACTCGCCGCGAAACAACGCGGCCGAGCCAGTTCCTGATTCACCCTGCGGCCGCCAGTCAGGCTCCGGGGACAGGTATGCAAGCCGAAGTCACGCATTCCAGCAGGCGAGTCTTCCCAGATTGCTATCGTCGCATTGCGCGAGCAGTGAGTGGGCGGCGTCGCGTGCGCCGCCACCCTTGTTCCTGGTGATGGCGATGCGAACCCGCTCGAGCAGTCGGGTGCCCAGCTGCTGGCTGAAGCCCAGCGCGACCGTCGTTTTGCAACATGTGGGGCTCGACCAACGCAAGGTCGACGAGGAACTGCGCATTCTCGATACGGACTTGTAGCGCCGCGTCGACGGCCATCCGGTGTTGCGCCGCCATGTCGCGCTCTGACCAATGCCTGTGGCATGGCCTGGACGCTAGCGTCGCCATACCTTTCACTGCTGCGGCACCGTTGCTGGTTCCTGCGGACTATGCCGAAATCGCCACGCTGCCGCGCCAGTCCACAGGGTCGTTGCTGTCGGTGCGCAGCGCCCGCCACAGCAATCCGGGCGAGGGCTGCGCCATGTTCATCAGATGCTGCGCAGACGACGTCGAAAGCCACATTTACCAGGCTGGCGACGATTTGCGTGCCGTGCCTGGCAGTTGCTGTCGCGTACCGGCAAACGCCATGCGTGGCGCCAACAGTTAGAACATGCCATCCCCTGTCATGGACGGTGGGCACGCGCGGCACCTTGCGGCACCCATGCACGCACCGCAGGCGCAGCAGCAGCGCCTGCGGTGTTGTTGGCAGTCGGCTTGCAAGCTCGGGTGTCGCTGCAAACCAGCGTTACCTGCACGTGGTGGCGTGCGGAAGGTTTGCACAGCCGACATGCGGCCGGGGTTGAGTTGACGTGCGTCGGCTCGCGGCCAGGCTCTTGCCAAGTTATTGCCCAGGCCGGTAAACACAGCGGCCGAACCTCGCGCCGATGCAGCGGCCTCTGAGCGTGTCGACTTCATCTCCTGGACTCGGCACCTGCGCGCGCGTGTCAGTATTCGGCGAAACGATGCTGCAGTGGCATCAGCTCGTCAGTGCCGGTTGATGCCTGCGGCGTAGGAGCACGCTAGACAAGGTGACGTAGTGCTGCGGCATGTGCTGCACACAACCCAGCAACCAATCGAGCCTTAGCGCTCTCGAGCAAATTACGATCCTGTTGCCTAGCCTAATCGCGACTTTGGCCCTGATGTTGCGGTAGTGACTACAGCACGCGCAGTTTTGTGCACCCTCCCGGCTGGCGGTTGCCAGACGTCGTCTTCCATGCGCCAAGGGATAGGGTTTCGGCGTCTCCGCCGATGCTGAAAGCTGGCGCCGCCTCGGCTCCGTGCCATGCAAAGACACGCTGGGCATCGTGCTACTCACCACCTTCGCCGAAGGCGCAGCCATGGTGCTGGCATATTTTTGCGAGCCGCACAAATCACATCTGCCGCATTGCGTGGGTCGCATTGCAATGGGGTCGACGGCGCGTCTTGCGCTACTGCCGGGCATTTTGCCGGCCCAGCAATTTTCAGGGCGTAAGGCGCTTTCGTTGCGAAAAGATGTTGACACACCACAGCCCTGCAGGCACAATTCGTCTCTTGCTTCTTTTGCTGATTCGCAAAAAACCAACAAAAGCGGCAACCGAGCTTGGCAACGTATCAAGGTTTTAGTTTTTATTCCAAATAAAACCTTACGCTTGACTCGGGAATATAAGTTGTGCAAGAATTCTGATTCTTCGTTGCAAGCGCAACAGCCGCAAAAGCGGGTTCATTAACAAAAAGCAGCCGATAAGTGTGGGCGTTTGACTGGATTGCAAAATGCAAGTTAAACGCTCATCAAAAAAATACGGAGAAATCCGTAGTTCCTAAATGAGTTAGCCTTAATTGGCACCAAGATTAAACTGTAGAGTTTGATCCTGGCTCAGATTGAACGCTAGCGGCATGCCTTACACATGCAAGTCGAACGGCAGCACGGGGGCAACCCTGGTGGCGAGTGGCGAACGGGTGAGTAATGCA
>JAJXUC010000133.1 GCA_021783435.1 Pseudomonadota bacterium | reverse complement strand
TTCCCGGCATCGTCTATGGCGGTGAGCAGAAAGCGCAAATGATCGAGCTCGATCACAACGCGCTCTACCACGCGCTGAAGAAGGAGCAGTTCCACTCGTCGATTCTCGACCTGACGGTGGGCGAGCAACAGACCCGGGTCCTGCTCAAGGATTACCAGGTCCATCCCTTCAAGCCCCTTGTCCTGCATGTCGATTTCATGCGCGTGGCTGCCGATCGCAAGATCACGATGAAGGTGCCGCTGCACTTCGTGAATGCCGAGGAGTCACCCGCGGTCAAGCTTGAAGGCGGCATGATCAGCCATGTGCTCAGCGAGTTGGAAATCAACTGCCTGCCCGGCGATCTCCCCGAATTCATCGAGGTCGATCTGAGCGGCATGCACAAGGGGCATTCCCTGCATGCCAACGACTTGAAGCTGCCGGGCTCGGTGACGGTCGTGACCCACGGTTCCGAGAATCCGGTGATCGCAACCGTGCTTTCCCAAGCCGCCGAGGAGGCGGCCGAGGCTGCCGCCGAACCGGCCGCCAAGGAAGCGGAGAAGAAGTAACGACGCCCGCCTGCGCCGGGTTCCCCGCGCGGCAGGTTTGCGCCGAGAGCCGCCTTCGGGCGGCTCTTTGCATTCAATGCGCCATATCCACGGATCAATGGGATGGAACGGGGCGAGGACGGCGCTGCTCGTCGACGGCGACGAAGGTCAGCGTGGCTTCGGTGACGCGAAATACCTGGGTATCCGGAATCCCGCGTTCGGCGTACACCTCGACTTCGACGGTCATGGATGTACGGCCGACGCGCGTGACCATGGCGTAGAGCGAGAGCACGTCGCCGACGAAGACGGGATGCTTGAACACGAACTGATTCACGGCCACCGTTGCGACGCGGCCCTCGGCGCGCCTGGCTGCGACAATGCCGCCGGCCATGTCCACCTGGGCCATGATCCAGCCGCCGAAGATGTCGCCATGCATGTTCACGTCCGCGGGCCTGGGTTGGATGCGCAGAATGGGTTCCCGGTCCGGCGGGAGTTGTGCGGGTTGTTCCACGGGAATTTCTCGCTTTCAGCAGTGATGATGGTCAGCCCTGAATAATGCATGAATCCGGGGCTTGCTGCTGCCTGGCACCCATCCCAAGGCTTGCGGATATCGCCACGTGACAACCCAATTCCAGACAAGCTCGAATTCATGCGACATCACGATTCGTTCGACGTACCGCCTCCAGCGCAAGGCGCAGCCAAGTCCCGCTGGGCCGCGCTGCGCAATCTCGCGCCTTACCTTTGGCAATACCGGCTGCGCGTGTCGCTGGCCTTGGTCATGCTGCTGGCGGCCAAGGTTGCCAACGTCGGCGTGCCGCTGGTGCTCAAGGACATCGTCAATGCGCTGGATCTGCGGCCCGGCGATCCGCGTGCTGTGCTGGTCGTGCCAGTCGCGTTGCTGGTCGCGTATGGGGCCTTGCGCTTGGCCGTGTCCCTGTTCACGGAGTTGCGCGAGATCGTGTTCTCACGCGTCACGCAAGGCGCGGTGCGCAAGATCGCCCTGGAGGTGTTCGATCATCTGTTTGCGTTGAGCTTGCGCTATCACCTCGAGCGGCAGACTGGAGGCATGTCGCGCGATATCGAGCGCGGCACGCGCGGCATCTCCAGCCTGGTCTCCTACACGCTCTACAGCATTCTTCCGACCCTGGTCGAAATGGCCTTGGTGATCGGGATCCTGATCGTGAGGTACGACTGGTGGTTCGCCGGCATTGCGCTGGTGGCGCTGGCGCTGTACATCAGCTTCACCGTGGTGGTCACCGAGTGGCGAACCAGCTTGCGCCGCACCATGAACGAGCAGGACTCGCGCGCAAACCAGCGCGCCGTGGATGCGCTGCTCAACTATGAAACCGTGAAAATCTTCGGCAACGAGGCGCATGAGGCGAGGCGCTACGACGACAACCTGCACCGCTGGATGAGCGCGGCGGTCAAGTCGCAGAACTCGCTGTCGTTGCTCAATATGGGGCAGAGTTTCATCATTGCCGCGGCGGTGACGCTGCTGGTCTGGCGCGCCACCGTGGGCGTGGTGAACGGCACGATGAATCTCGGCGATCTGGTGCTTGTGAATGCTTTCATGATTCAGTTGTACGCGCCGCTGAGTTTCCTGGGCGTGATCTATCGCGAGATCCGCCAGGCGCTCACCGACATCGAGCGCATGTTCACGATCCTCGAACAGCACCGCGACATCGCCGATGTCCCCGGCGCCAAACCGCTGGTGGTGACGCACGGCAGCGTGTGCTTCGAGGACGTGTATTTCGGCTATGTGCCGGGTCACCCCGTGCTCAAGGGTTTGAGCTTCGAGGTCCCCGGTGGCGAAACCGTCGCAATCGTCGGGCCTTCCGGGGCGGGTAAGTCCACCCTGTCGCGGCTGATGTTCCGCTTTTACGACGTGGACGCCGGTCGCATCACCATCGACGGCCAGGATATCCGTCAGGTGAGCCAGGCCAGCCTGCGCGGGGCCCTGGGCCTGGTGCCGCAGGACACGGTGCTGTTCAACGACACCATCGGCTACAACATCGCCTATGGGCGCCCCGGAGCCAGCCAGGACGAGGTCGAGGAGGTTGCGCGCGCCGCGCAAATCCAGGGTTTCATCGAACGTCAACCTATGGGCTGGCAGACCCAGGTCGGGGAGCGGGGGCTCAAGCTCTCCGGCGGCGAGAAACAGCGCGTGGCCATCGCCCGCGCCTTGCTGAAGAACCCTCCCGTCCTGATTTTCGACGAGGCCACGTCGCAGCTCGATTCGCGCAACGAAAGGGCCATCCAGGGGGAAATCCGCTTGGCGGCGAGAAACCGCACCACGCTGATCATCGCCCATCGCTTGTCGACGATCGTCGACGCGCACCAGATCCTGGTGTTGGACGGCGGACGCATCGTCGAGCGCGGCACGCACGCGCAGTTGCTCGAACTGGACGGCGTCTATGCCCGCATGTGGGCCTTGCAGCGGGATGACGTGCGCCGGGACGACGACTTGGATTTACAGCGCGTGGCCTGAACCGCGCGAGACGCGATCATTCGGCGCCCACTCTTTCGCGGGGGTTTCAATCTTTATCACGAAGAATCCGGTTGTTACACTGGAGGCATAAATTCCATGACCCAAACGGAGATTCTTATGCGTACATTGCAGGCGGCCGTCATCGGCCTGGTATTCACGGCATTCGCGGCAGGCGCCCAGGCGCAGGGTTTGACGGGGACACTGAAGAAGGTCAAGGAGACCGGCAGCATCACGGTGGGTTATCGCGAGTCGTCGATCCCCTTCTCCTACCTGGACAACAATGGCAAGCCCATCGGCTACGCCATGGATCTGTGCGGCAAGATCGTCGACGCGGTCAAGGCTGACCTGAAGATGCCTGATCTCAAGGTGAATTACGTCCCGGTCACTTCATCCAACCGCATTCCCCTGATGGACAACGGCACCATCGACCTCGAGTGCGGATCGACCACGAATTCGGTCGCGCGGCAAAAGCAGGTGGCGTTCGGCCCGACCTACTTCGTCATCAACGTCACCGCAGCGGTGAAGAAGGATTCGGGCATCAACAGCTTCGAGCAGCTCGGCGGCAAAAACATCGTGACGACCTCGGGCACGACCGCCGTGCCGTTGCTGAAGAAGTACGAAAAGACCAAGGATCTGGAATTCAAGGAAATCTACGGCAAGGATCACGCCGAGAGCTTCCTGCTGCTGGCCGACGGCCGCGCCTCGGCGTTCGTGATGGACGACATTCTGCTCGCGGGCCAGATTGCCAATGCCAAGGACCCCGCCGCGTACAAGATCCTGCCCGGTTCGCTGCGGCAGGAGCCGTACAGCATGATGCTGCGCAAGGACGATCCGCAGTTCAAGGCCTTGGTGGACAAGACCATCGCAGGCGTGATGACCTCGGGCGAGATCAACAAGATCTACACCAAGTGGTTCACCACCGCCATTCCGCCCAAGGGGATCAATCTGAACTTCCCTGAGACTGCGGCGATCAAGGAGGCTTTCGCCCACCCCAACGACAAGGGCGTGGAGTAAGTAAGCCGATTCGGGTCGGGCGCCGCCCCCCGCAGGGCAGCATAGCCTCGTCTCGAATGCCCCGGCGGCCGCGATCCGGCCATCGGGGAGATCCGCAGACCCAAACGGTCACGGAATGAAAGCCCCTCATGCTTGACCTCGGCATTTTTTCGCAGGACACCCCGGATGGCGACACCACCTGGGGCTTGTCGCTGCTCTCCGGCTTCAAATACACCCTGATCCTCGTCGCCCTGGCCTGGATCGTGGCCATGACGCTCGGCACCCTGCTCGGCGTCGTGCGCACCACCGACCGGCGCTGGGCGGTCCGGCTGTGCAACGCCTATGTCGAACTGTTCCGCAACATTCCCTTGCTGGTGCAGTTCTTCCTCTGGTATTTCGTCATCCCGGAATTCATTCCTCCGCTCAAGCGTCTCGCCATTGCGATGAACCCGACCAGCTTTCAGTTGCTTGAGTCGGTTCTATGTCTCGGGCTGTTCACCTCGGCTCGCATCGCCGAGCAGGTCAAGTCCGGCATTCTCGCGTTGCCGCGAGGCCAGCGGCTGGCGGGCTATGCCATGGGGCTGACCCAAGTCCAGACCTACCGCTTCGTGCTGCTGCCCATGGCCTTTCGCATCGTGATTCCGCCGCTGACCTCGGAGTCGATGAATCTGATGAAGAATTCGGCGGTGGCGTATTCGATCGGCCTGACCGAGCTGTTCTTCCGCACCCGCGAAATGGGGGAGATGACGTTCCGCTACTTCGCCGCCTTCGGCGCCGCCACGGTACTGTACGTGCTGGCGGCGTTCGCCATCAACCGCGTCTTTGCCTGGGTGGAGCGGACCGTGGCGATTCCTGGCTATATCGGTGGAAAGACCTGAGATGGGCGGCTTCGACTGGTCTTCCATCGTTCAAGCGCTGCCCTTTTTGGGCAAGGGCATGACGTATACGCTGCAGCTCACGCTCGTGGCGGGCGTTGGCGGCACGCTGTGGGGCATTCTGCTGGCGCTGGCGCGGCTGTCCAGCATCAAGGCGCTGGCCCGGGCTTCAGCGGTATACGTGAACCTGATGCGCTCGATCCCGCTGCTGCTGGTGATTTTCTGGTTCTATTTTCTGGTGCCCATCATGCTGCAGTGGATTACCGGCGCCGCATATCCCCCCAAAATTGGCGCGGAGCGCTCGGCCTACGTCACCTTCATTCTGTTCGAGGGCGCCTATTTCTGCGAAATCGTCCGCGCGGGCATTCAAAGCATACCCAAGGGCCAGCTGAGTGCCGCGTACGCCATGGGGCTGGGCTATGCGCAGGCCATGCGCCTGGTCATCCTGCCGCAGGCGCTGCGCAACATGTTGCCGGTCCTGCTGACGCAGACCATCGTGCTGTTCCAGGACGTGTCCCTCGTGGCTTTGCTCAATGTCACCGACTTCGTCGGCGCCGCGGTGAAGATCGCGCAGCGCGACAGCCGCATCGTCGAGATGTATACCTTCGTGGCTGTCGTGTATTTTGTCCTCAGCTACGGCCTGTCGCAGGGCGTCAGGGCGCTGAATCGGCGCATTGCCATCATTCGTTGACCGCTTCGAATCCAACCGCCATGTCCATGATCGAGATCCAGGCCATCAGCAAGTGGTATGGCAGTTTCCAGGTGCTCGCCGATTGTTCCACGCATGTCGACAAGGGGGAGGTCGTCGTGGTTTGCGGCCCCTCGGGGTCCGGCAAATCGACCTTGATCAAGTGCGTGAATGGCCTCGAACCTTTCCAGAAGGGCGACGTGATCGTCGATGGCATTTCGGTGGCGAACCCGAAGACCAATCTGCCCAAGTTGCGCTCGCGCGTCGGCATGGTGTTTCAGCACTTCGAACTGTTTCCGCACCTGTCCGTGATGGAAAACCTGACCCTGGCGCAGATCAAGGTGCTCGGCCGCAGCAAGGCCGAGGCCGCCGAGAAGGGTGACCATTACCTGGCGCGCGTGGGTCTCGCATCCCAGCGCGACAAGTTTCCCGGCCAGTTGTCGGGCGGGCAGCAGCAGCGTGTGGCGATCGCGCGCGCCCTTTGCATGGACCCGATCGCCATGCTGTTCGACGAGCCCACCTCGGCGCTCGACCCGGAAATGGTGGGCGAGGTGTTGGAGGTCATGGTCGGCTTGGCCAAGGACGGCATGACCATGATGGTGGTGACGCACGAAATGGGCTTTGCCCGCAGCGTATCCAGCCGGGTCGTGTTCATGGACGCCGGGCGCATCGTCGAAGATTGCGCCACGCACGAGTTTTTCGGCAATACCCAGGCGCGCAGCGAACGCGCGCAACAGTTTCTGGGCAAGATTCTGGCGCACTGACCCCAGGGCGGCCCAGCGCGCATGCGCGGGCTACCATGACGCGGTTCACCGCCGCCGAATTCCAGTTCATGCCTGAACCGCAAACCCTCACCATCTCCCGCCCCGACGATTGGCACGTGCATCTGCGCGACGCCGGCGCGCTCGTCTACACCGTGCCTTGGAGTGCCGCGCAGTTCGCGCGGGCCATCGTCATGCCGAACCTGAAGCCGCCCGTGGTGAGCACGGCGCAGGCCCTCGCATACCGCGAGCGCGTCCTCGCGGCGGTGCCGAAGGGCTCGACCTTCGAACCCTTGATGACGCTGTATCTCACCGACACCACGCCTGCCGATGAAATCGTCCGCGCCAAGGCCAGCGGCGTGATCCATGCCGTGAAGCTCTACCCATCGGGGGCGACCACGAATTCCGACAGCGGCGTGACGGATCTGCGCCGCGTTCACGCCGTGCTGGACACCATGCAGGAACTGGGCATGCCCTTGCTGATCCATGGCGAGGTGACGGATCCGGACGTGGACGTCTTCGACCGCGAGGCGGTTTTCATCGAACGCCACCTCACGCGGCTGCGTCGCGATTTTCCGCGGTTGAAAATGGTGCTCGAGCACATCACCACGCAGCATGCGGCGGACTTCGTGCGCGCCCAGCCCGAATTGGATGCGCGCGGTACGCCTCTGCTGGCGGCCACCATCACGGCGCACCATTTGCTCTACAGCCGCAATGCGATGTTCAGCGGCGGCATGCGACCGCATTACTACTGCCTGCCCGTGCTCAAGCGCGAGCGCCATCGCCAGGCCTTGCTGGGCGCCGCAACGGGCGGGGATGGGCGTTTTTTCCTCGGCACCGATTCCGCGCCGCACGCCCGCCTGCTGAAAGAGGCTGCGTGCGGCTGCGCCGGATGCCTGACAGCGCCGCATGCGCTGGAACTCTATGCGCTTGCCTTCGAACAGTGTGGCGCCTTGCACCGACTCGAAGCGTTCGCCAGCCATTTCGGCGCGGACTTCTATGGCCTGCCGCGCAACACCGGAACCCTGACCCTGGAACGCGTGCCGACGACCGTTCCCGCGCGACTTCCCTATGCGGATGGCGAAATCGTCCCGCTGGATGCCGGGCAGACTTTGCCCTGGCGCATCGCAGCCGGGCTTTCAAGCGCCTAGATCCTGGCAGGCGTGGCGCATAATCCGCCCGGCGAAGTGGGCTGGGCAGCCGCGCTGGCGCGGGGCGACCCGCGCGGTGAGGAAGGTCCGGACTCCACAGGGCAGGGTGACGGCTAACGGCCGTGCGCGGCGACGCGACGAACAGGGCCACAGAGACGAGTAAGCGCCGGGCGACCGGCGTGGACGTGAAACGCGGCAACCTCCACCCGGAGCAACACCAAATAGGCAGGCGATGCCCGGCCAAGGTCGGGAGAAAGCGCGGCCCGCGCGAGCCTGCGGGTAGGTGGCAACGAGCCGCTGCGGTAACGCGCGGCCCAGAGGAATGGCTGCCACATCGGGCAACCGATGCACAGAATCCGGCCTATAGGCCCGCTTCGCTTCTTTTCCCTTGTTCGGTCGGAGTGTCCGCTTCCATCATGGTCGGGCCAAGGCCTCGACCCACCGCGTTTTCGGCACCGGCCTCGACGCCGAAGTGTTCGGAAGTGATTCGGCTTGATGCGCAACGGGCGAAGGCATGCGGTCCTTGTCCTGCGTCGGCCCGGCTCGCACCCGCGCGGCGTGGGCGGCAGGTTCAGTCGCAGCCGCACTGCGCCTGCCAGGAGACGATATGCCCGGTGGGCACCATCTGCTGGATGCGGGGCAGCACGGAGGCCACCACCTCGGGGTCGTCGTAGAACTCCAGCACCAGCGGCAGGTGCACGTTCAGCCGCAGCAGATCGTCGGCATGCACCTCGCCCTTGCTGCCGAAACCGGCGACGCCGCGAAACACAGTGACGCCGTGGACCTTGTGTTCCTCGTGCAGGAGTTTGAAGATTTCGCGCATCAAGTTGCCGCCGCCGAACTTGTCGCCTTCCTTGATGTAGATGCGCGCCATCGTGACGGTTTTCATGGGTCAGCCTCCCAGGTTGTGTGAAAGATAGGCGCCGAGCGCCGTGCCCAGCATGGACAGAAAGACGGACAGCACCACATAGAGTCCAGCCTTGGTCGCCTCGCCGTTTTCAATCAGGGCCATGGTTTCCAGCGAAAAGGTGGAAAACGTGGTGTAGGTGCCGATACCGCCCGTGAGGATGCCGGTGCGCATGGCCGGGCTGATGGCGGCATATTTCAGGGTTTCGTAAAACAGGTAGCCCATCAGGAACGAGCCGACGATATTGATCGACAGCGTGGCGAAGGGGAATGACCTCCCCAGCGAGCGCTGCACGACGAGGGTGTGCCCGTAGCGGCTGAAAGCGCCGATGAGCGCGAAGATCGCGATGTAGAGAAAGGTCATCGAAGTCGCTCGCAGTTCAGGAGTCGGTGAATTGCCGATGGCGCGACAGATAGGCGCCGAAGAACGCGGCGGCGATCGACAGCACGACGGACGCGCCGATATAGAGTGCGGCCAGGATCAAATGCCCCAGTTCGAACAGATGAAGGGCCTCGATGGAGAAGGTGGAAAACGTGGTGTAGGTGCCGAGGCCGCCGGTGAGGATGCCCGTGCGCAGTTCCGGGCTGACGTTGATGCGCTCCAGCGTCTCGAAAAACAGGAAGCCCATCAGGAACGACCCCAGCACGTTGATCGACAAGGTGGCGAACGGAAAGGTGTCGCCCAGCATGTTCTGCACGACGACAGACTGCCCATAGCGGGCGAATGCGCCCAGGATGGCGAAAACGGAGATGTAAACGGAAACCATGCAACGTCCTGCAAATCAAAAAAAGCGGGCGGTGCCGCAAGGGGGGCTTGGCGCGCGGTCCAAAGCGTCGCGCAAGCCATCGGGATTGTTGTTGTTTTTTCCGGGGCGCGCGGCGCGCGGCGCACCGCGAAGCGCCTGCGTCGCCAGACCAGCCCGAGCGGCAACTGCGCCAATATCAGGACGGGCGCCGTGAGCGTGGCCGAGAACGCCACCGCCGGCGCGGCCCAGAAGATCCGCGACGCGGTTTGCGGCACCACGATCTCTTTGCGCAACCATTTGGCCAGATCGCGGCAGGGCTGAAGCGGGCGGGGGCCTGCGCCGCGCTGCACCTTCTCCTCCATCGTGGCGATGAAGCCATGCAGCAGCGGACAGAGCAAAACAATCGCCAGAATCTGGGCGATTGTTTGGTTGCCATACGGCTTGTGCTTGCATCGACTCCTCCCATGCGGATCACCCGCCGCATGCCGCGGCCACTGGGTAGGAGTCATCAGCCCCCGGCTGGCGCCGATGGCGGTTGCGGCGAACTCCATCGCCGTCTCGTTTGCGATGAGTTTAAAAGCGTCGAAAGACTCAGGTCAAGGCGACATTCGTGCCTAAATGCAACCAACCCAGCACGACAAAAAGCAGGTTCCCGTGGCGCACGCAGGCGGCCCTGGCCCCTGCCCAACGATGCTGCTGGTGTGGCAAGCGACGGACGCCGGGTGCCGTCTTCCTCTCCTGGTCAGGCCGGGCCGCACCTGCCCAAATGCGGGCCATGGCCGTGTCCTGCGCAGGACGATCGCGAGCTTCACGCGAGGCAAGGGCTTCAATCCGAATGTATCGCTTGCACTTATGAATTCAAGTATTTCATTTAATAGAATTTTTTTGATTTGATCTGTACAAAAACACAGCCGAGAAAGCGGCGCTAAGTGCTTGTTTGATAAGCCAATTTTTCAATTTTCCCTATTGACGATGCTCTTTTTGCCACCTACAGTGCAGCCAAGTGCAAAAAAGTGGGTGAAAGTGCAGGGACTGGGCTCTGCGCTCAAGGCAATCGGAGAAGCGCGTGTTCATTGGCATATCGGCGTTGACGCTGGACGGCAAGGGTCGGATGACCGTGCCTGCGCGTCATCGCGACGTGCTTTTGGCGCAGGCGGCCGGTCGCCTGACGGTGACCAAGAGTCCCGAAGGCTGCCTGCTGCTGTTCGCCGATCCGCAATGGCAGGAATTCCGCGCCAAGATCGCAGCCCTGCCGATGTCGGCGCAGGGCTGGAAGCGCATTTATCTGGGCCATGCCACGGAAACCGAGATCGACGCCACCGGGCGGGTTCTGATCTCGCCTGAACTGCGCGCCGCGGCGGGGATCGAACGCGACATCGATCTGATCGGCATGGGGTCGCATTTCGAGGTCTGGGATCGCGTCACGCACCATGCGCGCGAGGCGGCTGTGATCGAGGCCGGCATGCCCGATGCGGTGCGCGACATCGT
>JAJXUC010000132.1 GCA_021783435.1 Pseudomonadota bacterium | reverse complement strand
GCGAAGCGGGCCTGTAGGCCGGATTCTGTGCATCGGTTACCCGACGTGGCAGCCATTCCTCTGGGCCGCGCGTTACCGCAACGGCTCGTTGCCACCTACCCGCAGGCTCGCGCGGGCCGCGCTTTCACAAGGCCCGAAAGCCCTGCTCCGCCTGCCTATTTGGTGTTGCTCCGGGTGGAGGTTGCCGCGTTTCACGTCCACGCGGCTTGCGCCGCGCTTACTCGTCTCTGTGGTCCTGTTCGTCGCGTCACCGCGCACGGCCGTTAGCCGTCACCCTGCCCTGTGGAGTCCGGACCTTCCTCACCGCGTGAGTCGCCCCACGCCAGCGCGACTGCCCGGCCCGCTTCGCACCTGCATTATCGTCGCGCGCCGCCGGTCCGGCGGCGCTCAGGCCACCAGGCTCCAGGCCAGGGTCTGCCCGGCATCCAGCGGCACGATGTCGCCACCGACATACGACAGGCGCTCGGGAATGCGCTGGGGCGCGCGGCGCAGAGTGATCTGACCAGGGTTACGCGGCAGGCCGTAGAAGTCGGCGCCGAAATGGCTGGCGAAGGCTTCGAGTCTGTCGAGCGCACCAGCCTGCTCGAATGCCTGGGCATACAACTCCAGTGCATGCGGCGCGGTGAGGCAGCCGGCACAGCCGCAGGCGGCTTCTTTCAGCGCCCGCGCATGCGGCGCCGAGTCCGTGCCGAGGAAAAAGCGCGCATCGCCGCTGGTGGCCGCGGCCACCAGCGCCAGGCGGTGGCGCTCGCGCTTGAGCACCGGCAGGCAGTAGTAATGCGGCCGCATGCCCCCGCTGAACATGGCATTGCGGCTGTAGAGCAGATGGTGGGCGGTGATGGTGGCGGCCAGCAGCGGCGTGCCGCGCGCGTCCACCGCAGCCTGGTCGCGCACGAAGCTTGCCGCTTGTGCCGTGGTGATGTGCTCCAGCACGATCTTGAGCGCTGGAAAATCATGCCGGATGCGCAGCAGATGGCGCTCGATGAACACCGCCTCGCGATCGAAGACGTCGACCTCGGGGTCGGTGACTTCGCCATGAATCAGGAGCGGCATGCCATGCTGCTGCATGGCCTCGAACACCGGGTAGGCGCGGTCCAGATCGGTCACGCCACTGGCGGAGTTGGTGGTGGCCCCTGCCGGATAGAGCTTGACCGCATGCACCGCACCACTGGCCTTGGCACGCTCGATTTCAGCCGGGAGTGTGGTGTCGGTGAGATAAAGCGTCATCAGCGGCTGGAAGCTCGAGCCCTTCGGTCGCGCCGCGAGGATGCGATGGCGATACTCGAGCGCCTGTGCGGTGTTCACCACCGGCGGCTTGAGATTGGGCATGACGATGGCGCGAGCAAACTGTGTCGCCGTCCACGCGACGGTGTAAGTCAGCGCCGCATCGTCACGCAGGTGCAGGTGCCAGTCGTCGGGGCGGGCGAGGATGATTTGAGTGTGTTGGAACTGTTGCATGGGTGGAGAGGGAGCGGGCTGCGCAACGCCAGCGGGATGGCCGCTGCGTGGCGACGCAAGGGCACTGCAAATGCCAGCAAATAGTAATGCGCGCCTGCCCAGGGCCTCGGCCCCGGACTCTGGTTGGCGCCAATCAGTGCGCCAGAATCTTGCCCAGAAACTGCTGCGCGCGCTCGCTGCGGGCGCTGGTATTGCCGAAGAACTCGGTGGTCGCGCAGTCTTCCACGATACGCCCGGCATCCATGAACACCACGCGGCTCGACACACTGCGGGCAAAGCCCATTTCGTGGGTCACCACCATCATGGTCATGCCCTCCTTGGCGAGGCCGACCATGACCTCCAGCACCTCGCCCACCATCTCGGGATCGAGTGCCGATGTGGGTTCATCGAACAACATGGCGATGGGGTCCATGCACAACGCGCGGGCGATGGCCACGCGCTGTTGCTGGCCACCCGAGAGCTGGCCGGGAAATTTGTCGCGCTGCGAGCCCAGGCCGACTCGATCGAGGTAATGCTCACCCTTGGCGATGGCCTCCTGCTTGTTGCGGCCCAAGACCTTGAGTTGTGCGAGCGTGAGGTTCTCCATCACCGACAGATGGGGGAACAGCTCGAAATGCTGAAACACCATGCCGACGCGGGCGCGCAGCTTGGGCAACTGGGTCTTGGGATTGGCCACCGAGATGCCATCGACGATCACATCGCCCTTCTGGAACGGTTCGAGCGCGTTGACGCACTTGATCAGCGTGGACTTGCCCGAGCCCGAAGGCCCGCACACCACCACCACTTCGCCCTTGTCGACATGGGTGGAACAGTCCGTCAGGACCTGGAAGCTGCCATACCACTTGCTGATGGCCTGGATGTCGATCATGGACATGATGGGTCGGCTCGGTTCGAAGTGTTCAACGAATGATGGCAATGCGCTTGTTCAGCAGCCTCACGCCCAGTGACAGGCAGTAGCTGAGGACGAAATACACCACGGCGACGAAGGTGTACATCTCGACGATGCGGCTGTCGCGCTGGGCGATTTTGACTGCGGCGCCAACGAAGTCGGTGACGTTGAGCAGCGCCACCAGCGACACGTCCTGGAACAGCACGATGGTCTGTGTCAACAGCACCGGCAGCATATTGCGCAGCGCCTGCGGCAGGATGATTAGGCGCATGGACTGGGAATAGTTGAATCCCATGGCGTAGGCCGCGCCGAGCTGGCCCTTGGGTATGCTCTGGATGCCGGCCCGCACGATTTCGCAAAAATACGCACCCTCGAACAAGATGAAGGTGACGTAAGCCGAGCGCTCGGCGCCGATGCGCGGCGGGTACTCTGCACCCGTGACCCACTGCAGCATGATGGGCACGAGGAAGTAGAACCAGAAAATGACCAGCAGCAGCGGGATGGAACGCATCAGGTTCACATAGGCTGCAGCCACCCAGGCCAGCGACTTGATGCTGGACAGCCGCGCCAGCGCCAGCAGAATGCCCCACAGCGTGCCACCCATGGCCGCCACCACCGTGAGTTGTACGGTGTAGGCCAGGCCCTTCATCAGGAAGGGCAGCGATTGCACGATGGCGGACCAGTCGAACGCACCCATCTCAGATTTTCCCGCCGATGTATCCCGGCACCGCCACGGCACGTTCGACCCACGCGAACACACGATTGATGGAAAACGCCACGGCCATGTACAGCAAGGTCGCAGCGCCGAAGGCGGCGAAGTACTGGAAGGTCATCTCGCCCATCTCGCGCGTGCGAAAGAACAGCTCGGTCAGCCCGATGGAATAGGCCACCGCCGAGTTCTTCACCAGATTCATCGATTCGGACGTGAGCGGCGGCATGACGACGCGAAACGCCATGGGCAAGAGCACATAGCGATAGGTTTGCCCTGGCGTCAGCCCTATCGCATAACCGGCCATGCGTTGGCCTCGCGGCAGCGACAAGATGCCGGACTTGACCTGTTCGGCGATGCGAGCCGAGGTGAACAGCCCGAGGCACACCACCGAGGTCAGCAACTGGAACTGGGTCGGATCCATCGCGATGGCCAGGCGCTTGAGCGGCGGGATGAACTCCGGGATGACGAAATACCAGAGGAAGAATTGCACCAGCAGCGGAATGTTGCGGAACAGTTCCACATAGGCGTCGCCCAAGGCCACGACCCAGCGTTTGTTGGTGGTGCGCACGACGCCCAGCAGCGAGCCCAGCGTCATGCCCACGATCCAAGCCAGGGCGACGAGGATGAGGGTGAATTCCAGACCGGAGAGCAGCGACATCGCCCAGGTGGTGTCGCCATCCGGGGTGTTTTGCGAAAAAATGCCGAGTTTGAGCATGGCTGGCTTTCAGACCGTGGCCTTCGGTGGTGCGAGGGCCGTTTGCTGGTGCCGTCCCTGGAGGTCAGGTTCGGCACCAGCATGCATCTGCAGGCGACAGCGCAGGCGCAGCCCGCGCTGCGGCCAGACGGCTTATTCCACGCCCTTGTCGTTGGGGTGGGCGAAGGCTTCCTTGATCGCTGCGGTTTCCGCGAAATTCAGATTGATGCCTTTGGGCGGAATCGCGCTGGTGAACCACTTGGCGTAGATCTGGTTGATCGCGCCCGACTTCATCACACCGTCGATGGTCTTGTCCACGAGGGCCTTGAACTCCGGGTCGTCCTTGCGCAGCATCATGCTGTAGGGCTCGCTACGCAGCGAGCCGGGGAGGATCTTGTAGGCGGCGGGGTCTTTGGAGTTGGCGATCTGGCCGGCCAGCAGGATGTCGTCCATGACGAAAGCCACGGCGCGGCCGTCAGCCATCAGCAGGAAGCTCTCGGCATGATCCTTGCCGTAGATTTCCTTGAAATCCAGGTCCTTGGTTTTTTCGTATTTCTTCAGCAGCGGCACGGAGGTGGTGCCCGAGGTGGTGACGATGGTCTTGCCCCCGAGTTGCGCGAAGTCGTTGATGCCCGAATCCTTCTTCACCGCGGCAGTGACGTTGATGACGAAGTAGGTGGGACCGAACGCCACCTGCTTTTGCCGCGCAACCGAATTGGTGGTGGAGCCGCACTCCAGATCGATGGTGCCGTTTTCCAGCAGCGGGATGCGGTTGCTCGACGTCACCGGTGCATAGTTCACCTTGAGGTTGGGCAGCTTCAGGTCGGCCTTCACTGCATCGACAATCTTGCCGCACAGTTCCATGGCGTAGCCGATCGGCTTGCCGTTGCCGTCGAGATAGGAGAAGGGGATGGACGACTCGCGATAGCCGACGGTCATGCTGCCGGTGTCTTTGATTTTCTTCAACGTGCCGCTGAGCGCCTCGGCTTGCACTGCGGTGAAAGCCAGCGCCATCGCGGCGCCCAGGACGAGTTGTTTGAACATGGTCATATGAATCTCCGTCAATGAATTGCAAAAATAATCGACGGAGTGTAACAACAGGATTCTGCGGCGCAAGCGGCATTTCCAGGGCATCGTCGCTCACATGCCCGGCTTTCGACAATCCGCAGCGACGATCGTCAAAACTAGGCCACCTGCAACAATTCGGGCGCCTGCTGTTCGCGCGACTGCTCCTGCTGCAGCGCCCACATCCGGGCGTAGACGCCGTTCAGATCCAGCAACTGCGCATGCGTGCCGCGTTCCACGATGCGACCCGCATCGAGCACCAGGATCTGGTGCGCATCCACCACGGTGGAGAGCCGGTGGGCGATGATCAGCGTGGTGCGATTGCGCGCAGCCAACCGAATCTGGCTCTGGATGGCTTTTTCGTTGGCCGAGTCGAGTTGCGAGGTGGCTTCGTCGAAGATCAGGATCGGCGGGTTCTTCAACAAGGCTCGGGCAATGGCCACGCGTTGCTTCTCGCCGCCAGACAGCTTGAGCCCGCGCTCACCCACCTGGGTGTTCCAACCCAGGGGCTGGCGTGCGATGAAATCGTGAATCTGTGCGGCACGAGCGACGGCCTCCACCTCGTCGTGGCTGGCTCCAGGCCGACCGTAGGCTATGTTGTAGCCGATGGTGTCGTTGAACAGCACGGTATCTTGCGGCACGATGCCCAAGGCAGCCCGCAGGCTGGCCTGCGTGACGTCGACGATGCTCTGACCGTCAATCGTGATGCGGCCTGAGTCCACTTCGTAGAAGCGGAAGATGAGACGCGACAAGGTGGATTTTCCCGCGCCTGAAGGCCCGACGATGGCCACGGTTTCGCCTCCAGGCACTTCAAAGCTCAGGCCCTGCAGAACCTGGCGCGCTGGCGAGTAGCCGAAGTGCACGTCCTCGAAGCGCAGCGTGCCCTGGCTCACCGCCAATGGCCGTGCGTCCGGCACATCGGCGATGTCGCGATTTTGCTCCAGGATGGAGAACATGCGCTCGATGTCGGTGAGGGCCTGGCGGATCTCGCGGTAGATGACGCCAAGAAAGTTCAGTGGCGCATACAACTGGATCATGAAGGCATTGACCAGCACCAGATCACCCAGGTTCATGCCGCCATGAACCACCCCAACGGTCGCGCGCCACACCAGCAGCGTCACGGCGGTGGCGATGATGAAGCTCTGCCCCAGGTTGAGCAGCGACAGCGAGTTCTGCGACTTCACCGCCGCGACCATCCAGCGGTGAAGGTTGTCGTCGTAGCGTCTGGCCTCGTGCGCCTCGTTGCCGAAAATCTTCACCGTCTCGTAGTTCAGCAATGCGTCCACCGCGCGCTGATTCGCCCGTGAATCCTGCTCGTTCATGGTGCGTCGCAGACCAGTCCGCCATTCGGTGACGACGACCGTGAACACGATGTACACGACCAGCGCCACCAGGGCAATGCCGGCAAACCACCAGTCGTACTTCACCATCAGGATGCCGATCACCAGAGCCATCTCCACCAGTGTCGGCAGGATGCTGTAGAGCGTGTACGACACCAGGCTGGAGATGGCACGCGTACCGCGTTCGATATCGCGCGACATGCCGCCGGTCTGACGCTCCAGGTGGTAGCGCAGCGACAGCGAGAACAAATGATCGAACACCTGCAGCGCGACGTTACGCACCGCACCCTGCGTCACGCGCGAAAACACGATTTCACGCAACTCGGTGAACAGTGAGACCCCCAGGCGCAAGGCGCCATAGGCCAGCAACAGGACCACCGGCACGACCAACGCAGTGCGCGGGTCGCCGGGCTTGATATCGAGTGCGTCGACGATGTCCTTGAGCACCAGCGGCACACCAACGTTCGCCACCTTGGCCGCCACCAGCATGAGCAAAGCCACGACGACGCGTAAGCGGTACTCCCACAAATAGGGCGCGAGCTTGCGCACTGCAGCCCAGCTGGATTGGGGCGCCCCAGCGCTCCGAGGGGGCAAAGGCACGTCGGACGAAGCTTGGTGTCGCATGGGATTGAAAGACAATGGGACGCTGCCTTCACGGCAGCCAACTGCAAACCGTGCATTATTCAATGCCAACGGCCAATCCTTGCCCACTGCGAGCCTTTCCCATGAACGAAACCCAGCAATTGCCCTCGGGCCGCGAACCGGTCTTGCGCATCCAGCCCCGCCCCGCAGACGTGAACATGCATGGCGATATTTTCGGCGGCTGGATCATGGCCCAGGTCGACATGGCGGGCGGCATCGCCGCAGCCAAGCGCGCCCGGGGTCGGGTGGCCACGGTCGCAGTGAAGGAGTTCGTCTTCAAGCACCCGGTGTTCGTCGGCGATGTGCTGTCGTTCTACGCCGATGTGGTGCAAGTGGGCAATACCTCCATCACCGTGCAGGTCGAGGTGTTCGCGGAACGCGGCATCCCGAACACCCAGATCTACCGTGTGACCGAAGCCACGCTCACCTTCGTCGCCGTCGGCGAGGACCGCAGACCACGCCCAGTGCCTGCGGCTTGAACGCGGAAACTCAAGAAGGGCAAGGCGTCGGCCCGGGACGGCCGCATTGCTGCACTTCCGCATTTCCGCATTTCCACACCTTCGCAGGGCTGCATCGCATCAAGGCAAACGCCACCCGAAGGTGGCGTCTGCATCACAACCCGGCGGCAACTCAAACGTCGCAACAGCCGAGACATCACTTCTTCTCGGGGGCCTTTTTCTCGCCTTCCTTGGCGTCCTTGGCATCCGGCTCGGCCGTGGCTTCCGCTGCCTCGGCCGCAGCCTGATTCAGCACCGTTGCAACCACCGGGTTCTCGGCACCGTGGGTCACGACCGTGACCGAACCGGGCAGCTTCAAGTCATTGACGTGCAGCGAATGTCCCTTTTGCATCTTGCTCAGGTCCACTTCGATGAACTCGGGCAGATCGCCGGGCAGGCAACTGATTTCCAGTTCGCTCAGCACATGGCTGATCATGCCGCCTTCGAGCTTGACGGCCGGCGACTCTTCGGCACGCACGAAATGCAGCGGCACCTTCATCGTGATCTTGCGATCGGCGGCCACACGCATGAAATCGATGTGCAACACGATGGGGCGGAAAGGGTGGACCTGAAACGCCTTGAGCAGCACCTTGGTCTGCTGCTCACCCACGGTCAGATCCAGGATTGATGAATGGAATTGCTCTTTCTTCAGGGCGTGGTAGAGGGCGTTGTGATCCAGTTCGATCATCTGTGCCTTTTGCTCACCACCGTAGACGATGCCGGGGACCTTGCCGGCGTTGCGCATGCGGCGGCTCGCACCAGTGCCTTGCGCTGTACGTTCAAATGCGACGACTTTCATGTCGACTCCTCAAATGGGGCCTTGGGCCCCGGTTGCAAATCGGGATGCTCGCGACCAGCATCCCGCTGGGTTCGCACGTCCGAAAATTCGGGCGGCGCGAATTCGAAAGAAGACTCCAACGGAAACCCCCGGCACCGTGCCAGACGGCATTCAGAACAGGGTTTCTTGTTCGTTGAACAGTTGCAGCACCGAACCGCCCTGGGCAATGCGCAGCATGGTCTGGGCAATCAACTGCGCCGCCGAAAGCTGGCGGATCTTGGGGCATTCGAGCGCATTGCCGCGTAGGGGAATGGTATTGGTGACGACCACTTCATCCAGCGCGCTGGCGTTGATGCGCTCGATCGCCGGGCCGGAAAAAACCGGATGCGTACAGTAAGCCACGACCCGCTTGGCGCCGCGCGCCTTGAGCACCTCGGCCGCCTTGGTCAGGGTGCCGGCGGTGTCCACCATATCGTCCATGATGATGCAGTTGCGGCCATCGATCTCGCCGATGACATTCATCACTTCGGACACGTTCGGCTTGGGGCGGCGCTTGTCGATGATGGCCAGATCGCAGTCCATAAGCTTAGCCAGCGCACGCGCGCGCACCACGCCGCCAATGTCGGGCGAGACCACGATGAGGTCGCAATACGTCTTCGCCCTGAGGTCGCCGAGCAGGATGGGGGAAGCGTAGATGTTGTCGACCGGAATATCGAAAAATCCCTGGATCTGATCGGCATGCAGGTCCATGGTGACCACGCGCGCCACCCCAACGGCCTGCAACATATTGGCGACGACTTTGGCGGAGATGGGAACGCGCGAGGAACGTGGCCGGCGGTCCTGCCGCGCATAGCCGAAATAGGGAATGACTGCGGTGATGCGTTCGGCTGAAGCGCGCTTGAGTGCGTCTGCCATGATCATCAATTCCATCAGGCTGTCGTTCGTCGGCGCGCAGGTGGATTGGATGATGAACACCTCGCGCGCGCGCACGTTCTGCTGAATCTCGACCGTGACCTCGCCATCGGAGAAGCGGCCAACGAAGGCCTGGCCGAGACCGATACCCAACTGCTCGACCACCTGCTGTGCCAGCGCCGGATTGGCGTTACCGGTGAAAACGACAAAATCAGCCGAGTTCTGATTCATGGTTTGGAGTGGAAATCCGCTTGCGCTGCCCACGACGGCGGGCAACAAGCAACATCAGACTGGCTCAAGAAGCTGGATTGAAACCCCGCCAGCAATGCAACAAGGCCGGCGCTGGGCTGGGGAGGAAGGACTCGAACCCTCGAATGCCGGAATCAAAATCCGGTGCCTTAACCAACTTGGCGACTCCCCAACGGTACAGCCTTCAACGGCACACCATGGTTGTGCAACACTTCAACGCGACAACCCCAATCGACGACGCCGAAAACTGAATCCGAAATTGTACGGAATTTTCATCCCGGCTTGGCTAGAAAGCGTTCCACTGCACCCGCCCTGGCATCAATCTTCTGCCACCCAGCCTGCCAGCGGATGCCGCGCCAAAGCCCGGCATTGCCGCACCCGCCAACCCTCCGGAACTGGCGGCAAACTCTCCTCCAAGCTTGGCCAGCAGGGCGAAAAAAGCGCCGAGCCTGAACCGCTCATGCGAACCAGACCGCTCCCAGTCTGCCCGAGCAACCAGGTTTCTGCCTGAGCCAACTGCGGCAACGCGGCCTGCGCCGCAGCCTGCAAATCGTTCCGGCCAAAATCCAGACCCAGCGTGGGAATCTGCCGCATGACCGGGGTGCATGCCTTGGTTGCCTGGGCGGCTTCATGACTTGCTGCCCGAACCACCTTGGGGGCATTCGTCTTGAGCACATCCGCCACGCTCGCCTTCGCCACGCCCGCCTTCGCCGCGCAAGCCTCCACATCCTCTGCCTGCGCAAGCTGCACAAATTCTGCAAAGCCTGAAATTGTCACGGCCGGCGTGCTTCTTGTCAAGGCACCGGAGGCGAAGATGGTGGCGGTGGACACTCCTTGTCCGGGCCAGGCCACGAGCATGGGCCAGGTGGGCAAGTCCACTGCCGTCAGTTTCTCGCCCACGCCTTGGGCGAAGGCGTTACGGCCGAAGATGAAGACCGGAACATCGGCACCGAGTTGAAGCCCCAGGCGCTGCAACGCAGGGCGGGCCAGGCCGAGGCCCCAGAGTCGATTGAGCGCCAACAAGGTGCTGGCGGCGTCGGAGCTACCGCCGCCCAAACCGGCCTGAAGGGGAATGGACTTGCGCAGATGGATCCGAACGCCGAAGTGGCAGCCAGTATGCCGTTGCAGGAGTTGCGCCGCGCGCACGGAGAGATCATCGCCAGGCAGGTCATTGCCACCCTCACGCCAGATGGCGCCCGTATCGTTGCGCTCGAAGTCGAGCCAGTCGCACCAGTCGATGAATTGGAGCACGGTCTGGAGTTCGTGGTAGCCGTCGGCGCGGCGGCCCAGGACATGCAGGAACCAGTTGATCTTGGCTGGCGCGGGGACGTTGTATAGCGCGGTCAGACCTCCGCCTGGAGCGTCGACGCGATCGACCTCCGGCTTCACGGCCTTGTGGACTCGGGTATTGCCGAGGCCGGGCCGGATGCCTGTGGCACCGGGAACGATGCGACGGGGGGCTCCGGTGGGGCCGGGCTCTCGTCCACGACCAGACTGAGCTGCGCAGCGGGGCCTTGGATGCGCTTGGCGTGCAGCACATGCAGCCTGCCGCCCTCGAAACGAGG
>JAJXUC010000016.1 GCA_021783435.1 Pseudomonadota bacterium | reverse complement strand
TGCCGCACCAGGGCCAGGTTCGCATGGACGTGCAACTGCAAACGCCAGCCGGCGCCGTGGCGCTGTCCGAGTACGCGATGGGCGCTGGCCCCATGGTGTTGCGCAGCGCCCATGGCGCGCGGCTGACGCGCGATCCATGGGCCGAAACGCTGCGGGACTCGGCAGCATGAAGCTGGCCTTCCTCTGTCCGGGACAAGGCGCGCAGTCGCCCGGTTTTCTGCGTCGTCTGCCGCCACACGCCGAGGTCGAGCGCACCCTCGACGAAGCCAGCCGCGTCCTGCAACGCGACGTGCGCCGCCTGGACGGCGCCCTGGAACTGCGCTCCACCGTCGCCGCCCAACTGTCCATCGTGATTGCCGGCGTTGCCCTGGCGCGTGCTCTGGATGCGCAGGGCCTGCGGCCGGACGCGGTCGCGGGCTTGTCGGTGGGCGCTTTCACCGCGGCCGTGATCGTCGGTTCGCTGGCTTTCGACCAGGCCCTGCGCATCGTGCTGTTGCGCGCCACGCTGATGGAGCGCGCCTACCCCAAGGGCTACGGCATGGCCGTGATCGTTGGCCTTGGCCAACGCAGTGTCGAGGACATCCTGCGCTCGGCCGCACCGGCCGGTGCCACCGCCGAGCAGCGGGTTTACCTGGCCAATTTCAACGGGCCCGCGCAATTCGTCATCGCCGGCGCCGACGCCGCGCTGGAGCAGGCTCTGCGCGACGCCCGCAACCTCGGCGTGCGCCGTGCCGAACGGCTCGACGTGGCCGTGCCCTCGCACTGCGTGCTGCTGGCCGGTGTCGCGCAGGCCCTGCGCGACGCGCTGCTCGCATGCCCTGTTCAGGCCCCGCGGGTGCCCTATGTCGGCAATCGAAGCGGGCGCCTGCTCGGGTCTGCCGAGGCCATCGCCGCCGATCTGGCGGACAACGTCATGGCTCCCGTGCGGTGGCATGACGGCACCACGGTGTTGTACGAGCATGGCGTACGCCAATTCATCGAATTGCCACCTGGGCAGACACTGACGCAACTGGCGCAGGCGGCTTTCGAGACCGTACGAGCCGTTTCCACGGAGGGTTCCGACCTGCGCTCCCTGGTTCTCGGCGCGCGGCGGTTCCAGACCAACATGGAGGATGGACGCGACAGGACTTGAACATCCATGCGGCACGGGTTCAACCCCTGGCATGCGCCGGTCAGTCCGGCTCGGGCCAATTTGCACGGCATCACCTACCCGGGACCCACGACCCGGAACAATCGAAGGAGACAAGCGATGGACAGCAACACCCTGGCCGCCACAGCGCGGCCAACGCGAACACCCTTGAACCGGGACCAGATTCGAGGCTTCTGGGCTGCCTGGTTCGGCTGGACGCTGGACGGCATGGATTCGATCATCTACGCCCTGGTCCTGGTTCCGGCACTGACCGAATTGCTACCCAAGTCCGGGATCGCCGCCACGCCCGGCAACATCGGCCTGGCGGGCTCGATCCTGTTTGCACTCTTCCTCGTCGGCTGGGGGCTGTCGTTCATCTGGGGGCCCATCGCCGACCGGTTCGGCCGCACACGCGTGCTCGCCGCCACGATCTTCGGCTACGCCTTGTTCACCGGCCTGGCCGCGTTGTCCCAGAATGTCTGGGAACTCGCGATCTTCCGCATGCTCGCCGGCATCGGCATCGGTGGCGAGTGGGCGCTTGCGGGAACCTATGTCGCCGAATCCTGGCCGGAAGATCGCCGCAAGATGGGCGCCGGATTCCTCCAGACGGGCTATTACGCCGGGTTCTTCATCGCCGCAGCGCTCAACTACACCGTCGGCGCGCACTACGGCTGGCGGGCGATGTTCCTTTGCGGCCTCGTGCCCGTGGTTGTCTCCATCTACACGATGCTGAAGGTCCACGAGCCCGAGCGCTGGGAAAAAGCAGCGAAAAAGGCCACACAGCGCAGTCCGCTGCGCGAAATCTTCAGCCCGCAATACCTGCGCCGCACGCTGGTGAATTCCACGCTTCTGACCGTCGCCATCATCGGCCTGTGGGCGGGCGCGGTGTACGAGCCCGCGGCCATCATCTTCCTGGCCAAGAAGGAGGGCATGACGCTCATCCAGGCGGTGCACATGGCATCCATCGGCACGGGCATCCTCTCCATCGGCACCATTCTCGGCTGCCTGGCCCTTCCCCTGCTGGCCGAGCGCTTTGGTCGCAAAAATACCCTGGCCATGTATTTTCTCGGCATGGCCGTCTTCATCGCTCTGAGCTTCGGCTGGGCGTTCTACCTGCCCAACGGGCTCGACACCTTCATCGTGACCCTGTTCTTCCTGGGATTCTTCGGCGGCAATTTTGCGATGTTCAGCCTGTGGCTACCCGAGCAATACGAAACCCGCGTGCGCGCAACGGCGTTCGCCTTCAACACCTCGGTGGGCCGCTTCATCGGCGCGGGTGTGAACTTCGCACTCGCTGCCTCGGTCAGCGCGATGGGCACGCTCGGCACACCTGTTGCCTACACGGCGCTGGCCTTCATCGCCGGCCTCGCGATCATTCCGTTCGCCCTGGAAACGAAAGGCCAGGAACTGCCGCAATGACGTGTGGGCCATGTCGCCATTCGGGCCGGCCAAAGCGCTCGCAGGGCGACGAGGCCGAGCCCGACTCCATGCGTTCAAACCCCACGACGCTCGCGATCACCACGAATCCGGCCAGGACGAAGGGTGGATCGAACCACGGCCGAGATCCATGACTCCTTGAACGATCGACGGCACATCGTCCTCCGGTGAACAGCCCGGGCACCGTGACCCGTACCATGTTGCCGTGCCATCGAGTGGAGCGTGAGATGCCGGCGGCCATGCCCGAGGATCTGGTTGTGGACCATGAGCACATGCTCGGCATGATGCAGCGGGCCCGCATGGCGCTGCTGGTCGGCGACATCGCCCGGGCACGCGAGTCGCTGAGGGTTTTGCACGACCAGCAGCAAGCCCATATCGCCCACGAGGAGGGCGTCCTGATTCCGAGGCTTCCGGCCTCGGCGCGATGGACCGCGAAGGTCTATCTGGCCGAGCACGGCAAACTTTCAGCGATGCTCGCCGAATGGCGCCAGGCACTCTCCACCATGCCTGCCCGGGTCAGCGACGACAAGATACGGTTGGCCCTGGTCGATGCCACCCTGCCGTTGCAGCATCTGCTCGAACATCATTTCGAGCGCGAAGAAAAAGGGCTTTTCGTCGAAACGCGGGCTTGACCTGAAGGCTCTGGCGCTTGGGCCGGTCAGGCCATGGGAGCGTTGCTTTGCACAAAGCGACGCAGGGCTGGATTGATGCAATCGGCCAGCGTGCTGGTGTTCAGTTCCGCATAAAACGCACGGCTTGCGCGGTCCAGCCTGGGACGCAAGGCACAAAAGCCCGTGAGCACGCAGTGTCCTGCGTCCTCGCGAAAGCATTCGACCAATGCCTGATCGTCTTCCAGCCAAGCCAGCACTTCACCGAGCCTTATGGCTGTTGGCTGGCCGAGCAGTCGCACTCCACCGCCCGCCCCACGCATGGTTTGTACATAGCCTCCGGCGGCCAGGCGCTGCAGCACTTTGATCAGGTGATCTCGCGACACATCGAGCTTGGCGGCCAGCTCGGTGGTCGACCAGTTCGGCCGAGCACTGCCGGCAAGCACGAGCAGGGCACGGAGCCCGAAATCGGAGAAGGCTGTGAGTTTCATGCGTGGTTGCCCAAGAGGCCTTGTGTTGATCGCAAAGGCATCTTATAGTGGTATTTGTAGTACTTGTTATGCGCAAGATTCGCCACAGGAAACGACCGCATGCATGCGCCGACAGCGGACGAAGCACAAACTGCCGGACCGCACTCCCGCCGCTCCAGCCGAACCAGGTCAGAACCAGGACAACCGCCCATGCGGTGAATCAGCCACTTGCCCGGCACCATCCCGATCCGCCATGCCCGCAACCCAGCCGGCAGTCGCGCCTTGTGCTGGGATGCAGGGCCATCGGATATGGTGAAGAAATTCCCGACTCACCCGATTCACCCCGAGCGCATTTGCTGGGGTTGCGCGAGATACTGCGCCGCAGACTCCATGCGCTGCGGCAACGGGTCGGAGCGCACGCAACATCCTGTCGAGCTTTTGGGGCAGGACTGGCTCGATTTCGACCTCGACGCCTCCGCCGCTCGTGATGCTGGATCAGCCGAACAAGCCCCCGTTCGGGATGCCTCAGCGGCAAGTTCCGGCAAGACCACTTGAAGCCCGCCGAACCCGCGCGGCATGAGGCTGCGCTGGTTGTCGCGACACCGCTTGGCCGCGCCGCCGGCTCGGCGCCCGCACTGTGATGGACCCGTCCTGCCTTGATGCGCGGCTCGTGCCGGATCGGCGAATTGCCGCACCGCGCACCCAACACCCGCCCCGAAATCTTCATCTTCCTTGACCTAGGTCATGACTACATCTAGTCGTTCACCAGGCCTCGAAACGCTAGATATAGTGTTGACGTCGCCAGGAGAACACGATGAGCCATCGAGCAGCGGAGCACCACCTGAGCCTTCCCCGCGAGGTCGTCAAACGCAATGGCGTTCGCGTGAGCTTCGACCCGCAGAAGATTGTTTCGGCCTTGCGCCGGGCCGGCGAGGCCACTGGCGAGTTCGGGCCCGATGAGGCCCAGGCACTGGGGGACGAGGCCATCAAGATCCTCATCCACCGCTTCGGCAACCAAGCGCCAACCGTCGAGCAGATCCAGGATGTCGTCGAGCACACGCTCATCGCCGCCCATGACATGCAGAGTGCGCGTGCCTACATCGTTTATCGCGAGCAGCATGCCAAGCTGCGGCAAGACTGCAAAGCCCTGGTGGACGTGGAGAGCTCGGTGAACGAGTACCTCAGTCGAGCCGACTGGCGTGTCAATGCCAACGCCAACCAGGGCTACTCTCTGGGAGGCCTCATCCTGAACGTGGCGGGCAAGGTGACGGCCAACTATTGGCTTTCGCACGTCTATCCCGCCGAGATCGGCGAGGCGCACCGCAACGCCGATCTCCACATTCACGACCTCGACATGTTGTCGGGCTACTGCGCCGGGTGGTCACTGCGCACCTTGCTGAACGAGGGGCTCAACGGGGTTCCTGGCAAGGTCGAGGCCGGACCCCCGCGACACATGACATCTGCCGTTGGGCAAATCGTCAATTTCCTGGGGACCCTGCAGAACGAATGGGCCGGCGCCCAGGCCTTCTCATCGTTCGACACCTACATGGCGCCCTTCGTGCGCCGCGACCGGATGGCGTATCCGGCCGTGCGGCAGTGCATCCAGGAGCTGATCTACAACCTCAACGTTCCCTCCCGCTGGGGAACGCAGACACCCTTCACGAATCTCACGTTCGATTGGACCTGCCCCGAGGATTTGCGCGGCCAGACCCCCTTGATCGGAGGCGAGGAGATGCCCTTCACCTACGGCGAGCTGCAGGCCGAGATGGATCTGATCAACCGCGCCTACATCGATGTCATGACGGCCGGTGACGCCAAGGGGCGCGTGTTCACCTTTCCGATCCCGACCTACAACATCACTGCGGATTTTCCGTGGGAATCCGAGAATGCCCAACGGCTGTTCGAGATGACTGCCAAGTACGGGCTGCCCTACTTCCAGAACTTCATCAACTCCGACCTCACTCCACATATGGTGCGGTCCATGTGTTGTCGTTTACAGCTCGACCTCCGCGAACTCCTCAAGCGCGGCAATGGCCTCTTTGGCTCGGCCGAGCAGACCGGTTCGGTCGGCGTGGTCACCATCAACTGCGCTCGACTCGGGCATCGGTACCGCGGCGACGAGGCGGGTTTGCTCGACCGGCTGGATGTGCTGCTGGAGATGGGCAAGCAAAGCCTCGAGATCAAGCGCAAGGTCATCCAGCGCCTCATGGACCAGGGCCTGTTCCCTTACACCAAGCGCTATCTCGGCACCCTGCGCAACCATTTTTCGACGCTGGGGGTCAACGGCATCAACGAATTGATCCGCAACTTCACCGCCGACGCGCAGGACATCACCACGCCCTGGGGCCATGCCTTTGCCGTGCGCCTCCTCGACCATGTCCGAAGCCGGATCGTGGCCTTTCAGGAAGAAACCGGGCATCTCTACAACCTGGAAGCCACTCCCGCTGAGGGCACCACCTACCGCTTCGCCAAGGAAGATCGCAAGCGCTTTGCGGACATTCTCCAGGCCGGCACTGTAGAGCGCCCTTACTACACGAACTCGTCGCAATTGCCTGTCGGCTTCACGGACGATCCGTTCGAGGCGCTCGAACGGCAGGAAGCCTTGCAGTCCCGGTACACCGGAGGCACCGTGCTCCACCTCTACATGCGCGAGCAACTGTCCAGCGGCGCGGCATGCAAAGAGTTGGTGCGCCGCGCGCTGACGCGCTTTCGCCTGCCCTACATCACCGTGACGCCCACTTTTTCCATTTGCCCCAAGCATGGGTATCTGCCGGGCGAACACGCGTTCTGCCCCAAATGCGATACGGAAATCCTCGCGCGCAAGCAGAGTCTGCTCGCCGCGTGACCACGCCCGGGGTCTTCACGCTCACACCAACCCATCTGGAGAACCACCTTGTCTCAGACCGACCATCTCATCGCCACCAGCACGATGCCACCACGGCTGCTCGACGACGAGCGCCAGCCATGCGAAGTCTGGACTCGCGTCATGGGCTACCACAGGCCCGTGTCGAGCTTCAACATCGGCAAGCAGGGCGAACATCTGGAGCGGCGATTTTTCGCCGAGCGGCCCAGCATGACCGGCGCCTGAGGCACGTCGTCGGATGGATGCGTTGCGCGTGGGCGGAATCACCGCCCTGACCAGCATTGATTTTCCCGGCAGGCTCGCCGCCGTGATCTTCTGCCAGGGGTGCCCCTGGCGTTGCGGTTACTGCCACAACCCGCACCTGCTCGAGGCCGCTGCCTCGGCGGGGATGTCCTGGACATCGGTGACGGACTTCCTGGAACGCCGACGCGGGTTGCTGGACGGCGTGGTTTTTTCCGGGGGAGAACCCACACTGCAAGCTGCGCTGGCCGGGGCCATGCAGCAGGTACGCGACCTGGGCTTCGAGGTTGCGCTGCACACGGCCGGCATGTATCCCCGGCGCCTCGCGACGCTGCTCCCTCTGGTCGATTGGGTGGGGTTCGACGTGAAGGCCCCCTGGAGCCTCTACGACGCGGTCACCGGCACCCCGGGAAGCGGCCGCCGCGCAAGGTCGTCCCTGGATCATCTGCTGGCCTCGGGAGTGCCCTTCGAATGCCGCACGACCTGGCATGCGGGCCTCTTCAGCGAAGCCGAGCTGTTGTCGCTGGGCACGATGCTGGCCGACCGGGGCGTGTGCCAATGGGTGGTGCAGGACTGCCGCTTGCCCGGGCAGACACGGGGCCATCCGGCGCGCCTGCAGCGCGACGCCTTGAGCCGGCGAATCCAGGACCTGCAGCGACCCGGTTTCAAGCTGCGCGGGGACGGTGTCACGACCACGCGACGGCCCTCATCCATCCCGCATCAAAGCCGAGGTCTTGCATGGAATCAATGAGTGCGATGACCAGGCAGCAACCAGAACTCGTCTGTCCGGCGGGCTCCTTGCGCGCCCTGGAAATGGCCGTGGACGCCGGCGCGGATGCGGTCTATCTGGGCTTGCGCGGAGCGACCAATGCGCGAAACTTCGCTGGCCTGAACTTCGATGATGCACAGATTCGCGCCGGCGTTGACTATGCCCACAGGCGCGGAGTCCGGGTTTTGATGGCACTCAACACCTTCGCCGCAGGGCAAGATCCGGAGCACTGGTTTCGAACGATCGATCGCGCCGTCGAGCTCGGCGCCGACGCGCTGATCGTGGCCGACGTCGCGATGCTGGCCCATGCGCGGCGCCATCACCCCGGCATGCGCCTGCATCTGTCCGTGCAGGCCTCGGCAACGTCCTACGCAGCGATCGAGTTCTACCGTGAGCAATACGCCATTCAACGAGCGGTTCTGCCCCGCGTCCTGACCTTGTCGCAAGTGGCGCAGGTCATCCGGCACACCGGCGTCGACATCGAGGTGTTCGGCTTCGGAAGCCTTTGCGTGATGGTGGAAGGACGCTGCGCACTGTCGTCGTACGCGACCGGGCAGTCGCCCAACAATGCCGGTGTGTGCTCGCCGCCGTCGGCTGTGCGTTGGGTCGACCGTGACGACAGCGTCGAAGCGCGCCTGAACGATGTCCTCATCGACCGCTACGCGCCCGATGAGCCACGCGCCTATCCAACCCTGTGCAAGGGCCGGTTCGATGTCGGCGGGATGCGCGACTACGCGCTTGAAGAGCCCACCAGCCTGAACACGCTCGAACTGCTGCCCCAATTGATCGACGCCGGGGTCAAGGCGATCAAGATCGAAGGCCGACAGCGAAGCCCCAGCTACGTTGCCGAGGTCACCCGGGTTTGGCGTGCCGCCATCGATCTGGCCGTATCGCCCCATCGCTATGCGGTGCTGCCCACATGGTCGGCGCAACTTGCGCGCTGGGCTGAAGGGCAACAACAGACGCTGGGCGCCTATGACCGGCCCTGGCGCTAGCAACCACAGTTCCACGCAATGGATACGTGCCATGACTGACCCCGTCGCCACCTCGAGATTCGCATTGACAGTAGGCCCTGTTCAGTATGGGTGGCCAAGGCCTGCGCTGATGCAGTTCTATGCGCATGTCGCCGACAGCGCTGCGAATACGGTCGTGCTGGGAGAGGTCGTCTGCTCGCGCCGGCACGAGATGAAGCTCGCCGACTGGCTGGCGTTGGGGCGTGAATTGCAGGCTGCGGGCAAAGAGGTGATCCTGGCTTCTCAGGCCCTGGTGATGAGCGAGGGCGAGTTGCGCTCCGTGCGCGATCTGGTGAATCAGGATGAATTCGCGGTCGAGGCCGGCGACATGTCGGCCATCCAGGCCCTGGTCGAGGCGCGGCGTGGGGCGCGTGATCTCCAGCCCTTCGTTCTCAGCCCGCACCTCAACATTTACAACCGCGAGGCGCTTTCGGAACATGCCGCGTGGGGCGCAGGGCGATGGGTTGCCCCAGTGGAGTTGTCCCTGGATGCCATGGCCTGCGTGAACCCAAGGGACAACCCGGTGCGCGCCGTCAGCGGCGACGTGATCCGCACCGAGATTTGGGCTTTTGGGCGCCTGCCACTTGCATTCTCGGCGCGATGCTTCACCGCGCGGCATCATCACTTGCACAAGGACTCCTGCGCGTTCCGCTGCCTGGATGACGCCGATGGGCTCCTGCTCAGCAGCAGCGAGGGCCAGCCCTTCCTTTGTTTGAATGGAACCCAGGTTCAGTCAGCCGGCGTGCAGGCACTGATCGGAGAGGCCCAGGTCCTGCGACAGGCTGGCGTCTCGCGTCTTCGACTGTCGCCCTGCAGCCAAGGCTTCATGGACGTGCTCGCACAGTTCGACGCCGTCTACAACCAGGGAGCCTCGGCCGATGACGCACTGGCAACCCTGCGCGCGATGCCTTTGCCGGGAACCTTGGTCAATGGTTACGTCCACCGCCAGCCCGGCATGCAATTTGTTCTGAACCGTGCCTGACGCCGAAGCGGTACGGCTCTCGCAGAACTCCATCCGGGAATGTTGAACATGTCCATGTCGAAGCATGATCCCGCGGTTTCGCGTGACCCTCGCCCGGGCGCTCCTGCCCATTGGCTGAATACCTTGGGGAATGCCGCCGTGCAGATCGCCGCATCCATTCCCGAACCGTTGCGCCAGGTCGTTCGCACGTTGCCGATGCAACCTCCGTCGTTTGCGCTGGCACGCCTGCTGGATCGCGTTCTGCTCCCGCAGCTGGATGCCGAGACGCATTCGGCGTGGTCTGGGCGGACGGTTTGCCTGGATCTCGAAGACCTTGGGCTGCGACTTCGCTTGCGGCTGAACGCTCAGGGGTTCAGGGTCGCGCCACTCGATGACCCCGCAGCAGTCACCATCCGCAGCACGAGCGCGTCCCTATGGCGCCTGGTGCGTGGCATCGACGACGCCGACCGGCTGTTTTTTGAGCGCGCGCTGGTGATGGAAGGCGACACGGAATTCGGGTTGATGGTGAAAAACACGCTCGACGCCATCGGCCCCTTATGGCGCTGAGTCCCGGGGGCGATGCCTGAAACCTGCGCGAGCCGACGAATCTGGCCTGGCCGATCGGCGGATGGGCGGATGGGCGGAGCCACCATCCACATGCGACGCTTTGAAACCCAACGAGTCCGACCATGACGACCACACTGACCGCACGCCTACTCCAGGCCCTGAAACAACGCGGGGCGACTGAAATTTTCGGGATTCCCGGTGACTTTGCTCTCCCGCTTTTTCGCGAATTCGAGCGCTGCGCCACCCTGCCCCTCTACACGCTGTCCCACGAACCGGGCGTCGGTTTCGCGGCGGATGCCGCCGCCCGCCTGCGCGGCGGTTTGGGCGTGGCGGCCGTCACCTATGGAGCCGGCGCACTGAACATGGTCAACGCCGTGGCTGGCGCCTACGCCGAACGTGTCCCCGTGGTCGTGATCTCGGGAGCACCCGCCACGTACGAAGCAGCCAGTGGCTATCTGCTGCACCATCAGGTCAAGACCCTGGATTCGCAGTGGAAGATCTATCAGGAAATCACCGTGGATCGCGCCAGACTGGATGATCCGGCCACCGCCCCCCAACACATGGCCCGGGTGCTCGACACAGCGTTGCGCGCATCGCGCCCGGTTTACATCGAGATCCCGCGTGACATGCCTGGACGGATCTGCGAGGCAGTACCCACCCTCCCCTGGCCCAGGCAGGATGCGGAGGCCCTGGCCACCTGCGCCGATGAACTGCTGTCGCGCCTGCAAGCCGCGCAGCGCCCCGTCCTGATGGTTGGCGTGGAAGTACGGCGCTACGCGCTGGAATCCCGCGTGGCCGAACTCACGCGCAGGCTGGGGATGCCCGTGGTGACCAGTTTCATGGGGCGCGGTTTGCTGGCCGCAGCCGAGGTTGCGCTGCGCGGCACCTATCTCGGTGTGGCTGGAGACCCGGCCATCGCCGCCGAGGTTGAAAACTCCGACGGGCTGCTGCTGCTCGGCGTGATCGTGTCCGACACCAATTTCGCCGTATCGGCCCAACGCATCGATCTTCGGCATGCGATCCAGGCGCTCGAGGGTCGTGTGGTGATGGGGCATCACGTCTACCCCGATGTCCCGCTCGCGGCGCTGATCGATGCCCTGCTGGAACGGGTTCCGGCGGTGCAGGTTCAGCGGATCGACGAACGCACGAAGGTCGTTTCACCCCCCGCAGAAGACGCTGAAGACGCGCCAGTCAATCCGCTCGACATTGCGGCCGCTGTCAACGCGCTGATGCAGCGGCACGGCCCCATGCCCCTGGCCAGCGATGTCGGGGATTGCCTGTTCACGGCCATGGACATCGGGCCGAGCGAGCTGATCGCCCCAGGCTACTACGCGACCATGGGCTATGGCGTTCCGGCAGGGCTGGGCTTGCAGGCGTCCACGGGGCAACGCCCCATCATTCTGGTTGGTGACGGGGCTTTCCAGATGACGGGGTGGGAATTGGGCAACGCTTGCAAGTATGGCTGGGATCCCATCGTTCTGGTCTTCAACAATTCGGCGTGGGAAATGCTCCGGGTGTTCGAACCCGGCGCTCGCTTCACCGCACTGCCGACATGGGACTTCGCATCGATGGCGAGCGGCATGGGTGGTGACGGCGTCGTGGTGCGCACGCGCCTGGAACTCGAGCACGCGCTGGAGCATGCCCACGCCTCGCGAGGGCGTTTTCAGTTGCTGGACATTCGGCTGGCTCCAGGGGTGTTGTCCCCCACCCTGGAGCGCTATGTGCATGCCGTGCGGCGGTTGTCGGCTCCGGCCGACCCGAACGCATCGACAGCCCCATGCCCTGCCGCCGAAGCGCCGCGTCGGCAACGGCCCGACATCCAGCGACGCTGAACACGTCTGCGCGATGCGGCAGCCGACGCGCGGACGCCATGCGCGCGCGCGAACTGTGCGGCGCGGGCCTAAACGCAGGCTTGAGGAGTCCGGGACTTCGCGCCCGTGGGCGTGCTCGGAATGGCGCGATCGTGCTTGGCGATGGCGCCGGCACGCCAAGCCCCGCGACCAGCCTCGATCGCCAGCGCGAAGGCTCGCGCCATCTCAACCGGATCGCGCGAGCGCGACACTGCCGAGCACAGCAGCACGGCATCGAATCCCATCTCCATGGCTTGCGCAGCATGCGAGGGCGTGCCAATGCCGGCATCCACGATCAGGGTGGCGTTCGGCAGGCACTCGCGCAGCGTGCGCAGGGCGAAAGGGTTGAGCAGCCCCTGTCCGGAACCGATGGGCGCACCCCAGGGCATCAGCACCTCGCAGCCCGCGTCAAGCAGGCGCCGACAGGTCAACAGGTCATCCGTGCAGTATGGCCACACGACGAAACCCTCGCGCACCAGGACGCGCGCGGCTTCCACCAGTTCGACGGGATCGGGCTGCAGGGTGTGCGCCTCGCCGATCACTTCGAGTTTGATCCAAGGAGTTTGATAGAGCTCGCGTGCCATGTGCGCCATGCCGATCGCCTCACGCGCGCTGTAACACCCGGCGGTATTGGGCAGCACATGTGCCCTGCATGCCGCCAGGGTTTCGCGCAGCACGGCGACGAAACCGTCACTGTCCTGTGCCGCGAGCATCCGCTTGAGACCGACGGTCACGACCTGCGTGCCGGAGGCGCCTATCGAATCGCGCAGGGCCTGTGGCGATGGGTAGCTGGCGCTGCCCAGCAGGAACCGGCTCTGGAGCTTGACGCCCGCGACACACCAACCTGTGTCAACCGTTGATTCTCGATGCATGGCATGGATCCTTGGTCAATTTGAAGCGAACGGTCAGCGTCGAATGAAGCTGGGGCGGACTGCGGCAGCGCTCTATAGAGCTGCCGTGCGGCGGCGACGTGCGGTTCCGCGCCGCTGGACCTGGTTTCCGAAGCCGGTTGGGCCTGGCGATCGATCACGGTGCCTCCGTGACCGCGCAGGCACAGGACGTCCGCCGATCCGACCGGCGTTGGGCACGGCGAATCGCCACCCACGGGGAGACTACGAAGCCACTGTCCGGTCCGGCGGCGTCATCGTCCCCGTTTGAATTCGACGCTTCGCGCTCTCGATGCGCAAGGCTGCCAAGGCCGTTTCGGACATGTTCTGCTGCAAAAAAACGATGTGCTGTCTCGCCGCCAAGGCCACGGCCTGCGCATTGCGGGTCTGCATCTTGTCCCAGATCTCACGATGCTGCTCGCGCACCTGCTGCCACTTCTCGGGATGAGCATGCAGGTAGTGCAGGTTCTGTTCCACATGATCCTGAATCAGCCGATGCAGGCTTGCGCTGAGATGCGCGATCAGGACGTTGTGGGATGCCTCGGCGATCGATTGGTGAAATTCAACATCCCGCTTGATGCAAGCGTGCAGGTCATCCTGCTCATACGCCAGTTCCAGCGCATCGAACGCCGCGCCGATGCGCTGAAGGTCGAAATCGTTGGCCCGCTCCGACGCCAGCAGCGCCGCCTGGCTTTCCAGCATATGGCGGAACTCCAGCAGGTCTTGCTGCAGGGTCGGGTGCCCGGTGAGCATATCCCTCCACGGATCGACGAAGCTCGCCTGCAGCCTGTCGGTCACGACCGTGCCGCCGCCCTGGCGCGTCTGAATCAGTCCTTTGGACACCAACTTCTGCAGCCCTTCTCGCAGGGACGGCCGTGACACACCCAGTTGTTCGGCCAGCTCACGCTCAGGCGGCAGGCGATCCCCGGCCCTCCAGGAGCCCTCGAGGATGCGGCGCTCGAGGTCGTTTGCAACCGCATCCGACAGTCTGATGATGTTCATGCTTGGGACCTTCACGTCTAATTGGTCAGACCAATTTTATAGAGGTGGTGGCTACCTTACATATTCCGACTGATCAAGTCTGAATTATCAAAGTCTTGACGAAATCAAGGCGCGGATTTCTAATCTTTATTGGTCTTACCAAATGACCAATTGACAGGTAAACGCCAGGCCACAAAGACTCCGACCGGGAGTCGCGCCGAGAGTCGGTCCGCCGCACAAGATGCGTGCAAGGTGACGACACCGAAGAGCGCAAGCCATTCCCTCTGCATTGAATTCCCTGGAAGGAGACTCCATGATTGCCTCGACCGCCCTGCCTGCGGGCATCGTTTTCGCACAGCCGCTGACGCCTGTTGCCGGCTCCTTGTTGTTGTCGTTCGTGGTGGCAGCCATTCCCATCGCGGTGGCCCTCATCCTGCTCGGGGTGCTGCGCCGCCCCGCCTGGCAGGCCTCGTTGGCCGGGCTGCTCGTGGGCCTGCTCGTGGCCGTGGCCGTGTGGGGCATGCCCATGGGTCTGGCCCTGAACTCCGTGGCCTCGGGCATGGCGCTGGCGCTGGCGCCCGTGATGTGGATCGTCTTCAACGCCTTGCTGCTGTACAACGTGGCGGTTCGGTCCGGGCGCTTCGAGCAGTTTCGCCAATGGATGCTCGACCACCTGCCCGACGACCGCCGCCTGGTGCTGCTGGTGGTGGCGTTTTCCTTTGGTTGCCTGCTCGAGGGCATCGCCGGTTTCGGCACCCCGGTGGCCATCACCAGCGCGCTGCTCATCGGCCTGGGTTTTCCGGCACTGGAGGCCCTCACCTACACCCTGATCTTCAACACCGCTCCGGTGGCTTTCGGCGCCCTGGGTGTGCCCATCACCGTGCTGGGAGCCGTCACCAGCATGCATCCCGACACCCTGGGGGCGATGGTGGGGCGGCAACTGCCGTTTTTTGCCTTCCTGCTGCCGTTCTATGTCGTGGGCCTGTACGGTGGGCTCAAATCGATCGCCAAGCTGTGGCCGGCGCTACTGGTCTCGGGCGGCAGCTTTGCGCTCACGCAATTCGCCACCTCCAACTTCATCAGCTACCAGCTCACCGACGTGCTGGCCTCGCTGGTCTCGCTCATCGTCACCGTGGCCTTTCTCAAGACCTGGAAGCCCGAACCCGATCCGGCCTTTGCCGTGGTGCGCACGCAGGCTGCGGCCAAGGGCACGGCGCGCGTGGGCTATGGCGGCTGGATGCCCTGGGTGGTGGTCTCGGTGGTGGTCATCGTCTGGGTCAACCTCAAGCTGTTCCTGATCGGCGACACCAAGGTGCTGTGGCCCGGCCTGAATAACGCGGTATTCATCACCCTATACCACAAGCCCTATGTGGCACTGTGGGACTTTCAGCCCATGGGCACGGGCACGGCGATCTTGCTGTCGGCCATCATCGCTGCGGCCTGGACGCGCACGGGCCTGGGGGCGTTCTTCGACTGTGTGAGGCGCACATGGGTGCAGACGCGCATCGCCATCGCCACCGTGATGATGATCGTGGGCCTGGCCTTCCTGCTCAACTACTCGGGCATGAGCTACACGCTGGGCATGGGCGTGGCCTCCACGGGTGCGCTGTTCCCGCTGGTCTCGGCGTTCCTGGGCTGGATTGCGGTGTTTCTCTCCGGCAGCGACACCTCGGGCAATGCGCTGTTCGGCAACTTGCAGGTGGTGGCGGCGCATCAGTTGAATCTCAACCCGGTGCTCATGGCCGCGACCAACTCCTCGGGTGGGGTGATGGGCAAGATGATCTCGCCGCAGAACATCGCCACCGGGGTATCCACGACCGACCTCAAGGGCCAGGAGGGCGTGGTGTTCGCCCGGACCTTCTGGCACAGTGTGCTGCTGACGGTGCTGCTGGGCTTGCTCGTCGTCGCCCAACAACACGGGCTATCCTGGATGATCCCAGCGATCAAGGCCGTCCATCCCTGACCTGGCAGGGGGCTCCCCTTCGGGAGCCCTGTGCAGTCCACACAAGGTGACTTCATGGCAACCATGACCTGCATTGAAGATCTGCGCGTTCTCGCCAAGCGACGGGTTCCGCGGATGTTTTACGACTACGCCGACTCAGGCTCCTGGACCGAGACGACCTACCGCTCCAATCAAGACGATTTCCAGCGCATCAAGCTCCGCCAGCGCGTGGCCGTCGACGTCGAGCAGCGCTCGCTGCGGTCGCGGATGATCGGGCAGGATGTCGCCATGCCGGTGGCGCTCGCGCCAACCGGACTGACGGGGATGCAACATGCCGACGGCGAGATCCTGGCGGCGCGCGCGGCGGAACGATGCGGCGTGCCGTTCACCCTCTCGACCATGAGCATCTGCTCCATCGAGGACGTCGCGGCGCACACCAAAGCGCCGTTCTGGTTCCAGCTCTACGTCATGCGTGACCGCGACTTCATCGAACGCCTGATCGACCGCGCCAAGGCGGCCCGCTGCTCGGCCTTGATGCTCACCCTGGATTTGCAGATCCTGGGGCAACGCCACAAGGATCTGAAGAATGGCTTGTCGGCACCACCGAAACCGACCCTGGCCAATCTGCTCAATCTCGCGACCAAACCAAGATGGGGCTTGGGCATGCTGGGAACCCGCAGGCATGGTTTCGGCAACATCGTCGGGCATGTCAAGGGGGTCGAGAACATGGGGTCGCTCTCGGCCTGGACGAGTCAGCAATTCGACCCGCGCCTGACATGGAACGACGTGGCGTGGATCAAGAAGTGCTGGGGCGGCAAGCTGATTCTCAAGGGCGTCCTGGACGCCGAGGATGCGCAGCGTGCCGCAGACTCGGGCGCTGATGCCCTCATCGTCTCCAACCACGGCGGGCGCCAACTCGATGGCGCGCCGAGCTCGATCTCGGCGCTGCCGGCCATCGTCGATGCCGTCGGTTCGCGCATCGAGGTTTGGGTCGATGGCGGAATCCGCTCGGGCCAGGACGTGCTCAAGGCCATCGCGCTGGGCGCAAAGGGCACCCTGATCGGCCGAGCATTCCTGTACGGCCTCGGTGCCCAGGGTCAAGCCGGCGTCGAGCAGTGCCTCGAGATCATTCGCAACGAGTTGGACATCACCATGGCGTTTTGTGGGAAAACGGATATCCAACAGATCGACCGCGGAGTTCTGCAACATTCGCCTTGGTAATCAACCGGGCCCATGTCAATGACTTTGTGACTGCCTCTCGGCCTGGGCAGCAGCCGGTTCATGACGGCCAGAGCTGTAGGCAACGCGATCAAGCCGGCGCGCGCAACCATCCGGAGTCCGTATGGCCCCTTGCATCTTGACCGTTGCCACGGGTGGCTTCGAGTCCGCCCGTCACCTGGCTGCGCTGCCGGGCGGCAAGCGCCGCAGCCAATTGCATGGCCATGGCTTCCGGGCTTCGGTGTTCGCGGAACTGCCGGCTTGGGCGTCTTTCCCAGGGGGCGAAGTGGCCGCCCTGCAGGCGCGCATGCAGCGGGTTCTCGAGCCGCTGAACGACACACTCCTGAACCAGGTCATCGACCAGCCCACCGATACGAATATTGCCCGCTGGATTGACCAAAACCTGGCCTTGCCTGGCATCCATCGCCTCGCGGTCCAAAGCACGGCGAACCAGGGCGTCCACCTCGACCGCGACGGGATGGCGCGGATCTGGCGGCGCTACCCGTTTGAAGCTGCCCACCGATTGCCGAACGTCCCGATGGGACACCAATGCGGCCGCATGCACGGCCATGGTTTTCAGGCCGTCGTGCACGCCTCTCCGTCTGCGGGATCACGAGGGCGCGACATCGACCACGACCGGCTCGACGAGGTCTGGGAACCGTTGCACAACATCCTGGACCACACCTGCCTCAACGATGTGGAGGGTCTGGGGAACCCCACCAGCGAGCTCATCGCGTCGTGGCTGTGGGAACGCCTCAAGCCGACGTTGCCGGAACTCTCCGGCATCGACCTGTTCGAGACGGCCTCGAGCGGCGCCAGCTTCGACGGACGCGACTACCGCATCTGGAAAGATTTCACGCTCGATAGTGCGGTGCAACTGCAACGCGCGCCGATCGGAAGCCGCGAGCGTGCAGTCCATGGCCATACATTCAGGTTGCGGCTGCACCTGTGTGCGCCTATCGACACCGTGATGGGTTGGACCGTCGATTTCGGCGACGTGAAGACGCTCTTCGAGCCCGTGTTCAGGCGCCTTGATCATCAGCCCCTCCACGCGATCGCCGAGTTGCGCGATGCCGATACGGCAAGCATCGCCGAGTGGATCTACACAACGACCCAGGCGCATTTGCCCCAACTGGCCGCTGTGGAACTCTACGAAACCCGGGGATGCGGCTCGGTCGTCACCGAAAAACGCATGATTCCAGCCCTGCCGGTCTAGGGACTGCCGCCAGGCGTGCGCAACGCCGGTGGCCGCAACGCTCGCAGGACAGCGGCTGACCGCAATCGAGACGCGCCTGCGGGGCTGTCCGCATGGCCGATGCGGTCCGATCGTGCCGATCGCCGGCAACACAGCGATCCATGGTGATGATGGTGCCGCGCAGCATGAGATCCGGCTTTGTTTGATGCGTGTCAACCGTGCTCGGGCACGGGGCTCGGAAAATTCCCCCTGCACCTTTCGTACATGCCCACAAGAGGATCTCGCCATGCGGATGCCCACGCACATTTGTCTGCACACACCGGCTCGTTGCGAGCCCGGCCGTCGAAGCTGCAGGCCGTGAGCGCTCGCCGCCACGGTGCTGTCGCCTTGGGTCTCGATCCTGTGCAGCGCCCCGACCCAAACCCCACAGATGCACGGTCAGGATATGCCATGCATACCCGAACACCCATCGAACTGGAACTGCAGAGGCACGTCCGGCTCGATACAGCAGATCAAAGCACGCGTGCCGGCAGCGGTGTCGTCAGCACGCTGCGATCCGCTCCTGGTACCACGAGCCATGGCCCGAACCATGGGGATCCGTGCGATCAATGCTTCCAGAGCCGGTCCTGCCTGCAGGCCGCCATGTTGCGTGAGGGGTCAATGGATCGACGCGGCGTGGCTAGAGCCGCCATTCGACTCGGCAAGGGCCAACGACTGTTCGCCACCGGAAGGACTCTGGATCGCGTCTATGCCATCCGTGCCGGGTCGTTCAAGTCGGTGTTGCGATGCGCGGACGGCAGGCAACAGGTTCTCGGATTTCACGTTTCCGGGGACATGGTGGGGCTCGACGGCTTCGCCGCCCAGCTCTACCTGTGCGACACCGTGGCGATGGAGGCTAGCGAAGCCTGCGAAATCGATGCGCGGGCCCTGGAGTCGGCGGCGCGGGACCACTCCATGCTGCGACGACGGATCCAATCGCTGATTGCCCAAAGCATGCTGCGCGCGCAGCACAACCTCCTCGTTCTTGGCAGCATGCAGGGCGCGGAGCGTTTGGCGCATTTTTTGTTGGACATGTCGGAGCGTTACCAGGTTCTCGGACTTTCGTCTCGTGAATTCGCGTTGCGGATGACCCGCAAGGACATCGGCAGCTATCTGGGCTTGTATTCGGAGACCGTCAGCCGACTCTTCACGCGGCTCGAGCATGCCGGGCTGATCCAGGTGACGAGGCGGCACCGGGTTCAGATCATCGATCGCATCGGTCTTGCAGCGCTGCTGTCTTCCTCAGCAGGGCATTGATGTCCCGCTCCCAAGGCGAGTGCAGCAGCCTGGCGAGATCCGATGCGTGACCTAACCGACGGCAGCCGCGCCAAACTCCAAGCCAACGCGTCGTCACGCTGGACACCATCCCCGGCGACCATGTCTCACACCTCGCACACCTCGTTCACACCTTGCCTGGAAACACCATCCATGTCAGCGCAACGAATTGAGACGTCGATGCCGCCTGCTCGAATTGCCATCGAGGACGAACTTCACGAACGTGTGTTCGTGCTGGCGGCCGAACTGTTCAGCGCCCTGGCGACGCCCGTGCGCTTACGCATTTTGGGCGCCATCTGCACACAGGGCAAAAGCGTGAATGCCATCGTCGAGGCGGTCGAATCCACGCAGCCCAATGTCTCGCAGCACCTCAAAATGTTGTATCAGGCGGGGATCGTGGCCAAACGCCGCATCGGCAACCAGATGGTTTACCGCGTGCAAAGCGAAGAGGTCCTTCAGTTGTGCGATCTGGTTTGCGCCAGAATCGCCTCCGAACTCCAGCCGCAGGAGTCATGACGCGAGGGCAATCCGGCGCCTTGCGCCAATCGCCTCGGCGCCCGCAAGCGCCATGGGATGCGCCATCCAGCGGTGAGCATGCCCGCCCAGGCGCCGGTCCCCCGGCGTGACCTTGCCCGCAAGCCTGAGGCGTAAACACCACAGCTTCCATGCAGCAGCGGGTTCGCGTCGGGAAACCACGCTCCGAGCCTGCTACTCAACGGGCTTTTCCGTGGCTGCGGCCTGCATAATCAACACTTCGCCGACTCCGCCAACCAAGCGCCGCCTGGGCCATGCCCACAGAACAAGAACTCTCCGCATTTCTCCGCAGCGTCGACAAGCGCGCCTTCAAGCGCGCGCAATTTGCCACGCAGAACCCGGATGCCGCCCTGGATGTGGTGCAGGACTCGATGATCCGCCTGGCCGACAAGTATGGCGACCACGATCCCGCTGAATGGCCGATGCTGTTCCAGCGTATCCTGACCAACGCCATACTGGACTGGCACCGGCGGCAGAAGGTGCGCTCGGCCTGGATGAGCAATTTGTCCGATTTCCAAGGCGCTGGCGACGGCGAAGAATTCGATTTGCTGGAAACTTTGGAGATTGAGACCTGCTCAGAGCAACTCGAGGGCGCCGATCGCCAGCTCGAACGGAGTCAGACGCTGGCCATGTTGGACGACGCCATTCAAAAACTGCCGGACCGTCAACGGGAAGCTTTCCTGCTGCGTTATTGGGAGGGGTTGGATGTCGCTGAAACGGCGGCGGCCATGGGTTGTTCCGAGGGCAGTGTCAAAACGCACTGTTCCAGGGCCACACATACCTTGGCCAAGGCACTCAAAGCGCAAGGTTTCGATCATGGACACGCATAACAAAAAACTGAGTTTGACGGCGGCGGAGGCACGTTTCGGCTATCAGGTCGCAGCGCGTCTGACAGAAGGCAACGAGCAGTTGCCTGCGGACATCGCAGAGCGGCTCAAGGGCATACGCCATATGGTGGTTGACCGGCGCCGCCTGCAGCGGGTGCATCATGCCCAAGTCACGGCATCGACCCGCGACGGCACGGCAACCCTGGGCGGTCCGGGAGAATCGTCATCCTGGCGCCTGCGACTGGGCCTGTTGCTGGCGGTTCCCACCTTGTTGTTCGGCCTGTATGCCCTGCAACACTTCCAGCAGGAACGGTTCGTTCGCAAAATTGCCGATATCGACACCGCCTTGCTGCTCGATAACCTGCCGCCACAGGCCTATGTCGACCCGGGCTTCACCAGCTATCTGCGGCAGAACGACGGATGAGCGGGCTGTTCATGCGCCGCCGCTCAGGGGCTCGCTTGCCCGTGCTGCGCCTCCAGGCCCTTCGCCATGTGCTCCTGCTGGGCTTGGCTCTGGTGCTGGCCAGCGGCTGCTGGCACGCTGCGCAAGCGGCCAACCCGGCCACAAACGGGAAGCCGACTTGGCAACAACTCACCCCCATGCAACAGGCGGCGCTGGGACCTTTGCAGGCCGAGTGGCCGCATTTCGACGCCGATCGCAAACGCAAATGGCTGAATATTGCTGCGCGCTATTCGGCCATGAGCCCGGAACAACGCACCACGCTGCACCAGCGCATGATCGAGTGGGTGCGCATGAGCCCGCAGCAACGCCGACAAGCCCGCGAAAATTTTCTCGCCACGGGCAAGGCGCCGCTGGACAGCCGCAAACAGGCCTGGGAGCGCTACAAGAAGCTGCCGGAAGCTGAAAAACGCGCGCTGGCCCGGGAGGCCAAACGTCCTCCGCACACACCCGGTCATGTCGGACGCTACGAAGCCGAGCAACGCCTCAAGAAGTCCAAAACCCTGGGCCCAACGGGAAGCAGCAATCCTCCTCGGGCCGCCAGCATGCCTGTGGCCGGTTCCGTGGCCCCGCCGGTGCCTGCCCCCGCGACGGCATCCAAGCCTATGGCGCCTCAACCTCCGCCGCTCAGCCCCAAACCTTGAGTCTGGATCGGGGCCTGCGTCGGATGGGTGTGCGGTTCAAGCGCGGAAATCGCGACAAGCCCGTGCAACCTGCCCCCACCTCGTTCCACCTGAACACCGCACAGCATCCGCATGCCACCCAAGCCCTTGCAAGCGCCCTCGCTGTATCGCCGGCTTGCCGCGCTGCTGTACGAATCCATCGTGCTCTTCGGCGTGACCTGGCTTGCGGCACTGCTCTACGGTCTGGCGGTGAGCCAGCGCAGCGGCGTGATGGACAGGCATGGTTTGCAGGCAGTGATCTTCCTGACACTGGCGATTTACTTCATCGGCTTCTGGCTCCGACCCGGGCAGACTGTGGCGATGCGGGCCTGGCGTTTGCGCGTGGTGGATGCAAACGGCCATGCACTGCGTTTCAGCCGTGCCGGCTTGCGTTTTGTTTTCGGCTGGCTGTGGGTGCTCCCTCCACTGGCCTTGGCTTGGTTGGCCGGGCTGGATCATGCCACTGGGCTGGGCATGCTGTTCGGCTGGATGATCTTGTGGGCGCTGGCAAGCTATTTGCGGCCTGACCGTCAGTTCTGGCATGACGCCTTCGCCGGCACGCGACTGATCGACAGCCCGCGCTGAGTCGGCTGTCGCACTGCGCGCCGCCACGCGATGCGCGACAAGACTTTTTGCTTCGCTGTGATGTTTTCCCCGTTTGACGGATGACATGTCGTCCTTGTCATCCGCCTGTCACAAGACATGGCTGCAATGCAGCCATGCAGCCCAGCCACTTCAGTCCGACACCCACCGACGCGCACCGTCTCGCTCAGGTCCTGGCCGCTGGCACTGCGCCTGACGGTGCCGACGACGCACAGGCCGCCTACCAGTTCCGCACACTCTGGCTGTCCGACATTCACCTCGGCACGCGCGACTGCAAGGCCGAAGCCTTGCTCGACCTGTTGCGCCATTGCCATGCCGGCACCATTTACCTGGTGGGCGACATCATCGACGGCTGGCAGCTGCGCAAGGGTTGGTTTTGGCCGCAGGCGCACAACGACGTGGCGCAGAAGTTGCTGCGCAAGGCCCGCAAGGGCTGCCGCGTGGTGTTCATCCCCGGCAATCACGATGCGTTCGCCCGCGACTTTCACGGCCTGCACTTCGGCGGCATCGCCGTGGTGTCCGACGCGGTGCATGTGACCGCCAGCGGCACGCGGCTCTGGGTCGTGCATGGCGACTGGTTCGACGGCGTGGTGATGCACGCCAAGTGGCTCGCCCACCTCGGCGACGCGCTCTACATCTTCACCCTCAAGCTCAACCGCTGGCTCAACCAGGCGCGCCACCGCCTCGGGTTGTCGTATTGGTCGCTCTCGCAATACCTCAAGGGCAAGGTCAAAAACGCCGTGAGCTACATCTCCAGCTTCGAGCAGTTGCTGGCCGAGGAGGCGGCACGGCGGCAATGCGAGGGTGTGGTGTGCGGCCACATCCACCGCGCCGAATTACGCACGATCGACGGCAGCATCTACGCCAACTGCGGCGACTGGGTCGAGAGCCTGACGGCACTTGCCGAACTGCAGGACGGCACGCTGCAATTGCTCATGTGGAGGCCGTCCGCCTCGGCCCCAGTCGTCCTGACCGAGCTACTGCCGGGCACCACAAGCAGCGTGCGGCCCGAAGCCCCTGCCCAAACCCCAACGAGCCACATGCCATGCGCATCCTGATCGTGAGCGACGCCTGGAGTCCCCAGGTGAATGGCGTGGTTCGCACCTTGAAGACCACCATTGAGCATTTGCGCGCCCAGGGCGAGGTGATCGATGTCATCGAGCCGGGTTTGTTCCGCACTGTCCCCTGCCCGACCTACCCCGAAATCCGCCTGAGCTGGCGGCCCAAGAAAAGGATGATGCAGCGCATCGCCGCGTTCGGTCCGGAGGTGGTGCACATCGCCACCGAAGGGCCGCTGGGCTTGGCCGCGAGGCGCGCCGCGCTGCGACTCGGCATCCCCCTGACCACGGCTTACCACACACGATTTCCCGAGTATGTGAAAGCCCGCTTCGGCATCCCCCTGGCCTGGACTTACGCCTACCTGCGCTGGTTTCACAACGCCGCGCGCGTCACCCTGGTGCCGACCCAGGTTGTGCGCAGCGACCTCGCGGCGCGGGGCCTGACCCGACTGGCGCTGTGGTCACGCGGAGTCGACGGACGCATGTTTTTCCCACGCCATGGGCAGCGGCTGGATGGCGACCCGCCCATCTTTCTCTACGTCGGCCGCGTCGCGATCGAAAAGAATATCGATGCCTTCCTCGATCTCGACCTTCCCGGCACCAAATGGGTGGTCGGCGAAGGCCCTGAACTCGACCGCATCCGGCGTGAACATCCCGGCGTTCGCTTTCTCGGCTTGCTGACGCAAGACCGCCTCGCCGAGGTCTACTCCGGCGCCGACGTGTTCGTCTTCCCCAGCCGCACCGACACCTTCGGCTTGGTGCTGATCGAGGCCCTGGCCTGCGGCTGCCCGGTCGCGGCCTACCCCGTCACCGGTCCGGTCGACGTGATCGGTGATGCGCCCGCCGGCGTGCTCGACGAAGATCTGCGTGCCGCCTGTCTCGCGGCCTTGCGCATTCCACGGCAAAACGCCGTGGCCCATGCCCGCCAATTCACCTGGCAACGCGCCACCAACCAGTTCCTGCAGCATCTGCGGGAGGCCAGCGCGCCGCCGCCACGACATCCCACCAGTTAGGTTTAGGCAGCGCCTCGACTCGCCTGCGGCAACCACCAAGCCAGCCCAAGCACCTTGTCTCCCCACCCCTACAAGAACAGGACGGGCCTGGACCGCATCGTGCAAGCCCTGCGCAATTCGGCTAGTGGACTGCGCACGGCGTGGCGCACCGAATCGGCCTTCCGTCAGGAAGGCCTGCTCACCCTCGTCATGCTGCCACTGGCATTCCGGCTCGGCCACGGCGGGGTCGAACGTGCATTGCTGGCAGGAACCGTGCTGTTGATTCCCGTGGTGGAATTGCTCAACACGGCGGTGGAGTACACCGTCGACCGGGTTTCGCTGGAACGCCACGAACTGAGCAAAACCGCGAAGGACATGGGCAGTGCGGCTGTGTTGCTAACCTTCGTGCTGTGTGGCGTGGTGTGGCTGTCCATCCTGCTGCCACGCATGTCCTGAAGGTTCCTGCCCCATGCATTCCGTTTGTGTTTATTGCGGGTCCCGCACCGGGACCGATCCGGTCTACGCCGAAGCCGCCTCGGCCATGGGCGGCGCCATTGCCAACCGCGCCATGACCCTGATCTACGGTGGTGGCAGTGTCGGGCTGATGCACGCCGCGGCTGAAGCGGCCCTGGCCGGCGGCGGTCGCGTGGTGGGCGTGATCACCGAGTTGTTGATGCAGCGCGAAGTGGGCCACACCGGCCTGAGCGAGTTGCACATCGTGGAGAACATGCACCAGCGCAAGAAGATGATGGCCGACTATGCCGATGGCTTCATCGCCCTGCCCGGCGGACTGGGCACGCTGGAGGAACTCTTCGAGGTCTGGACCTGGCGGCAGCTCGGCTATCACAACAAGCCCATCGGCCTGCTCAATGTGCAGGGTTACTTCGACCTGCTGCTGGACTTTCTGGCGCAAAGCCATGAACAAGGCTTTGTCCGAGGCGATGTGCTGGCGGCGCTGGTGGTGGAGACCGATCCGGATCGGCTGCTGGACCGCATGGTAGGGAGCCAGCCGGTGCAGGACGATCCCTGGTGGCAGATGCGCGAGGCAATCTGACGCGCAGACACCGCGCTGCGATCCGGCCGCGCGGATGCCCGGGTGATCAGACCGCCGCTTCGCCGGTTTCGCTGGTGCGAATGCGAATGACCTGTTCGACGCTGGTGACGAAGATCTTGCCGTCACCGATCTTGCCGGTGCGTGCCGACTTGACGATGGCGTCGATCGCCGGCTCGACCTCGGCACTCTTGACCACGACCTCGATCTTCACCTTCGGCAGGAAGTCGACCACGTACTCGGCGCCACGATACAACTCGGTATGGCCCTTCTGCCGACCGAAACCCTTGACCTCGGTCACGGTCAGGCCGGTGACGCCGACTTCGGCCAGGGCCTCACGCACCTCGTCGAGCTTGAAGGGTTTGATGATGGCGGTGATTTGTTTCATGGTTGTCCTCGTCAATGACCCTGATGCGTGCTTGTGCAATCCAGAACTTCAGCTTAACTGATTCACCCATCGCCACGATGGCCAGTGGACGTCTCGCAATCAGCCGGTTCCAGCCAGCGGGAGGTGATGGGGTAGCGCCAGTCGCGTCCGAAAGCGCGGTGGGTGATGCGCACTCCCGGCGGTGCCTGGCGGCGCTTGTATTCGTTGAGCTTGATGAGGCGCAGCACCTGGCCCACGGCGTCGGCCGGCAAACCGGCGGCAAGCAACTCCACGACGCTCTGGTCGTTCTCCATGGAGCGCTCCAGAATGGCGTCGAGCACGGGGTACGGCGGCAGGCTGTCCTGGTCGGTCTGGTCGGGGCGCAATTCGGCCGAAGGTGCTCGGGTGATGATGCGCTCGGGAATGACCGGCGGCTTGCCCTGCAGCACGGCTTGGGCATTACGCCAGTTGGCCAACTCCCACACCAAAGTCTTGCGGACGTCCTTGATCACGGCGAAACCGCCCGCCATGTCACCATAGAGCGTGGCATAGCCAGTGGCCATCTCGCTCTTGTTGCCCGTGGTCAGCACCATCCAGCCGGAATTGTTCGACAGCGCCATGAGCAGCGTGCCACGAATGCGCGACTGCAGGTTCTCCTCCGTGGTGTCGCCCTCGCGCGCACCCAGCAGTGGCGCCAGCGTGGCGCGAAAAGCGTCGAACATCGGGCTGATCGAGACTTCGTCATGGCGCACGCCAAGACCCCGCGCCATGTCGCGCGCGTCGATCCAGGACATGTCGGCGGTGTAGGGCGAAGGCATCATCACCGTGCGCACGCGCCCGGGCCCCAGCGCGTCCACGGCAATGGCCAGCACCAGGGCCGAATCGACCCCGCCCGAAAGACCGATGAGCACGCCGGGAAAGCCGTTCTTGTTCACGTAGTCGCGCGTGCCACTCACCAGCGCTCGCCAAGCCTGCGCCGGCAGCGGCTCAATCGGGGCCACCTCCCCCTCAAGCGGCTGGGCCGCGGCGCCCAGTGTGGCGGTCAGCACGCAGGGCTCGAACTGCGGCGCCCGCGCCTGCACCTCGCCCGAGCTGTCCATCACGAACGATCCCCCGTCGAACACCAACTCGTCCTGCCCGCCAACACCGTGGGCGAACGCCAGGGCCATGCCGGTTTCGCGGCAGCGAGCGCGCATGATGGCTTCGCGCTCGCCACTCTTGCCCAGATGAAACGGCGAAGCGTTCAGCACCAGCAGCACCTGGGCGCCGGCTGCGCGCGCACGCCGGGGAGCCTCGGGGAACCAGGCATCCTCGCAGATATTGACGCCGAAACGCACGCCACCCACTTCGAACACGCAGGCTTCACCGGCACGGGCGAAGTAGCGCCGCTCGTCGAAGACCTGGTAGTTGGGCAGTTCCAGCTTGCCGTAAGTGGCTTCGATGCGACCATGGCGCAGCACCGAAGCAGCATTCCAGCGCAACGGCTGCTGGGTCGACGCGGTACGGACGTCGGCATGCTCGCCCGGCACATGCGGGTGCCCCACCACCACGGCCATATCCGGGTACTGCGCCAGGCTTTGCGCCAACTGGTGCAATGTGTCGTCAGCAGCGCGCATGAAGGCTGGCCGCAACAGCAGATCTTCAGGCGGATAGCCGGTCAGCGCCAATTCCGGCGTGAGCAGCAAACGGCAGCCTCGGGCATGGGCATGGGCGGCCATGGCCTCGATGGCCTTGCAGTTGCCGGCCAGGTCACCCACGGTGCCGTTGAACTGCGCGATAGCGATTTGAATGGACATGGACAGCGATTTTCGCATTGAGATAGCCCAGAGCATGACAGAGGTCCCCGCGCAGGCGTGGGACGAACTCGCCGCCGCCACCCCGGGCAGCACCATGTTTCAGCGCCATGCCTACCTGCTGGCACTCCAGGCGCAGGCTTGCGCCGTGGCTGAAACAGGCTGGCAGCCGCTGCTGCTGCAACTGCGCGACGCCTCCGGTCAGCTCGCCGCCGCCTGCATGGTGTACGCCAAGAGCCATTCCATGGGCGAGTATGTGTTCGACTGGGCCTGGGCGGACGTCCATGAGCGCCACGGCCTGCCCTATTACCCCAAGCTGCTGGCGGCAACACCCTTCACCCCGGTCACCGGCGCGCGCCTGTTGGGGCGCGACCGCGCGGCGCGCCAGGCGCTGCTGGCGGCCCTGCTGGGGCTGGCACGGCGCAGCGGCCTGTCGTCGCTGCACTTGCTGTTTCTCACACCCGAGGATCGCTCGCTGTGCGAGCAGGCTGGCCTGCTGCTGCGGCAGACCGTGCAGTTCCATTGGCAACAACCCGCCGACAGGCCCTGGGCCGATTTCGACGCGTTTCTCGGCAGCATGAACCACGACAAACGCAAAAAAGTGCGCCAGGAACGCCGCAAGGTGGCGGAGGCCGGCGTGCGCTTTCGCCAGATTTCGGGCGCGCAGGCAAGCGCACGCGACTGGGCTTTCTTCACCCGTTGCTACGACCAGACCTACGCCGAGCACGGCTCGTCACCCTACCTGAACCTGGGTTTTTTCCGCGCGCTCGGCCAGCATCTGCCGGAGCATGTGCTGCTGCTCATGGCGGAGCAGGACAGCCAGCCGATCGCCGCCTCGCTCATCCTGCTCGACCCGGTGCTGGGCCATGCCTACGGGCGCTATTGGGGCGCGCTGCGCCATGTTCCGCACCTGCATTTCGAGGCCTGTTACTACCAGCCGTTGGAGTACTGCATCGCGCACGGGTACGTTCGCTTCGAAGGTGGTGCGCAGGGTGTGCACAAGATGGCCCGCGGCCTCTTGCCCGTGGCCTGCACCTCGGCCCACTGGCTGGCCGATGCGCGCTTCAACGCGGCCATCGAGAACTTCCTGCGACGCGAGACGTTGGCCATGGACGGCCACATGGACGAGCTGCGTGAACACGCGCCGTTTCGCAAGCCGCAGACGGCCGCCGGGCCGGCACCGGAAGCGCCCGGCCCAGGCAATATTGGCGAAGCCCGGGACTGACGCGGTGCCGGCTCTGCAGCTTGCGCCAACAGCTGGAGCCGGGCCAAGCGCTCGACGCGGCGACTCAGGCTCCCCGCGCCCGCAACTCCTGCTGCACATGGGCCAACAGGCCGCGGCTCGCCTGCTCCACCAGATCGAGCACCACCTCGAAGCCGTCGGCGCCGCTGTAGTAGGGGTCGGGTACCACGGCACTGCCGGCTTGCGGCGCAAAACTCATGAACAACCGCAGCTTGTGACGCTGCTCAAGCGGGCATTCTTGCCCGAGTCGGGCCAGATTGTCGAAGTCCATCGCCAGGATCAGGTCGAAGGCGTCGAAGTCGGCTGCACGAACCTCGCGGGCACGCTGGCGGCTGAGGTCGTAGCCGCGTTTGAGGGCATGGCGCTGGCTGCGGGCGTCGGGCGGCTCGCCGATGTGATAGCCGTGGGTGCCAGCGGAATCGACATGCACCTGATCCGCCAAACCGGCTGCCTGCAACTGGGCGCGAAACACGCCCTCGGCCGTGGGCGAGCGGCAGATATTGCCCATGCAACAGAACAGCACATTGAATTGGCGCATGAAAGATCGGGGGTTCCGCATCGAGATGCCGGTGGATATCGGTCCGTCAGGCCCGCAAGCGCAGGATGCGGCCGTTGGAGCTGTCCGTCACCAGCAGAATCGAGCCGTCGGGTGCCTGGCGCACATCACGGATGCGCTCGCCCAGCTCGCGGAACAGAGCTTCGCGCGCCACCACGCGATTGCCGTCCAGGCTCAAGCGCCAAAGGGCCCTGCCCGCCAGGGCGCCGATGAACAGGCTGCCGCGCCATTGCGGGAACATGCTGCCGGTGTAGAAGGCCATGCCACTGGGGGCGATGGAGGTGGGCACCCAGGTGGCCAGCGGCGGCTCCAGGCCGGGTGCGGCGCTGGCCCCGCCCACCGGCGTGCAGTCGCCCACAGGCGCGCCGTAGGCGCAACCGAAGGAGATGCGTGGCCAGCCGAAGTTGTGCCCTGCCCGGTCGATGTTGACCTCGTCACCGCCCTGCGGGCCATGCTCGCAGGTCCACAGTTCGCCGGTGCCGGGGTGGATGGCTGCGCCCTGCACATTGCGGTGGCCCAGGCTCCAGATCGCCGGCATGGCGCCGGCCCGGCCGACGAATGGGTTGTCCGCCGGCACGCGACCGTCACTGCGGATGCGCACCACCTTGCCCAGGGTGTTGGCTAGGTTCTGCGCCTCGTCGCGCCGGCTGAAGCGTTCCCCCAAGGTGACGAAGAGCGAACCATCGCGGGCGAAAACCAGGCGCGAACCGAAGTGCGCGGTGCTGTCCACCTTGGGCGTCTGGCGGAAGATCACTTGAACATCCGACAGACTCGCAGCGCCGGTGCGCCACACAGCGCGCGCCACCGCGGTGCCGTTCAGGCCGGCCTCGGCACCCGTGCCCGGCTCGGCAAAGCTGAAATAGAGGTGCCGGTTGTTCTGGAAATCGGGGTCGATGGCGATGTCGAGCAGGCCACCCTGGCCACGTGCGTCCACCGTGGGGATGCCCGCCATCGCCGCCGACAGGCTGCCATCGACGCCGACCACGCGCAGATGACCTGGGCGCTCGGTGACCAGGGCGCGGCCGTCGGGCAGCACAACCAATCCCCAGGGATTGGTCAGGCCAGAAGCGATGGTGGTCACGCGTGGCTTCGGCCCCGCACGCGCTGACTCGGCCTGCAACTGGGGCTGTGAGGCGCAAGACGACGGCACATCGCCCCAGGCCATGACCACGCCACCACCCCAAGCGCCGAGCGCGCCGCAACCGGCAGCAGCGCCAAGCCGGGTCAAGGCCCGGCGACGGGAGACGAGATCATGGGCATGTGGATCCGACATGGCAAGGGTCTCCCGGGCAGGCTCGGCGGCGATGTTGGCAGGTGTTGGGCGAGTCGGAAGGCTCAGCCGGTCTGGGCGTCCAGGTCATGGTCATCGCCTGCGCCAAAGGCACGGCGGCGCAGCGCGGCAAGTTGGTCGCGGGCGCGCGCGGCCTGCTCGAACTCAAGGTTGCGGGCATGTTCCAGCATGCGCTTTTCGAGCTGGCGAATTTCGCGCGCCAGGTCTTTCTCGTCCAGGGCTTCGAAGCGCGCATGCTCCTGGTCGGCGCGTTGCTGCGCGCGGGCGGTGCTGCCCGACTGGTCGTAGACGCCATCGATCAAATCGCGCACCTGCTTGACCACGCCGCGCGGCGTGATGCCCAGGGCCAGGTTGTGGGCGACCTGCTTGGTGCGACGGCGCTCGGTCTCATCCATGGCGCGGCGCATGGAATCGGTCACCACATCGGCGTAGAGAATGGCTTTGCCGTTGATGTTGCGCGCAGCCCGGCCGATGGTCTGAATCAGCGAGCGCTCCGAGCGCAGGAAGCCCTCCTTGTCAGCATCCAGAATGGCCACCAATGAGACCTCGGGAATGTCGAGCCCTTCGCGCAGCAGGTTGATGCCCACCAGCACGTCGAACAGACCCAGGCGCAAATCACGCAGGATTTCCACGCGCTCCACGGTGTCGATATCGGAGTGCAGATAACGCACTTTCACACCGTTGTCGGACAAGTACTCGGTGAGCTGCTCGGCCATGCGCTTGGTCAGCGTGGTGACGAGCACGCGGTCGCCCCCATTCACCCGCAGGCGAATCTCGCCCAGCAGGTCGTCCACCTGGGCGGTGGCCGGGCGCACCTCCACCATGGGGTCCACCAGACCGGTGGGGCGCACGACTTGTTCCACCACGGCGCCCGCATGCTCCTGCTCGTAAGTCGCAGGGGTGGCTGAAACAAAGGTCGCCTGGCGCATCTTGCTCTCGAACTCGGCGAACTTCAGGGGCCGGTTGTCCAGCGCCGAGGGCAGGCGAAAACCGTAGTCCACCAACGTGGTCTTGCGCGCACGGTCGCCGTTGTACATGCCGTTGAACTGGCCGATGAGCACATGGCTCTCGTCCAGGAACATCAGCGCGTCCTGCGGCAGGTAATCCACCAGGGTGGACGGCGGCTCGCCAGGAGCGGCGCCCGAAAGATGCCGGGTGTAGTTCTCGATGCCCTTGCAATGGCCGATCTCGGTGAGCATCTCCAGGTCGAAGCGGGTACGCTGCTCCAGGCGCTGCGCCTCCACCAGCTTGCCGGCGCGACGCAACTCCCCCAGGCGCTCTTTCAATTCGGCCTCGATCGTCACCGTCGCCTCCAGCACCCGTTCCTTGGGCGTGACGTAATGGCTGCTGGGGTAGACGGTGAAGCGCGGAATTTTCTGCCGCGTGACCCCGGTGAGCGGGTCGAACAGGGTGAGCGACTCGATCTCGTCGTCGAACAGCTCGACACGTATGGCGAGCTCGGCATGCTCCGCGGGGAAGATGTCGATCTGGTCGCCGCGCACGCGGAAGGTGCCGCGGCCGAACTCCATCTCGTTGCGGGTGTACTGCATGCGCACGAGCTGGGCGATGAGATCGCGCTGGCCCATGCGGTCCCCGGCGCGCATGGTCATGATCATGGCGTGGTAGTCGGCTGGGTTGCCGATGCCGTAGATCGCGCTGACAGTGGCCACGATGATCACGTCGCGCCGCTCCAGCAGGCTCTTGGTGGCGCTCAGCCGCATCTGCTCGATATGTTCGTTGATGGCGCTGTCCTTCTCGATGAACAGGTCGCGCTGCGGCACATAGGCCTCGGGCTGGTAGTAGTCGTAGTAGCTGACGAAGTACTCCACCGCGTTCTTCGGAAAGAACTCGCGGAACTCGCTGTAGAGTTGGGCTGCCAGGGTCTTGTTCGGCGCAAACACGATGGCCGGGCGCCCCAGACGCGCGATGACATTGGCCATGGTGAAGGTCTTGCCCGAACCCGTGACGCCGAGCAGGGTCTGGAAGCTCAGGCCGTCGGTGATGCCCTCCACCAGCTTGGCGATGGCCTCGGGCTGATCGCCCGCTGGCGGGTAGGGCTGATGCAGTTGGAACGGCGAGTCCGGAAAGCGCGCCAGGGAAGGCTGTGCGGACGGTTCGACGATGGCGAGACTGGGCATGGCGGATCTCGGAGGAAAAAGCGACCGGCGTTGCACATCCCCGACATGGGTGGGGTGTGCGCGGGCCGGAAATCCGCTGGCGGCCTAAAATCGGGAGTCTTCCGGTCTGCGCCAGGCCAGCCACAAGCCCGACATTTTGCGCCCGGTCATCCCTCCATCCTTAGAGCCCCCTCACAAACACCCATGAGTGCATCGCTTTTTTCCAGCGTGGACATGGCCCCGCGCGACCCCATCCTCGGCCTGAACGAGCAATTCCAGGCCGACCCCAACCCCAGCAAGGTCAACCTCGGGGTGGGTGTGTACACCGATGAGAATGGCAAGTTGCCCCTGCTGGCCTGCGTCAAGGAAGCCGAGAACCTGCTGGCCGAGAGCCCAAAGCCGCGCGGCTATCTGCCCATCGACGGCATCGCCGCCTATGACCAGGCGGTCCAAAATCTGGTGTTCGGTGGCGGCAGCGATCTGCTGGGCGCGGGACGCGTGGTCACGGTACAAGCCCTGGGCGGAACCGGCGGCCTGAAGCTGGGGGCCGATTTCCTCAAGCGCCTCAACCCCACTGCGCAGGTGCTGATTTCCGACCCGAGCTGGGAAAACCACCGAGCGCTGTTCGAGTCAGCCGGTTTCGTCGTGGGCAACTACCCGTATTACGACGCCAAGGCACGCGGCGTCGCCTTCGACGCCATGCTGGCCGCGCTGAATCAGGCGCCTGCCGGCACCGTGATCGTGCTGCATGCCTGTTGCCACAACCCCACCGGCTACGATCTGCAACCAGAGCAATGGCAGCAGGTCATCGCCGTGCTTAAGGCGCGCGGCCTGGTTCCCTTCCTCGACATGGCCTACCAGGGCTTTGGCTTTGGCCTGAAGGAAGACGGCGCCGTGATCCAGCAATTCGCTGCCAGCGGCCTGGACTTCTTCGTCTCCACCTCGTTCTCCAAGAGCTTCTCGCTTTACGGCGAACGTGTCGGCGCGCTCAGCGTGGTCTGCGCCAGCAAGGACGAAGCCACCCGCGTGCTGTCCCAGCTCAAGCGCGTCATCCGCACCAACTATTCCAACCCGCCCACCCATGGCGCTCAAGTCGTGGCCACCGTGCTCTCCACCCCCGCGCTGCGCGCGCAGTGGGAGCAGGAACTGGCCAATATGCGCGAGCGCATTCGCACCATGCGAGTCGCCCTGGTCGATCGCCTGAGGGCGCTGGGCGTCAAGACCGATTTGAGCTTCATCACCCGCCAGAAAGGCATGTTCAGCTACTCTGGTCTGAGTGCCGAACAAATGGAAGCGCTGCGTACGCAGCACGGCATTTACGGCGTCAGCACGGGTCGCATCTGCGTGGCAGCGCTCAACACCCGCAACATCGATTATGTTGCCAAGGCCATGGCAGCAGCCATGCAGTCTGAAAAGAGCATGGTCTGAGTGGTTCGGTACTTGCGGTACTTGCGCTTTTTCGCCTGCCCCCTGGCAAGGGTCGAGTCATGTGCCCGGTCTGCTGCAGCCCGGAATCCCGACCCTGTGAAGCAGGCGGGATCCTGGGTGCGTGCAGGCAAATGTCGAGCCCGGCGATAAAATTGGTGCATTGCACAAGGAGTCTCCATGGTTTACGACTGGTATGAATCGCAGCGCGCCATGCTCAGCCCACTGGCCGAGTTCGCCGAGGCTGCGTCCAAGTTCTACACCAACCCCTTGTGGCCCTTGTCGCAGACCCCCGGTGCTCAGCGCCTGTCGGCCAGCTACGAGCTCATGCACCGCCTGCTCAAGAGCTACGAAAAACCTGCGTTCGGCATCACCTCGCTGCAAGTGGACGGGCGCGAAATCGCCATCCAGGAACAAGTGGTGCTGGACAAACCCTTTTGTCGCCTGCTGCGATTCAAGCGTTTCACCGACGACCCGAAGACGCTGGGTCGCCTGAAAAACGCTCCGGCGGTGCTGATTGTGGCGCCGCTCTCCGGCCATCACGCCACCCTGCTGCGCGACACCGTGCGCACCATGCTGCAGGATCACAAGGTCTTCATCACCGACTGGGTCGACGCGCGCATGGTGCCCACCGAGCAAGATGGCTTCTCACTCGACGATTACATCGCCTATGTGCAGGAGTTCATCCGCCATATCGGCCCGGACGTCCATGTCATGTCGGTGTGCCAGCCCACCGTGCCTGTCCTGGCCGCCATCTCGCTGATGGCAACTGCTGGGGAAGCCGCGCCGCGCAGCATGGTGATGATGGGCGGGCCGATCGACGCACGCAAATCGCCCACCGCGGTGAACAACCTGGCGATGAACAAAAGCTACGAATGGTTCGAAAGCAATGTCATCTACCGTGTTCCCGTGAACTACCCCGGCGCCGGCCGTCGTGTCTACCCGGGTTTTTTGCAGCACACCGGCTTCGTCGCGATGAACCCGGACCGGCACTTCAACTCGCACTACGATTTTTTCCTCGACCTGGTGCGCGGCGACACCGATGATGCCGAAGCCCACCGCAGCTTCTATGACGAATACAACGCCGTGCTCGATCTGCCGGCGGAGTACTACCTTGACACCATCCGCATCGTGTTCCAGGACTTCGCCCTGGTCCATGGCACATGGCATGTGCATGGCCAACCGGTGCGACCGCAAGACATTCGCAACACCGCGCTGATGACCATCGAGGGCGAACTCGACGACATCTCGGGCGCCGGCCAGACCGAAGCCGCGCATCAACTCTGCACCGGCATTCCGGAAGCCGACAGCACCCATTTCACCGTTCCGGGCGCCGGCCACTACGGCATTTTCTCCGGCCGCCGCTGGCGCGAGATCACCTATCCCCGCGTGCGCGACTTCATTGCCGCCCACCGCGAAGGCGCGGTGCAGAAAGCAACCCGCCGCCGCACCGCCTGAGCGCTTTGCGCCCTGCGATCGGCGCGAAGCGGCTCGCAAGCTGCGAGAGGGACAGCGGACTCACGACCTGCATGACGACTCCAAGCCTGACCGACCGCATCGACGCGACCCTGCCGCAAACACAGTGCACCCGCTGCGGCTATGCCGATTGCCGCGCGTATGCCGAGGCCGTGGCGACGGGGCTTGCCGAAATCAACCAATGCCCGCCGGGGGGCGCTGAAGGCGTGGCGCGCCTTGCAGCCGTCACCGGCCGACCCAGCGTGCCGCTCGATCCCGCACATGGCGTTGAAGGCCCGCGCCGCATTGCCGTGGTCGACGAGGCCTGGTGCATCGGCTGCACCCTGTGCATCGACGCCTGCCCGGTGGATGCCATCGTCGGTGCACCCAAGCGCATGCATGGGGTTTGGGCGGACGGCTGCACCGGATGCGAACTCTGCCTGCCCCCTTGCCCGATGGACTGTATCCACATGCAGCCCTTGAGCGACCCCGCGCTGGCTGCCCAGACGGGCTGGAGCGCCTGGAGCGACGCGCAGGCACAGCGGGCGCGGCTGCGCTACGCAGCGCACCGCAGCCGGCTCGAGCCGCGACGCCACAAGCACCAGGATGGGCTGCCAACAACGGGCTCGGCCATGCAGGGCGAGCCCGCAAAGACCAGTGCCCCCATGCTGCCAGCCGACGCACCACCAGGCGCGATACCCTCGGCTGCACGGCCCAAGAGCGAGCTGATTGCGGCCGCGCTCGAGCGTGCACGCCAACGCCAGGCCCAGCGCAAAAACTGAGCCCGGGCAGAGCAGGCGAGGCGTTGGCAGCCTCGCGGCAGCGCTGTTCGGACCATCCAGACAACACAACAATTCAACCATGCAAAAAGCTGCGATTCAAAGCCTGTTTGCGCGCCTGCAGGCCGCCAATCCGCAGCCCCGCAGCGAGTTGGAATATCGCAACGCCTTCGAGCTGCTGGTCGCCGTGGTGCTGTCGGCCCAGGCCACCGACGTCAGCGTCAACAAGGCCACACCGGCCCTGTTCGCCGCCGCGCCCACGCCACAAGCCATGGCGGCCTTGGGGGAAGACGGCATCGCGCCCCACATCCGCACCATCGGCCTGTATCGCACCAAGGCCAAGCATCTGGCTGCGCTCGGTCGCTTGCTGGTGGAGCAGCACGGCGGCCTGGTGCCGAACCGGCGCGAGGCCCTGGAGGCTTTGCCGGGAGTGGGTCGCAAAACGGCCAATGTGGTGCTGAACGTCGCCTTCGGCCAGGCCACGCTGGCGGTCGACACGCATATCTTCCGCGTCGCCAACCGCCTCGGCCTGGCGCGTGGCAAGACTCCACTCGAGGTGGAATCCAAGCTGATGAAGGTCGTGCCCAGCGCCTACCTGCGCGACGCCCATCACTGGCTCATCCTTCATGGGCGCTACGTCTGCAAGGCGCGCAAGCCAGAATGCTGGCGCTGCGATCTGGCCGATCTGTGTGCGCACCAGCCCAAGACAAGGATGCCCTCGGCATGAGCGGCGTGCGGCAAACAGCTGGACATGACCAGAGCCGGGCTGCGCGCCCCCTGCGCCGAATGCGCATCGTCACACCGGGCTGGCTTCTTGGTGCCCTGCTACGCACCCTGCTGTGCGTCGGCCTGCTGCCCGTAGCTCAAGCCAACATCAGCGTACGCGACGATACCGGCCAGTTGGTGCGGCTGGCGCATCCGGCACGGCGCATCATCGCGCTGTCGCCGCAACTGGTGGAATTGAGCTACGCCGCCGGAGCGGGCAGCAAGCTCATTGCCACCGTGCAACATGCCGACGCACCACCCGCCGCGCGCAGGCTGCGGCGCGTTGGAGATGCCTTCGCGCTCAATCTGGAAGCCATCGCCAGCCTGAAGCCCGATCTCATCCTGGCCTGGAAATCAGGCACGCCACCGCGCCAAATCGACACCCTGCAACGCCTGGGTATTCCGGTGTACTGGAGCCAGACCGACAGCTTGCAGGCCATCGCCAGCACGGTGCAGCGCATTGGTGAGTTGGCCGGCACCGAAGCCGTGGCCCGGCCCTGGGTGCGTGACTTCAACGCCCGCATGGCAGCCTTGCGCGCACGCTACGCCGGGCTGACGCCAGTGCGGGTGTTCTACCAGGTCTGGGGCGACCCGCTGATGACCGTAGGCGGGCCGCAACTCATCAACCAGGCGATTGACTTGTGCGGTGGCGTCAACCCCTTCGCCGCGTTGCCGCTGCTGGCCCCGAGCATCAGCCGAGAAGCGGTGATCGCGGCGGACCCGCAACTCATCGTCGCCGCCAGCTCGCATGCCGATGCGCTCGACGTCTGGACTCGCGACTCCGAGGTCAGCGCCGTGCGCCACGGTCAGCTCGTGCTGCTCAATCCGCACCAGTTGCCGCGCATGGGTGCGCAGGTGCTGGACGGCGTGGCGCAACTCTGCGCCGCCATCGCCCGCACCCGCGGGATCGACGGCAGGCGATGAAGACGACGCTTCAAACTGGCAGCCACACATCCGGGCCATCCTGGCGCGCTACACGCTGCCAGTCACAGCCGTAAAGCCGCTGCAGGTGATGCGCCTGCAGGGTTTGATCGACGGGGCCGGCGATCCACTGCCCACCAGGGACCAGACCCAGCACATGGGTGGCCACATGCGCCACCCAGTTCACATCATGTGCGGCAAACACGATGCCCTGTTGCGGCAACCCACGCAGCAAGCGCGCCACAAGGCCCTGATGCGCCGGGTCCTGAAACGAAACGGGTTCGTCCAGCAACAGCAGCGGCGTGCGCTGCGCCAGGACCTGGGCCAGAGCGACGCGCTGGCGTTCGCCGGCCGAGAGTTGCAGCACATGCCGGTGGGCGAGATGCGCCGCATCCACCCGACGCAGGCAGTCCATCGCCATGGCGTCGTCGACACGATGCTGCGCCAGGGTCACGGCATGCAGCACGGCAATGCCGAAGCGGTCGCGCGGCTGGCTTGGCAAAAACGCGCGCTGTTGCGCCAGCGCCCGTGGCGACAACGTCGACAGGGCCGCACCGCCCAGCAGCACCGGTGCCGGCGCCACGCCCAGACCGGCCAATTGCCGCAGCAGGGTGGACTTGCCCGCGCCGTTGCGACCGAGCACCGCCCAGCGTTCACCACGCTGCACCTGCATGGACAACTGGCGCAACAGCAAACGCGAGCCGACGCGCACATCCAGCCGGTCGGCGGCAAGCAGCGTGGCGAGCGAATTCATCGCGGCTGACGGATCAACAACAGCATGAACACCGGAGCACCGATCAAGGCGGTGATGGCGCCGACCGGCAGTTCGTAAGGCATGGCCACACCGCGCGCAAGGGAGTCCGCCACCACCACCAGCGCCGCGCCCACCAAGGGCACGGCCCAGCTTTGCTGGCGCATGCGCACCACGCCGAACAGGCGCAACAGGTGTGGCACGACCAGGCCGACGAAGCCCACTGCGCCCGCTTCGGCCACTGCCGCTCCCGTGGCCACGGCGGCCAGCAGCACCAGCCCGAGGCGCAGCCGATGCACCGGCTCGCCGAGCAGCCAGGCATGCTCGCTGCCCAGCGCCAGCCGGTCGAAGGCGCGGCTCCATCCCGCCAGAACCGCCGCCAGCACGATGGCCACCAGACAGAGCCAGCGACCGAAGCGCGCGCCCGACAAATCCCCCACCAGCCAGAACACCGCACCGCGCAAACTCTGCTCCGGCACCAGCGCCAGCAGCAAGGTGGAGCCGGCGGCGAACACCGCCGAGAGCATGGCGCCGATCAGAATGAGCTGGGCCGGTGCCTCGTCATCCGGGCTGGCCATGGCGCGGCGGCCCAGCAACAGCAGCAAACCCAGCGCCGCCAGCGCCCCGCCCACACTGCCCAGCCAGAGCAGCCTGCCGAAGACCACCAGCATCCCAATGGCCCCCATACCGGCGCCTGCCGATGCGCCGAGCACATAGGGGTCGGCCAGGGGGTTGCGCAGCACGAGTTGCATCGCCAGTCCGGCCAGCGCCAGCAGGGCTCCGGCACCAGCGCCGGCCAGCACGCGTGGAATACGCAGCTGCGCGATGATCGGCCAGTTCCAGCCGCCCGCGCCCACGCTCACGCCCAGCAGCACCGCCAGCATCAGAACACCGACGGTCACGGCCAACAGACGGCCGCTGGGCGGCTCGATGCGGAGGCCGGTCAGTTCCAGGGCTTGGTCGATGGCGGGAGGGGGCATGGGGTGCGGCATGAGCGGGGCAGCGACCGCTTGGGTCAGGAACCCAACGGTCGCCAGGTCAGACCCAGAAAGACGCCGAAGGGTTCGCGGTTGTAGCTGTAGGCCGTCTGATACTTCTTGTCGAACAGATTTTGCACCCGCGCATTCCAACTCCACTGCGGCGTGATCGGACCGCTGGCGGTGAGGTCGACAAGGGTATAGGCTCCGAGCGTCACCGGATTGCCGTTGGCATCGCTGTCCCAGCGCGGCCCACTGTAATGCACGGTTGCGCCATACAGCACATTGCCGATGGCGTGGTTCACGCTGACATTGGCCAGGCTGCGCGCCCTTCGCTGCAACGTCGGGTCACCCGGCAAACTGGTATTCACAGGCTGCTGCAGGGTCAGGTTGGCGTCATAGGCCCAACCATCCCAGGCACCGCGACCCGTCAGTTCCAGGCCGCGGGTCCGGCTGCTGGCGATGTTCTGGAACATGCCGGTGTTGTAGTCATAGATCCACTGGTTGGTCGCCTGGGTCTGGAACAGCGTGGCACGCAGCACGTTCGGCCCCTGCGACCATTGCAGCCCGGCCTCAGCGGAATGGGCTTTCTCCGGCCGCAACGCGGGGTTGCCGTAGTACGGTGCGTACAGGTAGCCCAGCGGAGCGGCGTTGAACGCGGTGGAATAGCTGGCAATGGCCTTGAAGCCGCCGCCCAGCGCACGCCCGTACCCCCAATAAACCGTGTTCTGGCCCGAATAACCGTCGATGCTGTCGTGGCGCAGGTTCAACTGGATTTGATTGCCGCTGAACGCGCCATTCAAGCCGACGAACACCGCGTTGGCATTGCGGCTGGTGGCGCTGACGGAGCCGGTCAGCGACGTGATGGTCTGGCGCTGCAGATCCAATCCGGCCGTGGCTGTCCAGGCGCTGTCGAGTTGAATCACATTGCGCCACAGCAGTTGCTGGGTCCGGGTGCGGTAGTTGATGCTGTACGGATACGCGCTGAAGTTGTCCACCGTGTTCGCAGTCGCTTGTTGCGACAGGCTCAGGTGCGAGGTCCAGGTCGTCGTCAACTGGTTATCGCTGAACAGTTGATACAAGGACTGCGTGGTGCTGCTCAGATTGGTATCCGTCGGGCTGGCGAAGGAGCCATAGCTGTCGTAACTGGCCCGGCCTTCGCTGCGAAAGGCGCGCAGCCCCAGCGATTGCCCTGGGGTCAGCTCCTGCACGATCGAGCCGTTGATCGTGGTGTTGCGATAGCCGTTCGCATTGGGGTTGACATTGCTCTGCTGTTCCGGATTGATCGACGAAATG
>JAJXUC010000015.1 GCA_021783435.1 Pseudomonadota bacterium | reverse complement strand
TGCATCGTGGTCGCTGCCATCTGGCAGGCCACCGGATTCATCATGGCCATGTTCATCGCCGGGCTGCGCGGCATCGACACCGAGCCGGTGAACGCGGCGCGCATCGACGGCGCTCGCACCTGGCAAATCTATGTGCACGTCATCATTCCGCAACTCGCGCCCGTTTTTGCCTCGGCCTTCGTGGTGCTGGTGACCATGGCGATCAAGTCGTACGACCTGGTGGTGGCACTGACCAGCGGCGGCCCGGCCAACGGCAGTTGGCTGCCCTCGGTGTTCATGTACCAATACACCTTCACGCGCAGCGAGATGGGCGTGGGGTCGGCCAGTTCGGTCCTCATGCTGCTGGCCGTGGGCCTGTTCGTGCTGCCCTATCTGGTGAGTGAAGTCCGGAGAATCCAACATGGCTGAGCATGCCCTTGCAGTTCCGGGCGCCCGCGCCGTGCCGCGCCTGCGCGCCTCGCGCGTGGCGCTCTACGCCGTGCTCATTGTCATGGCGCTGATTTTTCTGATCCCGCTGTATGTGATGCTGGTCAACGCGTTCAAGCCGCTGAGCGAAATCGAAACCGGCAACCTCATCGCCCTGCCCGGGCGCTGGACCCTGCAGCCATGGCTCACCGCATGGGGTACGGCGCAAATCGGTGTTTCGGCGCATGGCCTCAAACCCTATTTTCTCAACTCCTTTCTCATCGCCATCCCGGCCGTGGCCATCTCCACGATGATTGGCGCGCTCAATGGCTACATCCTCACCCAGTATCAGTTTCGGGGCTCCCAGTGGCTTTACGCGGGCTTGCTGTTCGCGGTGTTCATCCCCTTCCAGATCGTGCTCATTCCCATGGCGCGCCTGTTGGGTGTGCTGGGCATGTCGGGCACCATCAAGGGCCTGATCTTCGTGAACGTGGTGTACGGCATCGGCTTCGTCACACTGTTTTTCCGCAATTACTACTCCGCGTTTCCCCATGAACTGGTGCGTTCGGCGCGCATGGACGGAGCGGGCTTCTTCGGCGTGCTGTGGCGCATCCTCCTGCCCAACAGCGCGCCCATCATCGTGGTCACCGTCATCTGGCAATTCACCAACATCTGGAACGAGTTCCTCTTCGGCTCCACGTTCAGCAGCTACTCCTCTTCGCCCCTGACGGTGGCGTTGAACAACCTGGTCAACAGCTCCATGGGCGTCAAGGAATACAACGTGTATTTCGCCGCAGCCATCATCGCCGCGGTCCCCACGCTGATTGTCTACATCCTTTCCGGCAAGTATTTCGTGCGGGGCCTCATGGCGGGCTCCGTCAAGGGCTGAAACACATGGCAACCCTCGACCTCCTCGCTGTCAACAAGAGCTTCGGCGCCGTCAAGGTGCTGCACGACGTCACCATTCAGATGGCCGATGGCGAATTCCTCGTCCTCGTCGGTCCATCGGGTTGTGGCAAGAGCACGCTGATGAACATCATCGCCGGGCTGGAAGAGCCCACGGGCGGCTCCCTGCGGCTGGACGATCAGGACATCACCGCGCTGGGGCCGGCGGACCGCAACATCTCCATGGTGTTCCAGTCCTACGCGCTGTACCCGAACATGACGGTGGAAAAGAACATCGAGTTCCCGTTGGCCATGCGCAAGGTGCCCAAGGCGCAGCGTGCCGAGCGCGTGCGCAGTGTGGCCGCGCTGCTGCACATCGAACACCTGCTCGACCGCAAGCCGCGCCAGCTCTCCGGCGGCCAGCGCCAGCGTGTCGCCATTGGCCGCGCACTGGCGCGCGAACCCAAGCTTTATCTGTTCGACGAACCCCTGTCCAACCTCGACGCGCAACTGCGTCTGGACATGCGCACCGAGCTCAAGAAGCTGCACCAGCGCCTGCGCGCCACCATCGTCTACGTCACCCACGACCAGATCGAGGCCATGACCCTGGCCACCCGCATCGCGGTGATGAAGGGCGGTGTCATCCAGCAACTGGGCACGCCCTACGAGATCTACAACCGCCCCTCCAACACCTTTGTCGCCAGCTTCATGGGCTCGCCGCGCATGAATCTGGCCAAGGTTCATGTCACCCGTTCGGACATCGGCTGGCAACTCACCTTGGGCGGCGCGCAGGGGAGCAAGGCGATCATCGATGTTCCCACCGCGCAGGTCGATCTCTCGGCTCATATCGGGCAGGAAGTGCTCATGGGGTTGCGCGCGGAAGCCATCTGCCTGTCGCACGACCGCGGCGCGGCCGGTCCGCTGCGTTGTGCGGTGCGTGCCCGTGTCGAAGTGATCGAGCCGACAGGTTCCGACACGCTGGTCGTGCTGCAGATCGGTGGTGTCGAGTTCACCGCCCGTCTCGAACCCGATGCGGAACTGCGGATTGGTCAGGACGTCGATCTGTTCCTCGATCTGAGCAAACTGGTCTGCTTCGACCTCAAGACAGAAGCGCGTATCGGGGCGTGAGAACACAGTCGGGCCGCCGCGATCGGCGTTTCGGCAACTCACGATGTGGACAACAGCGAGGACGATGAGATGCGTTGGGGATTGATCGGAGCCAGCCGGATTGCTGAGCGCGTTTGCGCCTCGATGCGTGGCATCGAGGGCCAGGAGTTGGTCGGCGTCTATTCGCGCAGCGCGGAGCGCGGCCGCGACTTCGCTGCGGCGCAGGGCGTCGCCCAGAGCTACACCGACCTGAACGCGCTGTTCACCCAGGCCCGGCCCGACGCGGTCTACATCAGCTCGACCAACGAGCTGCATGCCCCGCAAACCCTGGCCGCGCTCGACGCCGGCTGCCATGTGCTGTGCGAAAAGCCCCTGGCGATCAACCTCGACGATGCCGCGCAGATGGTGCGGCACGCCGCGCTGCGCAAGCGGGTCCTCGCCACCAACCACCATCTGCGCGGATCACTCGCGCACCAGCGCCTGCGCGAGCTCCTCGCCGAGGGCGCCATCGGCCGCGTGCATGGCGTGCAGTTGTCGCACGCCGTGAGCCTGCCGCGTCAGCTGCATGGCTGGCGCCTGAACCAGCCGGATGCCGGCGGCGGCGTGGTGCTCGACATCCTGGTGCACGATGTGGATCTGCTGCGCTTCGTGCTGGGCACGGAGCCACAGACCATCCACACCGTGGCGCAGCACAACGGCCTGACCCAGGCCGGCTTGGAGGACGGCGCCATGAGCATCGTGGCGTTCGAGGGCGGGGTGCTGGCACAGTTGCACGAATCCTTCGTCGCCGCGCATACCCTCACACGCCTGGACCTGCTCGGCACCGAGGGCACGCTCAACTGCATGCAATCCCTCACCGTCTCGGGCACGCCCGTCATCACCCTGCGCGACGCCCGAGGCGAGCACGCCATCCCCGTCGGGCATGCCGACCTGCATGCCCAGTCCGTGCGCGCCTTCGTGTCCGCCTGCGCGGGACATGGCGCACCGCTGGCCAGCGGCGTGGACGGCTTGCGCTCGGTGGCGGTCGCCCTGGCTGGCCTGGCGTCCGCCTCCAGCGGCTGCGGCCAGGCCATTGCTGCTTCGGCTTGATGTGTCATGGCCGCTCTCGCTTCTCCATCAGTACCGTCGGCCGTTCCAGCCGTGGACGACTTTCGGGCGCCCGGGTTCCTGCGCGAGCATATCCGCCGCACCCTGGCTTTCTATGCCTCCCATGGCGTCGACCCGAGCGGCGGCTTTCATCACTACTACAAGGACGATGGCACGGTGTACGACGCGCACACCCGCCACCTCGTCAGCAGTGCCCGCTTCGTCTTCAACCACGCCACCGCCTACCGCCGCTTCGGCCAGGCCGAAGACCTGGAGCGCACCCGCCATGCGCTCGCCTTTCTGCAGCATGGCCATGCCCAGCCGCAAGGCGGCTACGCCTGGGAGATCGACTGGCGTGACGGCCATGCCACGGTGCGCGACGGCACCAACCATTGCTATGGCCTGGCCTTCGTGCTGCTGGCCCACGCCCATGCGCTGATGGCTGGCCTGGAGGATGCGCGGGCCGGCCTCGAACAGACCTGGGCGCTGATGGAGCAGCGCTTCTGGGAACCGCAGCACGGCCTCTACGCCGACGAAGCCACGCCCGACTGGCGCCTGGGCCCCTACCGCGGCCAAAACGCCAATATGCATGCCTGCGAAGCCCTGCTCGCCGCCTTCGACGCCACCGGCGAGCAACGCTACCTGCAGCGCGCGCTGCGGCTGGCCGAGTCCGTCGCGCTGCGACAGGCCGACCTGGCTGGTGGATTGGTCTGGGAGCACTACCGCGCCGACTGGAGCGTGGACTGGGACTTCAACCGCCACGACAAGACCAACATCTTCCGCCCCTGGGGCTACCAGACCGGCCACCTCACCGAATGGGCCAAGCTGCTGCTGCAACTCGAACAGCGCCTGCCCGCCAACGCGCGGCCCGAGTGGCTGCTGCGGCGTGCGCAGACCTTCTTCGACACCGCCATGCGCCGCGGCTGGGACGAGGCGCATGGCGGCCTGGTCTACGGTTTCGACCCCGATGGCGCGGTTTGCGATGGCGACAAATATTTCTGGGTCCAGGCCGAAAGTCTGGCCGCCGCCGCGCACCTCGCGCTGCGTCTGGGCGAGCAGCGCTACTGGGACTGGTACGACCGCATCTGGGCTTATGCCTGGACGCACTTCGTCGATCACGTCCACGGCGCCTGGTATCGCATCCTCGCTCCCGACAACACCAAGCTGACCGACGAGAAAAGCCCCGCCGGCAAGACCGACTATCACACCATGGGCGCCTGCCACGACGTGCTGCGCGCCCTGGGCGCCGCGCAGGCGCGGCTGCGCCATGTGGTGCTGATGAGGTTCGCGCCTGAAACTTCACAGGCGCGCATCGCGCAGCATCTGCAGGGTTTCGCCCAAATGGCCACGCGCATCAGCGGCATCGCAGCGGTGGAGGCAGGCTCCAACATCAGCCCCGAGCGGCTGGATCATGGCTACACCCACGTCGCCATGCTGAGTTTTCTCGACACCGCGGACCGCGACACCTATCTCCACCATCCGGCGCACAGTGCCTTCGCGCAAAGCCTGAGGGCGGATCTGGCAGCCATTCTGGTGTGCGATTTTCAGGCGAGCCAGACATGAGGCGTCCGCGCAGTGAACACCAGCAAGTGGTCTGGAAATCTGACCGGGTTAACCCGCAGACGGACCTGCGCATTCTGGTGCGCGCCGCCGTGGAAACCCGGTGCAAAAGGAATGTCGGGGCATTGCAACATGCTGCATTGCAATATGTTGCTCTTTGCTTGCGAATGGTCAGACGCATTCATATTATGAATAAACATTGACATGGGAGTCAGGAGGAGGAGGCCAATCCATTCAACATCCAAGACGTGGTGACTTGATACAGAATGATTTTTGAGGCGCGAGAGGGCGTTTCATCAACAATTTCGAGCTTGAAGCCTCGGGATTTATATAAACGGAGATAAAGTCATGAAGCTTATTGCAAGGATGAATCTGTCCGCCGTGGGGTTGGCGGTGGCGGCGGCTTTCGGCATGGCCGCCCCAGCACATGCCGACACGTTCGGCTTCAACGGTTATTTTCGTGCCGGCGCCGGCACGACGTCCGCCAGCTCCAATGGCGGCCCGTCGCGTCAGTGCTACAACCTGCCGGGTGTGGATGCGGGGCATTACCGGCTGGGTAATGAGTGCAATTTGTACGGCGAATTCGGTTTCAACGATTACGGCACGGCGAACGGGGTCAAATACCACAATATGGTGATGATCAACGAATACAGCCCCGGCACCGACATCGGAACGTCGTCGGCCAGTTTCGAGCAGATGTATTCGGAAATCAGCGGGGTCGACTTTGCCCCCAATGTGCATTTCTGGGCCGGCAAGCGTTTCTACGGCCGCGCCAATATCGACATGCTCGACCATTTCTTCGTGCGCATGGATGGCGTGGGCGGCGGTGCCGACAATATCGGCCTTGGCCCCGGAAAACTCGGCTTGGCGTATTTCGGCTCTGACTCTTATAAGGGTTTTGGCGACGCCGGCAATGGCGCCCCGGCAATCCCGGGGACAGGACTGTCTGGACGCCGCTTCAACTTCGACTACACCGGACTCCCGGTCAACCCAGGCGGCACATTGCGCATCACGGGTACCGTGACCAAGAGCAACGCCGTCGGTGGCACCACGGGTGAGGCGATCAGCCTCCAGCACAACCAGGACATCCCTGCGCTCGGCGCCGGCAACGTGTTGTGGTTGCAGTTGGCGCGTGGCTCGGCATCACTGGCACAAAACTTTGGTGCGCCTTTGTCGCCCACCAGCGCCAAGGCCTGGCGGCTTGCTGATGCGCTGAATTGGCAAGTCGGCAACTTCAGCGGCCAGGCCGACTTGGTCTACGGCCACCACGATGCCGGTTCGGCGAACAATTTGGTTGCCTACTCCAACGGCCTGGTGGCGTACAAAAACACCTCGATCGGTGCGCGCTTCGCCTATGCCCTGACCAACAACCTGCGGGTCATCGGCCAGCTCGGTCACATGACCAAATCCCCCGACGGCAACCCCACCGAGAAGCTGACCATCGCCACCATCGGCCTTGGCATCGTCCCCGACGCCAAGGTGTATTACTCGCGGCCTGAAATCCGCCTGTACTTCACCCATGCGTCCTGGAATGCCGCCGCCGCGAACGACCCATCGAATGCTGGGCCCTACAACGGTGACAACGGCCTGCCCGGCTATGGTGTCAGTGGCGCCTCCACCAGCGGCAACAGCGTCGGCGTCCAGGTCGAAACCTGGTTCTGATCGGTTGTCTCGCGACCCGTTGCATTACGAGTCTCTCCAGAGTAGGACTTGAGCCAGCGCCGTTTCTTCGGAAGCGGGCTGGCTTTTTTTATGGCCGAGTCGGGCACGCGGACCGCGGCAGGCTGTGGGCGCAGCTCTGGTCTTGCCTGCGCGGGAAGGCCGAGCGGATTAGGCTAGAGTTATCCACCCATTCATCATCAAGCAGGAACGCACCATGAACGCAAAAATCCCGTTGCTCGCGCCCATCGGGCTGGCGCTAGCCTTGTCTCTCGGCAGCACCCCAGCGGCGCAGGCCGGGTGGCTCGGCTCGGCCTTCGGGCAAAGCGCCCCGCGGCTGGCAATGGCCGAGCCGGGTCGCACCGAATGGCAGATCGGCGAGTTTTCCCTGATTCACATCGTGCCGGCCGAGAGCGGCGCGGCGCCGAACCAGCAGCCCGTCACGCTCCCCATCGAGGGCCTGGGTCGTGCCCTGAGTTCGATCAACTTCGCTGCCAAGGATGGGGAAGAACCCTTGTTCGGCAACGCAGAGCTCGAAGACCTGGTGCCCGCGCTGGCGCACGCCTTGGCGACCGCGCAGCCAGGGCAGGACATCGTCTTTTCAAGCGCATCGCGCCGAAACGGCGCGTTCTTCGTCGGGCCCACGGCGGTGACGGGGCGGATTTTCGTGCATGACGGCAAGCTCGATCTCATCGTGCATGACGCGCGCGACAACTTCTACGACCAATATCGCGGCTCCATGCAAAAGCCGGTCTTCCACTATGGCAACCGGAGCGTTGCAGGCAAGGTGCAGTTGTCGAGTCCCATGGCGAGCAACAAGCGGGCCGACTGGCTGCAGATTGCGCTTCAGCAGATCCAGGCGCCCAACGCGGTTGCAACCCCCAACGCTGCCGTAGCGCCGAACGCGCCGAGCACCGCAGCCCCCATGGCCGTGCCGCAGCCCAGCCAGAACTATCCGCGCAACAGCCCCGAGGGGATCGAGCATCGACTGGCGATTCTGAAGGACGCGTACCAGCGCGGCCTGATCACGAAGCAGGAGTATGACGAAAAGCGGGCGGAACTCGTCAAGGCGTTTTGACGATGCGGCGCCGCCAAGCCTCGCGGGCTCGGCGGCGCAGGCTGCATGGCGCCATGGTTCGCGCCACGGGGACTCAGGCCCGGCCGTGTGACACGCGCGATTGGCGTGCCAGCGAGTCGACGATCACGGCGATGGCCAGCACACCGCCGGTGATCATGTAGCGCAGCGACGACGACAGGTCGAGCAGCGTCAGTCCGCTGGAGATGGATTGGATGACGATGATGCCCAGCAGGGCGGAATAGGCGCTGCCGCGGCCACCGAAGAGGCTGGTTCCACCGATCACGGCAGCGGCGATGGCATTGAGATTGACATCGCCCGTGCCGGCCTGCTGGCTTGCCGAGGCCAGGCGCGCCGAGGCGAGCACGCCGCCGAATGCGGCGAGCATCGAGCACAGGACGAAGACGCTGGTGTAGATCAGCCGAACGTTGATGCCGGCGCGGCGCGCGGCTTCGCGATTGCCGCCCACCGCATGCACGGCGCGGCCCCATTGGGTGCGTGTCAGGGCGTAGCCCATGACGACGACCAGGCCCACGAAGATGCCGAACATCCAGGGGACACCCCGGTCCAGGTTGAAGTAGTAGACGAGGAATTCCAGCACGACCGTGATGACGATGGCGCGCAGCAGCAATGCGTTCATCGACTCCGAGGACAGGCCGGCCTGCCGGCGCCGGGCGGCTGTGCGAAAGCCCGTCACGAACATCAAGAGGCCCGCCAGAGTCACCACCAGATAGGCGACGCTGTGCGGCATGAACAAGGACTGGCCGAGATTGACCAGACCGGACCCATAGGGCAGGTTGATCGACCCGGTGGGCCCGAGAATGTAGAGTTGCATGCCGAGGATCGCGAGCAAACCCGCGAGGGTGGACACGAAACTGGGCATGCCGAAGCGGTTGAACAGTTGGGCGTAGATGAATCCGATGAACGCGCCGCTCAGGACCGCAGCGGCAATCGCAAGCCCGACGGGCCAGCCTTGGTTGACCCACAGCACACCCACCAGCGCCGAGGCGAATCCGCTGACCGAGCCGACCGACAGGTCGATCTCCCCGAGCATCAGGATGCAGACGATGCCCAGCGAAATCACCCCCACCGTGGAGGCGTCGAACAGCATGTTCACGAGATTGTTGCTGGACAGGAAGATGGGGTTCAGGCTCTGGAAGATGGTCCAGATGATGGCCAGCCCGACAACCACCGGGAGCGAGCCGATGTCGCCCGAGCGCACGCGGTCGATGAAGGTGCGAATCGCGCCGGCGATGCCGCGCTCATGCTTCACACGCTCGTCGCTGCGGTCGAGCAGCGGCTTGGCTTGCGGGGTATCTCCAGTGTCGGTGGTCATGGCTGCTCTCGGTCGTGAGTCTGATGGAGTTGGGCCTCACGCCGCTCGGATCGACGCGAGACGGAGTTGTCCGTGGCGCCCGTGATGGCGCTCACCAGCTCCTGGTTCGAGGCATCGGGATGGAAGACGCCGTTGTTGCGGCCGAGCCGAAGCACCACGATTCGATCGGCGACGGCGCGCACATCCTCCATGTTGTGGCTGATCATGAGCACGCCGAGACCGCGGTCGCGGACGCGCTCGATCAGGTCGAGAACCTCGGCCGTCTGCGCAACGCCGAGCGCCGCGGTCGGCTCGTCGAGCAAGATCAGCTTCGGCTCGAGCAGCAGCGAGCGGGCGATGGCGACGGTCTGACGCTGGCCGCCGGAGAGCGACGCAACCGGGATGCGAACGCTCGGAATGCGCGCCGACAGCTCCTTGAGCAGCGTCCACGCCTTGAGTTCCATCGCCACCTCGTCCAGGCGCAGCGCCTGCAGTTCCCGGCCGAGAAAGATGTTGGCGACGACGTCCAGGTTCTCGCACAGCGCCAGGTCCTGGAAGACGGTGGCGATGCCCAGCGCCAGCGAAGCGCTCGGATCCTCGAGGGTCACGGGTTGGCCGCAGAACGCCATGGTCCCGGCGGTTGGCTGATGCACGCCGGCAAGGACCTTGACCAAGGTCGATTTGCCGGCGCCATTGTCGCCAACCAGCGCAACGACCTCGCCCGCATGGACGTCGAGATCGATGTCAGTCAGCGCCGCCACCGCGCCGAAGCGCTTGGAGACTCCGCGAAGGCTGAGGACGGGTTCGCCGGTGGGTGCCGGCCGTTGCGCGTGGGCGGGTTCCATGTCGGTTACGGCGTGATGCCGAGCTTCTTGCAGCCGGCGATGTAGCTGCCGACACACAGGACCGAGGCCGACTCGATCGGCTTGCCGCCCATCATCTTGTCGACGATCTCCGCCTTAAGGTTCTTGGCGGTCACCACGTCGGGCGTGAACAGCTGGGATGGCGTGTCGTAGAGCATCGTGTCGGCCTTGGGCGTCTCGCCGGACAGCAGCTCGACCGCGACCTTGGCGGCAGCGCCAGCCTCGATCTCGCTCGGCTTGGAGATGGTGTTGTACTGATCGCCGGCGATGATCAATTGCAGCCCGGCGATGGTCGCGTCGTTCCCGGTGACGGGAGGAATCGGATGGACGCCGGCGGCCTTGAATGCCGCGATGGTGGCCCCGCCGGTCCCGTCATTCGCGGCGACGACGCCAATGATCTTGCTGCCGAAGCGCGAAATCTGTCCGCTCACCCATTGCTGCGCCTTGGCCGGCACCCAATCCGGAGTGCCGTACTCGGCCAGGATCTTGTAGCCGCTGCCGGCCAGGCCTTCGTGAATGCCCTTCTTGATCAGGCCTGCAGCCGCGTCGGTCGGCGAACCGTTGACCACGAGCAGGCCACCGTCACCCGTCGTGGGCACGCCCATCGCCTTGAGATGCTCCACGAGTGATGCGGCAATGGCCTTGCCGATGCCTTCGTTGTTGAAGGAGACGTAATAGTCGGCCTTGGCGCCCGGGATGGGTCGGTCGTAGGAAATGACCTTGATGCCGCGGGCCTGCGCCTGCTTGACCAGCGAGGCCGCCGCCGACGAATCGACCGGATCGATGACGATGGCCTTCGCGCCCTGCGAGATGACCGAGTCAAACTGCTGCTGTTGCCGCGAGGCATTGCCGTTGGCGTTTTGGTAGAGAACTTGGCAAGTCGGGCACAACTTCTTCACTTCGGCGATGAAGCCGGGTTTGTCGTGCAACTCGTAGCGGGTCGATGCCTCATCGGGCATCAGGAAGGCAATCTTGGCATTGGTGACGGCGGCGCCGAATGCGGCGCTCCCGCCCAGAGTCAAGGCCACGAGCGCCGCGGCGCTGGTCAGTTTCGATGCAAGGGTGTTCAACATGCTCTTCTCCGATTTTGATGGAACTGCACGCCAATCCGGGTGAGGCGCCGTCATCAGCGACGCCAGCACACGCGGTTTGTCTCCGACTCGCCCCGGCGGTGTCGATCGCGGGGGTTCTGATGCATGACTGACAGGTTCTGGATTCATTCCACGGTGCGTCCCTCCTTGGCGATCTCACGCAAGCGGTGCATCACCGGCCTGACAGCCGGGTACAACGCGATGTACTGTTCGAACAGGGCGGCGTAATGCCGGTGCACATCGGCGCGTGGCGACGCGCGCGCCCTGGGTTGAACCCAGCCCCGCGCGACCTGGTCGGCGTCGACCAGACCGGCGCCGAATGCGGCCAGCATGGCGGCGCCGAGCGAGGCTTCCACGTCTTCGGCGATCGTGAACACTTCGCGCCCGGTGACGTCGGCGATGATCTGCATCCACAGGTCCGAGTGGCTGGCGCCGCCCACCACCACCAGTCCCGGATCGATGGCACCCATGCCCCGGACGCCGGCCTGCATGTTGTGGTGCAGGGCGTAGGTGATGCCTTCGAGCACGGCGCGGTAGAGGTGAGGGCGGCCGTGGTGCAGGCTGAGCCCGACGAAGGTGCCGCTGGCCTGGGCGTCCCACACGGGGCTGCGCTCACCCATCAGGTAGGGCAGGAACAGGATGCCGTCACTGCCCGGTGGCAGCTCGACGGCGTCGCGCTCGAGCACGGCGTGAGGATCGACGCCTTGGGCCGCGCCCGCCAGGATCTCGGCCTGGCAGAAGGTCTCGCGAAACCAGGTGACCGAGGCCCCCGCGGTGATGGCGCCGCCGAACACGTACAGGTCCTTGCTGCCGTTGAACACATGCGGCATGCTGATGAGCCCATGGCGCGCGTCCACGCTTTGCCGGATCGTGCCCCAGCACATGCTGGTGCCGATCATGGCCACATGATTGCCCGGCCGGGCGGCACCGGCGGCCAGCGTGGCCACGGCAGCATCGACGCCGCCGGCCATCAGCGGCAGGCCCGCCGGCAAGCCCATCGCCTGCGCCCATTGGGGCAACAGCGGGCCGACGCAGTCGCTGGACTCGACGAGCCGGTCGGGCATCATCGAGCGCGCCATGCCGAGCATGGCCAGCGCTTCGTCAGACCAGCAACGCCGGGTCACGTCGTAGACGCCGCCGATGTTGCCGGCCGAGCTGTGGTCGACCGCGACCTGCCCGGTGAACTGGGCGTTGACATAGGTGTTCGGGGGCAGGAAGCGATCGATGCGCTTCCAGATTTCGGGTTCCTTGTCGCGCAGCCAGAGCATTTTCGTGTAGCCGTAGTAGCTGTCGATGCCGTTGCCGGTGATGTCGTAGAGCCGCTGGACGTCGACGTGGCGCCGCACCCAGTCGACTTCGTCCTGCGCGCGGCGATCCATCCAGATCAGGCATGGGTAGAGCGGCTTGCCCTGCCTGTCCACCGGGATGCCGCTGCCGCCGTACAGGCTGGTGACGCACATCGCCCGGACCGACGCCGGTTGAATGTCGACGCTGGCCATCAGTTCGCGCACGCTCTCGACCACGGCTTGCAGCCAGACATCGGGCCACTGTTGCGCCCATAGCGGCCTTGGCGTTTCGACTTGGTAGGCCCGCGAACGCTGCGCCACGATCGTGCCCGCTGCCGTCACCAGCACGGCCTTGGTGCTTTGGGTGCCGATGTCGACACCGATGACATGGGGGATGGTCGCGTTCATGGCCGGGTGCATCAGGGTTTCAGCAGAACCTTGATCGAGTCCAGCGAGTTGGCGAGCGCGAACGCCTGCTCCCATTCGCCCAGCGAGAAGTTGTGGGTGACGATGCCGCGCGAGGTGAGCAGGCCCCTGACCATCAAATCGATGACGACGGGATAGCAGTACGGCCCGAGATGCGCGCCGCGAACGTCGAGTTCCTTGCGGTCGCCGATGATGGACCAGTCGACGCTGGTGTCCTTGCCGAAGACGCTGAACTCGACGAAGCGCCCGAGCTTGCGTATCAGCTCGAGACCTTGGGTGACGCCGGCTGGCACGCCGGTCGATTCGATGTACACATCGCAGCCATATCCCGAAGTCAGCTTGTCGATGATCGCCTTGGCGTCGTCGACCGCGGGGTTGATGGTGACGTCGGCGCCGAACGCCGCGGCGAGCGCCAGGCGCTGCGGGACCATGTCGATGACGACGAGCTTCCTCGGCGTCTTCAGCTTGGCCACCTGAACCATGCCCAGCCCCAGAGGGCCGGCGCCGGCGATGACGACGACATCGTCCAGTTGGATGTCGGCCCGATTCACGGTGTGAACCGCGCAGGCCATGGGCTCGATCATGGCCGCGTCCGCGAGCGTGACCCCATCGGGAATCTTGTGGACCCGGGCCGTTGCGGGAATGCGCATGAACTCGGCCATGCCGCCATCCGCCACCACGCGCTGGAATCCGAAGATGTTGTGGACCTCGCACATGTGGTACTGGCCGGACGTGCAATAACGGCACTTGCCGCACGGCACGATCTGCTCGGCGATCACGCGCTCGCCGATCGCGACGCCGAAGTGCTCCGCTGCCCCCGGCCCTGCCTCGACGACGTAGCCGAAGAATTCGTGGCCTGCGATCACCGGGGCCTTCACCCAAGCCGGTTTGCCTTCGCCGCCCCAGAACATGGCGGCGCCCGAGTAGCACTTGCAGTCGCTGGCGCAAATGCCGCACGCGCCGATCTCGATCACCAGCTCATGGGGACCAGCCGTGGGCCGCGCCACGCGTTCGAGGCGATAGTCTTTCGGTCCATGGCAGACCACGGCTTGCATCAGGTTGTCGATGTCGTTCATCTCGATATTGAGGTTCGGTTTTGAGGCAAAGCGGCGCTCGATCCCACAGTGGCCGTGGGGTCCGAATCACGCTCTGAAGAAGGGTTCGCCGGCGTCTTATCCGTAAGCCTCGTGCTCGGCGTTGAGCTCGTGGTAGCGCCTGAACTGCGATGGCGGCATGCCTTTCAAGGCCAGGAAGTGGCGGTTGAAGTTCGACACATTGTTGAAGCCACAGTCGTAGCAGATGCTGGTGACGGGTTTGTCGGTGGTGATCAGCAGTTCGCAGGCACGGCCGACGCGCAGACGGTTGAGGTACTGCACGAAGGACACCCCGGTGTGGCGGTGGAAAAAGCGCGAGAAGGCGCTGGGCTCCATGCTGGCATAGCGCGCGAGATCGATCTCGCGCAAGCGATCGCCCAGGTGATCCGCGAGATATTTCAGAACCTGGTTGATGGCCGATGACTGGTAGCCCTCAGGGTCGGGACGAAACGCCGGCGTGGCCAGCAGGGTGCTGTCTTGCCCATGCGCCAGCATGTCGAGCAGGAGCAGGAACTGATGCACACGCTGAACCCCGCTGAGGGTGAGCAAGGCGTTCAGCAGCGGTGCTGCGCGCCGCGCCACGGCCGGCGAGAACAGGATGCCACGCTGGGCCTGCGTCAGCAGGCGCTCGAGGTAAGAGAGTTCGGGAAAGGCGGCAATGCCCCTGCTGAGCGTCTTGCCCGAGAACTGCAGGACGATGCAGCGCTGCGCAATCGGGCGCTTGTCGGGCACGTCGCTGACCCAGTTGTGCGGCAGATTCGGCCCCACCATGAAGAGTTGCCCGGGCTCGAACATGCCGGTGTTGTCGCCGACGAAGTAGCGACCTGTCGTATCGGTGACCAGATTGATCTCGTACTCGGGGTGGAAGTGCCAGCGCACGGTCTCGTACGGGTAGCCGTGAGCCCAGACCTTGAACGAGTCCTGCTCTTGAATGCCAACGAGTTCGAGGTAAGGGGCCATGGGTGTCTCCGTCGTTGTTTTTCGTGGGCGCTGTGGCGGCCAGGTTCTCCAAGCAGCGAGACACCGGGGCACATCGCAGGCAAAGATTAGTCGCCGCAGGAGTCTCGAACTACATCATTCGAGGATGGTGACTGATATTTTTTTTGCTTTTAGGGTTAACACTGATTTTGTATCAGCGTGACGTCGCCGCCGCACCGGCCAAGGGCAAGGCGGATGCAGGCATCGCCTGGCCAGGCCCGCGCGCGCCTGTGAGAGGGGGCGGCGCCGCTTTTCGGCTCGATCGAGCTTGAAATTCCGGGTTTTCCATTAATTAATCCTCTTGATTTAGTAAGTCGCCAGGCCCAGAATGCAGTCAGCCGAGGCCCACGCATCGTCGCATGCAAGACGGCCCTATCGGCGGGCTTGTTCAACGCCACCTTCCCATCCGTTCAGAGAGGAGACATTTCATGAAACGCAAGAGTGCATTGCTCGCAGTGGCCGCAATGGGTTACGCAGGGGCCTGCTTCGCGGCGGGACAACCCGTCATCGGCCTGATCACGAAGACGGACACCAACCCGTACTTCGTCACCATGCAGAAGGGCGCGCAGCAAGAGGCGACCAAGCTTGGCGCCAAGCTGATCACGGCCGCGGGCAAATTCGACGGCGACAACGCCAGCCAGGTCAATGCCATCGAAAACATGATGGCCGCAGGAGCGAAGACCATCCTCATCACTCCCGGGGATTCGAAGGCCATCGTGCCGACGATCGAAAAGGCCCGCAAGCAGGGGGTCATGGTCATCGCGCTGGACAGTCCCACCGATCCGACCAATGCCGTGAATGCACTGTTCGCCACCGACAATTACCAGGCGGGGGAACTGATCGGCAAATACGCGCGGGTGGATATGAAGGGCAAGAAGCCGGTGATCGCCACGCTCGATCTCTTCCCCGGCAGCCCCGTGGGCGCTCAGCGGCACAATGGTTTCATGAAGGGTTTTGGATTGAAGGCGGACAGCGCGAAGAGCAACGAGTTGTCCAAGTCGCCTGAAATCGTGTGCATGGCCGACACCAGCGGCGATCAGGCGAAAGGCCAGACAGCCATGCAGAACTGCCTGCAGAAGGATCCCAACATCAACTTGGTCTACGCGATCAATGAGCCGGCCGCAGCGGGTGCCTATCAGGCCCTGAAGCAGGCGGGCAAAGCCGAGGGCGTCGCGATCGTCGCCATCGATGGCGGCTGCAAGGGTGTCGAGCAGGTGAAAGAGGGCATCATCACCGCGACGGCGCAGCAGTATCCGCTGAAGATGGCGGCCTTGGGCGTCAAGGCCGGGGTTGAATACGCGAAGACGGGCAAGATGGTTTCCGGCTACCACAACACCGGCGTCAACCTGATCACCGACAAGCCGGTGGCAGGTGTGCCGAGTCGCGGAACCAAGTTCGGCATGGACATGTGCTGGGGTAACCGCTAAGTCATCGCAGTCGGGCGGTCGCGCGTCGGCCGCCCGGAGCGTCTGCACGTTGTCTCGCGCCGGGCTTGCAAGCCCGCTCGATCGATGAGAAGCGCCGAAACAGGTGGTGCCTGCGCTCCCCTGTGAGCTTGCACAAGTCGTTCAACACCATGCCTGGAGAAATCGTGAAATCACTCACTCGAGCTCATTGGCCCACCGGCTTCCTGCCTTTATCCAGTCTCGGACCGCTCGCCGCGCTGCTCCTGGCCTGCCTGTTTTTCTCGACACAGAGCGATCGCTTCCTCAGTCTTCAAAACTTCTCCCTCATCCTGCAACAGGTGATGGTCGTCGGCACGATCGCCATCGGCCAGACCTTGATCATCCTGACGGCAGGCATCGACTTGAGTTGCGGCGCCATCATGGCGCTGGCCAATGTGGCGATGGCGAAATTCGCCGTCCAGTACGGCTGGGATCCCTACCTGGCCATCGTCGTGGGCATTGCGCTGTCCACCGGCTTCGGCATGATCAACGGCCTTCTCGTGACCAAGGCGCGACTGCCGTCGTTCATCGTCACGCTGGCGACGCTGAACATTGCCTTCGCGTTCACACAGATTTTCTCGGGCGCCGAGACCATCACCAACCTGCCGCCAGCCATGACGGCCCTGGGTAATCCCCTGATGGTGTTCGGGGCGCCCGTGCTGTGGGGTTCCCTGGTGATGCTCGGTCTTTATCTGCTGACCTGGTGGGTGCTGCGCGATACCGCACCCGGGCGGCATGTGTATGCCGTGGGCAACAACATCGAGTCTGCGCGCCTGACCGGCATCGCGACGAACCGGGTTCTGCTGGGTGTCTACACCGCGGCTGGGCTGCTCTACGGCATCGCCGCGCTGCTGTCGGTGGCACGCACGGGGGTCGGCGACCCCCAAGCGGGGCAGACCGACAACCTGGCCAGCATCACGGCGGTGGTGCTCGGCGGCACCAGCCTGTTCGGCGGCCGGGGCGTGGTGCTGGGGTCGCTCGTCGGTGCCCTCATCGTCGGCGTCTTCGTCAATGGGCTCACCTTGATGGGGGTGCAATCGGTCTACCAGATGTTGATCACGGGGATCTTGGTTTTGCTCGCCGTGGCGACAGATCAGATGGTCCACAAGAGGAGATGAGCATGTCCCAGATGCAGGCACAAAAGCTGGTGCTCGAAGCGCGCGGACTCACCAAGCGCTACGGCCATGTCACCGCGCTCGACGGCACCGACTTCGAGTTGCGCAGCGGGGAAATCCTCGCCGTGATCGGCGACAACGGCGCCGGCAAGTCGTCGCTCATCAAGGCGCTCTCGGGAGCGATGGTCCCCGACGAGGGGCAGATCCTCCTGGACGGCGCCCAGGTCAGCTTCAAGAGTCCGATCGATGCGCGCCGCGAGGGCATCGAGACGGTCTATCAGGACTTGGCCGTGGTGCCCGCGATGACCATCGCGGAGAACCTGTTCCTCGGGCGCGAAATCTTGCGCCCCGGCAGGCTGGGGCGGTTCATGCGCCTTTTGGACAAGAAGCGCATGCTCGTGGAATCCCAGTCGTACATGGACGGCCTGAAAATCGGCCTGCGGTCGATCACGCAGGCGGTCGAGACGCTCTCCGGCGGACAGCGTCAGGGTGTTGCCGTTGCACGCAGCGCGGCCTTCGCCCGGCATGTCGTCATCATGGACGAGCCCACGGCCGCACTGGGTGTCAAGGAGGGCAATATGGTGCTCCAGTTGATCCGCAACGTGCGCGACAAGGGCTTGCCGGTGATCATCATCAGCCACAACATGCCGCATGTGTTCGAAATTGCCGACCGGATCCACATCCAGCGCCTCGGACGGCGCGCGGCCATCGTCAACCCGAAACGCATCAGCATGAGCGACACGGTGGCCGTGATGACTGGTGCCATGCAGGCACAGGATTTGCCTGCAGAATGCCTGAGTTAGCGCGTTCTCCAGGCCCGCACATGTTGACTGACTCGCGTCGTTGTCCGACCGAAAGTTCAATTTCTCCAACCCTGCTTTCTCAAAATCTGCATGCTCAAAAACATCGATCCCGTCCTCACCCCCGAGGTGTTGAAGACCCTGTGCGAAATGGGGCATGGAGATGAAATCGCCGTTGTCGATGCCAACTTCTGTGCCATGTCCATGGGTGCCAGCCAGCGCGTGTTCCGCTTGTCGGGAACCAGCATGCGCAGCGCTTGCCGGGCAGTGCTCTCGCTGTTCCCGCTGGATCGTGCGGTCGACTGCCCCGTTGCCTTCATGCACGTCGGCAACCAGCCGGAGGGTTTTCGCTCGGCCCTGCAACGGGACGTCCTGGCGCTGGTCGAGCGCCATGAGGGTGTGGGTGCGAATGGCTGCGAGGCCGTGGAGCGCTTTGCCTTTTACGACAGGGTTCGCAGCGCCTACGCCATCGTGCAGACCGGGGAGTTGGAGCCTTTCGCCAACTTCCTGTTCAAGAAGGGCGTCATCACCGCCTTTGAAGCCTGACGGCTGGAGTGCGCCTACCCGAGCGCCCCAACGCTTCCCCGCCAAGTGACCCATGAACCAGGAGCAGATGGTGTCCTCCGTATCCAGGCCCACGCTGCGGCCGCGGGGCTCCAATCAAGTGGGGATGCGCCAGTTCAACGAACGGGTGGTTCTCCAGGCGATTCGCCTCAGCGGGAGTGCCTCGAAGGCCGAGATCGCGCGGATGACGCATCTCACGGCGCAGACCGTGCAGCTGATCATCGCCCGCCTCGATGCCGACGGCCTGGTCTTGAAGCTCAACAGGATTCGAGGCAAGGTCGGTCAGCCCTCGGTACCCATGGCCTTGAACCCGGATGGAGCATTCTCGATCGGCCTGACGATTGGCCGGCACAACGCGGAGGTGCTGCTGGTTGATTTTTGCGCGCGCGTGCGCCAGCGGCTGAGTGTCGAGTATGCCTTGCCGGAACCCGATGTCCTGTTCGGAGAAATCCAGGGCATGGTGGCGCGCATCCTGCAGACGCTCGACGCCGACAAGGCCAAGCTGTTGTGTGGCATCGGCGTTGCGGCGCCGCTGTCACTCGGGAGCTGGCAGGAACTTCTCGGCATGGGGCCGGATATCGCCCAGCGATGGGCCAACATCGACATTCCCGAGCGCATCGGCGAGATGTTCGATGTCCCGATCAGCTTCGTCAAAGATACGACGGCTGCCTGTGTGGCCGAACTTGTCGTCGGCCGCGGTCACGCGGAGCGCAATTTCCTGTACTACTACGTCGGCACCTTCATTGGTGGCGGCATTGTTCTCGACAGTCAGTTGCATGCCGGGGCGCATGGCAATGCCGGCGCGGTGGGCTCGTTGCCTGTCGGCATGGCCAGCGCAAACCAGCCGCACTATCCACCGCAGTTGCTCAGCCTGGCCTCGCTGCACCAGTTGCAAGTGGCCTATCGCGCTGCCGGACTCGACGCCGGCGCGTGGCGCGATGCGCGCGCGCATCAGGCACCGTGGCTCGAGCACACGCAGGTCTGGCTATCCAATGCATCCACCGCGATCGCGATGGCGATCAGCAGCGCGGCCTGTTTCCTCGACATCGACCGCGTCATCATGGACGGCTCGTTCAGCCGCAGCCTTTTGGATGCGCTCATCAGCCACGTGCAACAGGCACTGGAGCTTTACGATTGGCAAGGGGTCGCAAAACCCACGATCATGGCCGGCCAGGTGGGCAGCGATGCCCGCGGGCTCGGCGGCGCGTTGCTTCCGTTGTACGCGAATTTCATGCCGAATCGTGATCTTTTCCTCAAGGCTCAGCCCTGAACCCCCAGCCTTGAATTCCCGCCCCGAGTCCGGGCGCAACGCAAACCTCACGTCAACCACCATGGCCACATACCAAGCCTCAGCATCGCGCTACGAGGGCCCCATGCTTTACCGCCGTTGCGGTCGCTCGGGTCTCGATCTCCCCGCCATTTCCTTGGGGCTCTGGCATAACTTCGGAGACACGACACCCCTGGATCGGCAGCGCGACATGCTGCGCACGGCCTTTGATCTGGGCATCACGCATTTCGATCTGGCGAACAACTACGGTCCGCCATACGGCAGTGCGGAAGAAAACTTCGGCACCCATCTCCGACGTGACTTCAAACCCTACCGGGATGAACTCATCATCTCGAGCAAAGCGGGCTGGGACATGTGGCCCGGGCCGTATGGGCAGGGCGGCGGATCGAGGAAGTATGTGCTCGCCAGCCTGGATCAGAGCCTCAAGCGGATGGGCCTGGAGTACGTCGACATTTTCTACTCGCATCGATTCGACGCGCATACGCCGCTCGAGGAAACAGCCTCTGCCTTGGCGCAGGCCGTGCGGTCGGGCAAAGCCCTCTACGTCGGCATTTCTTCATACTCAGCCGAGGCCACGCGCACCATGTCCAGGCTACTCGCCGCGGACAACATTCCGCTGCTGATCCATCAACCCTCCTACAACCTGTTCAACCGCTGGATCGAAGGCGGCTTGCTCGACGCACTGGGGGAGGTTGGTGCCGGCTGCATCGCCTTTACGCCGCTGGCACAGGGTTTGCTGACGAACAAATACCTGCGTGGCGTCCCGGGCGATGCCCGCATTCACAGGCCCGGTGGCGGCTCTTTGCGTCCTGATCATCTCAGCGACGAGAACATCCTGCGCGCGCGCAAACTCAACGACATTGCGCACAGCCGCGGTCAGTCGCTGGCCCAGATGGCGCTGGCATGGGTGCTCCGGCACGACCGGGTGACCTCGGCCCTCATCGGCGCCAGCCGTCCCGAGCAAATCGTCGACAACGTGCGGGCTCTGTCCAACTTGCATTTCACGCCTGACGAGCTTCGTGAAATCGACATCCACGCCGCAGAGGGTGGAATCGATCTGTGGCGTAAACCAGCGACCGACCAGGCCGTGACCTGACGTCGCAATCGTGCCCCAGGACCATCCTGGGGCAACGCGGGCGCAAGACTCGCGTGACAGGCCCTCATCCTGCCGTTGCGCCCAGGCTGCGCAAGCTCGCCCGCCCGCGGCTTCGAGCAACCGCATGGCAGACGGCCATGCGGCCACAACAGCCCAAGATCCCGTGTCGACAGCGCGGCATGACCGCCGTGCTGCTCGGCGAAGGGCTGCGCGCGCCCGTACCCGTGCCACGGGAAAACCCGGATCACCGGCATGTTTTTTATTTGTATGATGATTGAACTTCAAAGCCCGCTGGATTGCTCCAGCCCTGAGTTTGCTCATGTCCGAGACACCTCCCAAAAAACGCCGATCGCAAGCCTGGTTCGGCGGCAGCAGCAAAGATCATTTCATTCACCGCAGCTGGATGAAAAGCGAGGGACTGCCGGATGACAGCTTCGATGGCAGGCCTGTCATCGGCATCTGCAACACCTGGAGCGAGCTGACGCCCTGCAACCAGCACTTTCGGCAACTTGCCGACAAGGTGCGCCATGGCGTCCTGCAAGCCGGAGGACTGCCATTGGAGTTCCCGGTGAGTTCATTGGGCGAAACACTGATGCGACCGACGGCGATGCTGTATCGCAATCTCGCCAGCATCGACGTCGAAGAGGCCTTGCGGGCCCATCCGCTCGATGGCGTGGTGCTGCTCGCCGGCTGCGACAAGACGACCCCCGCGACGCTGATGGGCGCGGCGAGTGTCGATCTTCCGACCATCGTGGTCTCCGGTGGCGCCATGCTCAATGGCCGTTACCGAGGCGAGACGATCGGATCCGGAACCCATGTCTGGAAATTTGCTGCCGCCGTTGCAGCGGGCACCATGAGTCATGTCGAGTTCATGCAGGCCGAGAGTTGCATGTCGCGTTCAGCTGGCGTATGCATGACGATGGGAACCGCTTCGACGATGGCATGCCTGGCCGAAGCACTCGGTGTTGCGCTGCCCGACAACGCCGCCATCCCCGCCGTCGATTCGCGGCGCTCCGAGCTTGCCCAACGGGCCGGCAGACAGATCGTCGAGATGGTGCGGCGTGAAGTCCGCCTGTCGCACATCCTGACTCGCCACGCCTTTGAAAACGCCATTCGTGTTTGTGGAGCCATCGGGGGTTCGACCAATGCCGTGATTCACCTCCTGGCCATCGCCGGTCGTGTGGGTGTTCCATTGAGCCTTGAGGACTGGGATCGACTGGGTCGCGACATTCCCACCATCGTCGACCTCATGCCGTCCGGGCGTTTTCTGATGGAAGATTTCTACTACGCGGGAGGCCTGCCGGCAGTGATGCGGCGCTTGTTGGAGGCGGGTCTGCTGCACGCCGACGCCGTCAGCGTCAATGGCCTGACGTTGGCGCAAAACGTTGCGCAGGCGGAGTGCTTCGATGATGAGGTCATCCGCCCTTTGGACAAGCCACTGGTCGCGCAGGGCGGGCTGGCGGTTCTGCGCGGTAATTTGGCGCCCGATGGCGCCGTCATCAAGCCCTCTGCAGCCACGCCTGCGCTGCTTCGCCACACGGGGCGCGCCGTCGTCTTCGAATCGATCGAAGACTACAAGCAGCGCATTGACGCCCCCGATCTGGCGGTCGAGCCCAGCTCGATCCTGGTGTTGAAGAATTGCGGCCCGAAAGGCTATCCAGGGATGGCCGAAGTCGGCAATATGGGACTGCCCCCGAAGTTGTTGCGCGCCGGGGTCACCGACATGGTGCGCATCTCCGATGCCCGCATGAGCGGCACGGCGTACGGCACGGTCATTCTCCATGTCGCACCCGAGGCCGCCGCTGGCGGTCCTTTGGCACTGGTGCAAGAGGGCGACATGATCGAGCTTGATGTCGAGCGCCGGCATCTTCAGTTGCTGGTCGATGCAGCCGAACTCGAACGTCGCAGAGCAGCCTGGAGTGCGCCTGCGATTCCCGCCTCGGGCTATGCGCGGCTCTACGTCCAGCATGTGCAGCAGGCCAACCTGGGCGCGGATCTCGATTTTCTGGTGGGCTGCCGTGGCGATGCCGTGCCGCGTGAGTCCCATTGACGACCACCACCGCCCTCACTGCGGAGATGCGCGCATGAATCTCGAATCCGGACAGTTTCGTAGGGAGTAAATCACGCCATGGCGAGCATTCAACTGGATCATGTGTTCAAGGCCTACGGTGATCATGCCTCCGTGATCAAGGACGTTTGCCTGAATATTGGCGAAAACGAATTCTGCGTTTTCGTCGGCCCTTCAGGATGTGGCAAATCGACGCTGCTGCGCATGATTGCAGGGCTGGAGACGATCAGCCGCGGTGCCCTGTTCATCAATGGCCAGCCCATGAACGACGTCTCTCCGGCGAAACGCGGTGTGGCCATGGTGTTCCAGAGCTACGCCTTGTTCCCGCACATGAGCGTGTTCGAAAACATGGCGTTTGGTCTACGACTGGCCAAGGTCGACAAGGCGGATATTCAGCGTCGCGTCATGGCCGCGGCACGCATTCTTCAACTCGACTCCCTGCTGGACCGAATGCCCAAGGCGCTGTCCGGCGGACAGCGGCAGCGGGTGGCCATCGGTCGCGCGATTGTTCGTGAACCTGGAGTGTTCCTGTTCGACGAGCCGCTGTCCAATCTGGATGCGGCTCTGCGGGTTCAAACGCGCTTCGAGATCGCCAAATTGCACCGCGACTTCGGGCGCGCGAGCGCCATCTACGTGACGCACGATCAAGTCGAGGCCATGACCCTCGCGGATCGGATCGTCCTTCTCAACTCGGATGCGGCAGAGAGCTGCAGCGTGGCCCAATGCGGCACGCCGCTCGAGTTGTATCACCACCCGCGCAATCGGTTTGTCGCGAGTTTCATCGGCTCGCCCAAGATGAATTTCGCAGCCGCAACGCTACTCGATGCGTCCTCAGAGCGCGCCACGTTGCAACTGCGCACCGGGGAACGTCTCGAGGCCAACATTGATGCGCGGGGGCACAGCCAAGGAACGGCGCTCACGATCGGCATTCGCCCCGAGGACGCCGAGATCGGAGGCGAGGGCTCGCGTTTGCACCGTGACGTGCGTTGGCAGGAGCGCCTTGGAGAAGCCACCTATTTCTACGTCGACGCCGGGGAAGGTCGCGACAACTGGGTGATCAAGGCACCAGGCCACTTCAGCGCACGCCCCGGAGAGCGGCTTGGCATTTCCATTCCGCGGGACCGTGTTCATGTCTTTGACGAGTCGGGCAAGGCCTTGCTCAGGATCTTCGCTCATGGCGCGCCATCGGCGATGCCGGCGACCCAACTCGCCTAACGCCTACGGGGACATCATGAAACTCGGAGTCTGCTACTACCCCGAACAATGGCCGGAACAGTTCTGGGCGCAGGATGCACGCGAAATGCGGGAACTCGGTCTGCGGATGGTGCGGATCGGTGAGTTCGCCTGGAGCCGCATCGAACCCGAGCCCGGGCGCCTGGAATGGGATTGGCTGGATCGTGTTTTTGCCATTCTGCATGCCGAGAAGCTGCACATCGTTCTGGGCACGCCCACCGCGACTCCCCCGAAATGGTTGGTGGACCGGTACCCGGACATGCTCGCGCATGACGAACATGGGCGGCCACGGGGTTTTGGCTCGCGCCGGCACTACTGTTTTTCAAGCCCTGCGTACCGTGCGCAAGCCGCGCGCATCACCGAATTGCTGGCGCAGCGCTATGGCCAACACCCCGCGTTGAGCGCCTGGCAAACCGATAACGAGTATGGCTGCCACGGCACCGTCCTCAGCTACTCGCCAGCCGCGCGCACCGCATTTCGCCGCTGGCTGCGCCTGCGTTATGTCACGATCCAGGCTTTGAACGAGGCTTGGGGAAATGTGTTCTGGAGTCAGGAATATAACGATTTTGAACAAATCGATCCCCCTGTGGGAACGGTGACCGAGGCCAATCCGACGCATCGTCTTGATTATCAAAGATTCGCCTCGGATGAGGTCATCAGCTTTAATCGAATCCAAGTTGAAATTTTGCGCAACAAGTCGCCTGGTCGCGATATTTTGCATAATTTCATGGGATTTTTTACGGGCTTCGACCACCATCGATTATCCAAGGATCTCGATGTCGCCGCCTGGGACAGCTATCCACTCGGCGCGACGCAAAATTTCTTTTTGAACGAGAAAGAAAAGCAATTGTGGGCGGAAACGGGCCATCCTGACGTCTCGGCCTTCCACCATGATCTCTATCGCGGGATGTGCGGTGGCCGGTGGTGGGTGATGGAACAACAGCCAGGGCCGGTGAACTGGGCGCATTGGAATCCCGCGCCGGCAGAGGGCATGGTGCGGCTCTGGACCTGGCAGGCATTTGCGCATGGTGCTGAAGTGGTCAGCTATTTTCGATGGCGGCAGGCGCCTTTCGCGCAAGAGCAGATGCATGCAGGGTTGCAAAGACCCGATCGAATCGTTGATCAAGGCGGGCTGGAAGCCCGGCAGGTGGATGAAGATCTCCGAGGACTGGGGCCGCATGTCTTTGCCGGAAATCCAAAGCATCATGCGGATGTCGCGCTTGTTTTTGATTATCAAAGTATTTGGATGAGCGCCATTCAGCCGCAAGGCGCCGATTTCAATGCCGTGGAGCTTTGCTTTCGAGCCTATAGCGCTTTGCGCCACATCGGTTTGAATGTCGACGTTGTATCGCCCGAGTCCGATTTCACGCATTACTCCATGATCGTTTTGCCCGTGCAAATGCGCAATGACGAAGCGTTGGCGGCAAAGCTGCAGTCAACGGGCGCAAGGCTGGTTTTCGGCCCACGCTCCGGCTCCAAGAGCGAAGATTTTCATATTCCTTCGCAGTTGCCGCCTGGTGCGTTCAACGTACTCACCGGAGTGCGCGTCACACGCGTGTCATCGTGGCCACCGGGCATAACCTGGGCGATCTCGCTGGGTGGCCGGCTGGTCGCTGCCAACCGCTGGAGAGAAGACATCGAGTGCGACGCCGATGATGTCGTCGGCCGTTTTCAGGACGGCAAGCCGGCGATTGTGGAAAAGGGCCGCTGCTTGTACGTCGCTGCTTGGCTGGAGAGTGAGGGCTGGATGCATGTGCTGCTGGATGCCAGCCGAAAGGCTGGTCTCGACCCCCACGTACTTCCCGAGGGACTGAGGCTCACGCGCCGTGGCCCGCTCCAGTACATCTTGAATTTCTCGAACTCTCCGGTGACCTATGGTCCATCGACTGAGAACGCGCACTGTCTGCTGGGCAGTCGTGAAGTGCCCCCGAGGGGGGTGTCAATCTGGAGTCTTGATCAAAAAGCCTCCACAACCAACAACTGAAGAGGAGATAGGCGATGAATTTCTTCAAGAACTATGCAAGGCCTGCGGCATTACTGCTCGCCATGGCGGTGACAGCTGCACATGCCGGGACGATCGTCTTCAACACGGATTATTCCGATCCAGGCCCCAAAGCAGCTATCGCGGCCGCAGTCAAAGGCTTTGAGGCAGAGAATCCGGATATTAAAATCAAGGTCAATACATTCGACCATGAAGGTTACAAAAGCGCTATTTTCAATTTTTTGACTGCGGATCCGCCGGATCTTGCGACCTGGTATGCCGCCAACCGCATGGCGCCATTTGTCAAGGCCGGGCTCGTTGAAAATGTCACGAGCCTGTGGGCAAAAAATGGCTGGAATCAGGCGTTCAGTGCTTCCGCATCCTCGATGACAATCAATGGCAAGAAATGGGGCCTTCCGTTGACCTATTATCAATGGGGTATTTATTACAGAAAGGATATTTTCGAGAAACTTGGTATACAGCCGCCCAAGACTTGGAAGGAATTGCTGGCGGCTTGTGCGAAATTGAAGGCCAACAATATTACTCCATTCGCCATCGGAACAAAAGCACTCTGGCCGGCTGCAGGTTGGTTTGATTACATCGATCTGCGCCTCAATGGGTATAAATTCCACATGGAACTGGCAGAAGGCAAGGTTCGCTGGACGGATCCACGCGTTGTCAATGTCTTCAAATATTGGGATGAGCTCGTGAAGCCTGGGTATTTCCTGGCGAACAACTCCTCCTATGATTGGCAGGACGCGGTGCCGATGTTCGCCAAAGGGCAGGCCGGCATGTACCTGATGGGCAATTTTGCCGTGGATGTCATGAAATCGGCGGGATTGAAGGAGTCCCAAATTGGTTTCGTCAAATTCCCGGTCATCAACCCATCGATACCCGACGCTGAAGAAGCACCCACGGACATTGTCTTCATTCCGTCCGGTGCCAAGCACAAGGCGGAAGCTGAAAAGTTCATGGAGTACTTGGCAACGCCTGCCGTGCAGTCACAGGTCAATGCAATTTTGGGCCAACTGCCCACCAACAAGAACGCAAAACTTCCGGACGACCCCTTCTTGAAAGCCGGCTTCGAACTCCTGTCGGGCGCCAAGGATCATTCGCAATTTTTTGATCGTGACGCACCGGCTCAAATGGCCAAGGCAGCCATGGACGGATTCCAGCATTTCATGGTTGATCCGGCCTCATTGCCAGCAACCCTGAAGCATTTGAACAGTGTTCAAAAAGCAGTTTATAAATAATCCAACAGAAATGGGCGGATGATGGCAGCACAGAATTCATCCGCCCGCCATTCATTCTTGGGAGCATATCCATCATGCGTCAATCTGTGAGCCCTCTGCTTCCAGCGATCAGGGTCTGGGCTCGCCGACATCAGCAGGGTCTTGCCGCTTCGCTGTTTCTATTGCCCGGGTTGATCATGTTCACCGTCTATGTGATCGCGCCGATCATTGAATCCATCGGTTTGAGTTTTTACTCCTGGGATGGGCTGGGCGCGGCAAAATATATTGGATTGGAAAATTATGTCAATTTATTTTCAGACGAGGCCTTTTATACCGCGCTGAAGAATAATATTATTTGGCTCTTTTGCTATTTGCTGTCAGTTCCCGCGGGTCTTGCGATCGCCCTGCTGCTGAATCAGACCTCAAAGGGTATTCGATTTATTAAATCGGTTTTTTTCTTTCCATTCGTGATTTCGCAAGTTGTGATTGGTGTCATCTTCACGCTGTTTTACGATCCAAGCCTCGGCTTGTTTGTGAAATTGCTCCATCTTTTCGATATCAAACCCATCGCGGTGCTTTCAAGTGCGCATTGGGTGACGTACGGCATCATCGTGGCTGGCCTCTATCCGCAGATCGCCTATTGCATGATTCTTTATCTGACGGGTTTGAACAATTTGCGCCCCGATCTCATCGAGGCTGCGCGGCTCGAAGGCGCGCATGGCTGGAAAATGTTATTCAAGATTGTTTTGCCGCAACTTCGAGCGGCGACTTTCATTGCGGTCGTGGTCACGGTGATCGGATCGCTGCGCAGTTTTGACATGATTTCCATCATGACGCAAGGCGGGCCCTACGGCAGTTCTGCGACACTCGCCTATTACATGTATGAAGTGGCACTCAGTGAGTACGGTTTCCGGATGGGTTACGGCGCCGCGGTCGCGACAGTCTTGTTCCTCATCATGCTTGTGTTCATCGTGTTCATCCTGCATCGTGTTTACATGCAGGAAAGGGAGACCGCCTGATGTTTCCGATTCCGATTGAGCAGACATCTCCGGTCACGCAAAAATTGTACCGATTTGGACTGCCTTTATTGTTGATTTTATGGCTGTTGCCGATTTTTGCCATTGCTTTGATGTCGGTGCGCACCGCTGGCGATATGAATTCTGGAAATTATTGGGGATTGCCGTCATCCTGGCGGGGGCTGGACAATTATATTCAGATTTTCAGGAATACGCCGCTGTTCAATTACATCGGCAATAGTTTCATGGTGACGATCCCGAGTGTAATCGGGGCAATGACTCTGGCCAGCCTCGCTGGATTCGCGCTTGGGGTTTACAGATTTCGATTCAACTTGGCGATTTTTTTTCTATTCGTGGGGGGTAATTTTGTTCCGGCGCAGATTTTGATGATCCCCGTGCGCCAATTGACGTTGCATATGGGGCTCTACAACACCACGATCGGGCTTGCCTTGTTTCACATCGCTTTTCAGAGCGGATTCTGTACCTTTTTCTTGCGTAATTTCATTCGAGAACTGCCGCGCGAATTGATCGAAGCAGCCCGCATCGAGGGCGCGAGCGAGTGGCGGATCTTCAGCCGGATCGTTTTGCCGCTCATTCGGCCCGCATTGGCCGCTTTGTCGGTCTTGATTTTTACGTTTGTATGGAACGATTACTTTTGGGCGACGGTGCTGACCCAGGGCAGCCACGCCATGCCGATCACCGGCGGGCTGTATTCCTTGAATGGGCAATGGGTGGCGCAGTGGCAACTGGTGTCTGCCGGCTCCATTCTGGCGGCCTTGCCTCCGGTCGCCATTTTTTTCGCCATGCAGAAACATTTCATCGCCGGGCTGACGCTTGGCGCGACCAAGGGCTAGGCCACGATGGCACATCAGCTTTATCGCCTGGATAGCCGGTCGACAACGATCTTGCTCGAGATTGAACCGGGTCGCAGCCCGGTATGGCGCCACTTTGGACCTCGGGTCGATGACTGTGAACTGGCACGTGCCTGGCAGGCTTGCGCATTGCTCAGCTTGGCCCCCGGTGCGATGGATCGGTTGTCCGGGCCGCTTTTGACTCCGGGCTTCGACGGCTTGGCGCAGAAGCCGATGCTGGCGGCCCATCGCGGCGGCGCCGACACGGTTCACGCCTGGGGGCTGGAAAGCTGCACCCGGGCGGGAACCGACAGCCTGGAACTGCTCCTTGCCGATGCGCATGTGGGGCTGCGCCTCGAGGTGCGTCTGCATCTCGACGCCGACTCGGACGTGCTGAGTCTGGATGCCATGTTGCACAACGTCGGTGATGGTCCGCTGGAGGTGCAGCAATTCTCCGCGCCCAGCATTCCTGTCCCGCACGGTCTGGATGAGGTCGGCTATTTCAACGGCGAATGGGCGCATGAATTTCAGTGGCAACGCGAGAAGGTTGGCGCAGCCGGGTGGTCGCGGGACAACCGTCGGGGGCGAACGTCGCACCAGACTCCTGCGGCGCTGTTCGCGCTGGCGTCGCAGACCGGTGATCACGCGGGACCTGCCGTCGGGGCGCAACTGGCCTGGAGCGGCAATCATCGGCTGGACTTGCAGCGCCAGGACGATGGCAGGCTCGTGTTGCTGGCCGGGGAATGGTTCGCGCCGGGCGAAGTGATCCTGGCGCCCGGGGACAGCTTGCGCACCCCGGCGCTGCATGTCGTTGTTTCTGCCGCCGGCATGAACGCAGTCACGCGCAGTTTTCATGCGCTGTGCCGGCAGCGCGTGGTTCGCTGGCCCGGCGGCCGGCAGCGGCCCCGGCCTGTGCACATCAACACCTGGGAGGCGCTGTATTTCCGCCACGAGCTGACCGAGTTGTACGAACTGGCGGAGCAGGCGGCGCGCATCGGCGTCGAGCGTTTCGTTCTCGACGACGGATGGTTCAAGGGGCGCAACAACGATCGCGCGGCCTTGGGCGACTGGTGGCCGGATCCCGATAAGTTTCCACAGGGCCTGGCTCCGTTGATCGCCCGTGTTCAGGCGCTGGGCATGGAATTCGGGCTCTGGGTCGAGCCCGAGATGGTCAACCCCGACAGTGATTTGTATCGGGCCCACCCCGACTGGGCTCTGGGTGTGGCCGGGCGCGAACTGGTTCTGGGGCGCAATCAACTGGTGCTCGACTTGTCGCGCCCGGAGGTGTCGGCGTTTGTGTTCGAGAAGCTGCACGCCTTGCTCGCGGATGGCGGGGTTCGCTATCTCAAGTGGGACATGAACCGGGATCTGGCGCAGGCCTGCGGCCGCGACGGGCGCAGCCGTTACCACGCCCAGGTGCTGGCGCTGTATGCGCTGCTCGAGCGCTTGCGCACCGCGCATCCGGACGTCGAAATCGAGACCTGCGCATCGGGTGGAGCGCGCGCGGATCTCGGCATCCTCCGCTACACCCATCGCATCTGGACGAGCGACAACAACGACGCCATGTCCCGCGTGGCGATTCAGCAAGGCGCTTTGCGGCTGTTTCCTCCCGAGGTGCTCGGATGCCATGTGGGGCCAGCCCCCGCGCATGCCACGGGACGCACCCAGAGTCTCGATTTCCGCTGTGCCGTCGCGCTGTTTGGCCATATGGGCGTGGAAGCCGATGTGCGCCGCTTCGATGCGGCCTCGCGTGATCGCCTGGCCTGGTGGCTTGCCCTGTACAAACGCTGGCGTCACGTCATGCACCACGGGGTCATCGACCAGGGCCAGACGCCATCCGGGGCCATCTGGTGGCTCGCGTCCGATGCACAGACCCACCTTCTGTGCGTGATCATGCCGGTGCCGCCGGACACGGTGCAAGCAAGTCCGGTGCGCTTGCCCACCCTGGCCACCAGCGGGGCCTGGCGGGTGCGTTTGCAAGCCCGCGCCGGGCAACTGCGCCAGCGGGCCGGGCAGCACCATGCGTGGATCGATGCCTTGGAAGTCGATGGCGTGCTCATGTCCGGGGGCGAGCTTGCCCACATCGGCCTGCCCTTGCCGGCGATGCAGCCGGAATCCGCCCTTTATTTTTCCCTGGAACGCCCATGAATGCAGACTCGAAAAGGCTTGCGGTTCCAGCCGCCGCAGGATCAAGCACCGGCACCTCGCCTTTTGCCAGCTACCCCAGCCTGCGGGGCCGCACCGTGTTCATCACGGGGGGCAGCTCGGGCATCGGCGCCGACCTCGTGGTGGCGTTTGCACGGCAAGGCGCGCGCGTGGGGTTCACCGGGCGCAGCGCCAAGGCGGCCGGCGAGGTTCTCGACGCGACGGCCTCGGCCGAGTTCCGGCCCATGTTCCTGCAGAGCGACGCCACGGATGTGGATGCGCTGCGGGCGGCCGTGAGCCGAACTGAAAACGAGTTGGGCGACATTGGCGTTTTGATCAACAACGTGGCGAATGACGAACGGCACGACTGGTCTCGGGTCTCGGCCGAGGCGTTCGATCGATTGGTGGCGATCAACCTGCGCCCCCATTTTTTTGCCGCGCAGGCGGCCGTGCCGGGCATGCTCAGGCTCGGCGGCGGCTCGATCGTGAACATCGGGTCCACCAGCTGGATGATCAAGGGCGCTGGTTATCCGGTTTACGCAACCTGCAAATCGGCGACGGTGGGCTTGACCCGCAGCCTGGCGCGTGAATGTGGCCGGCACAGCATCCGGGTCAACACGCTGACTCCTGGATGGATCATGACGCCCAAGCAACTCGACAAATGGGTCGACGCCGAAGGCGAGCGCGAGATGGATCGCAACCAGTGCCTGCCGGGGCGCATCGTCGGCGCGGATGTGGCCCGGCTCGCCTTGTTTCTCGCCTCGGACGACAGTCGGATGATCACGGCGCAGGATTTCATCATCGACGCGGGCTGGACTTGACCATGGGTCGGTCGGCAGTCGAATGCGTGTGGGCTGCGAAACTCAGTCTGGGCGAGGGCGTCATCTGGCATGACTCGCGCCTGTACTTCGTCGACATCAAGCGCGCCGAGATCCTGGCCTACGACCCGCTGACGGAGCGGCAATTGCGCTGGAGCCTGCCGGAGATGGTCGGCTGGGTCGTGCCGCGAGAGCGTGGCGGCTGGATTGCAGGCTTGCGCAGCGGAATCGTGGCACTCAGCCTGCAAGACGGCGGCGTTTCCCAGGTGGACTGGCTGCATCGCCTGCACGAGCCGACGTCACCCTGGCGGCTCAACGACGCCAAGGTCGGGCCCGGGGGACGCCTGTGGTTTGGCAGCATGCACGACGCCGACGACACGTCTGCAACCGGCTGTCTTTACCGCCTCGACCCTGACCTCAGCCTGCACGTGGTCGAACGCGGGTACCGCATTCCCAACGGGCCGACCTTCAGCTTGGACGGCCGCACCATGTACCACACCGACAGCGGACGGCGTGAGATTTATGCCTACACGCTCGACCCGCATGGGAATGCCACGGATCGGCGGACATGGGTGCAATTCGGTGCCGCAGACGGCGCGCCCGATGGCATGACGACCGACGCCCAGGGGCGCATCTGGGTCGCTCAGTGGGGCGCCTCGGCCGTGACATGCCGGGATGGCGAAACCGCCGGGGTGTTGCAGCGTGTCGAGCTTCCCGTCTCCCAGGTGACGAATGTGTGTTTCGGCGGGGCCCACGGCAATGATTTGTACATCACCAGTGCCCGTGTCGGGCTCAGCGCAGACGTGTTGCAAGCCCAGCCGCTGGCCGGGGGGCTTTTTCGCCTGCGCGGCGCAGGAAACGGCGTGGCCGGGAGGCTTTTCCGTGGCTGAAGTCCCGTCGACCTCCTGCGACGTTGTCGTCGTCGGCGGAGGAATCAATGGCTGCGGCATCGCGCGCGATCTCGCCGGCCGCGGTCTGAAGGTCTGTCTTTGCGAGCAGCACGACCTGGCGGCCCACACCTCGTCGGCCTCGACCAAGCTGATTCACGGCGGCTTGCGTTACCTGGAGTTTTACGAATTCTCCCTGGTGCGCAAAGCCCTGCAGGAGCGGGAGCGGTTGCTTGCGAGCGCCCCCCACATCATGTGGCCGCTGCGTTTCGTGATGCCCCATGTGCCCGCGCTGCGCCCGCTGTGGATGGTCAGGACCGGACTGTGGCTCTACGACCACCTCGCGCCCCGGCGCTTGCTTCCGGCGTCAGAGGTCGTCGACCTGACGCGACACCCTGCCGGAAGCGCGCTGCAGGACCGTTATCGCAAGGGCTTCGTCTATTCGGACGGCTGGGTCGACGATGCGCGCCTGGTCGTTCTCAACGCGCTGGATGCGACGGAGCGCGGGGCATCGATCCTGACGCGAACGCGCGTCGACAGGGTCACGAGGGCCGCCAGCGGCTGGACCCTTCAGGTGCGGTCCTCGACGGGGCAGGGCCAGACGGTCCGTGCCCGGGCGCTGGTCAATGCGGCGGGGCCCTGGGCGGAGAGCTTCCTGCGCGAAGAGCTTGGAATGGCGGGCACGCGCAAGCTCCGGCTCGTCAAGGGAAGCCACATCGTGGTGCCCCGCATGTTTGCGCATGACCATGCCTACATCCTGCAGAACCAGGATCGCCGCATTGTTTTCGCCTTGCCCTATGGCTCGCGATTCACGCTGATCGGAACCACCGATGTTCCCTATGACGGCGAGCCTGGGCGGCCCAGCATCGACGCGCAGGAAATCGAGTACCTTTGCAGCAGCGTCAATCATTATTTCCGCAGCCAGGTCTGCGCTGCCGACGTAGCCTGGAGCTACTCCGGCGTTCGTCCCCTGCTGGACGATGCCTCGGATGATCCTTCCGCGGTGACGCGCGATTACAGGATCGAGCTGGACGCGGCGGCGTCCGCCCCGCTGCTCACGGTGTGGGGCGGCAAGATCACGACATACCGCAAGCTGGCCGAGGAGGCCGCCGATCTTCTCGGCCCCTTGCTGGGGAACAAATCAGGCGCATGGACGGCACATGCCTGCCTGCCCGGGGGCGACTTGTCGAGCGTTCTGGGTGCCGCCAAGCCCGCGGCCAGCGATTTCGAGTCATTCGTGGGCACCATGCAGCGCCGCTATGGCTGGATGCAAGCGTCCACGGTCCGTCGTTTGGCCCGAACCTACGGGGCACGCATGACCGCATGGCTCGGTGAGGCCTCGGGCGCCGCTGCACTGGGTGGTGAAGTCGTTCCCGGCATCCATGCCGCCGAGCTGGACTACGCCGCCCGTGTCGAGTGGGCCCGAACAGGGGACGATTTTCTGTGGCGACGCACCAAGCTGGGCCTCGAACTCGACCCGACCCAGTGTCGTGCCATCGACGGCTGGTTCGAGGAGCGACGCAACATCGAGCTTGCGGCGGCCGCGTGAGCGTGCGAATCGATCTGTGCGATGCCGGCCTTGCCCGGCCCGTTCCTGGGCTGCGCAGCCGCAGCCTCCACCCGGCTCCTCAAGCCTGAGCCGCCGAGCCTGAAGCGGAGCTGGGCAACGGCTTCGCGCCGGCTTCGCCGAAGCCGAAGGGCAACTTGCTTGCAGCCCTCAGGAAGTCTCCGGCGCGAGCGGCCAGCTCGGGTAAGTCCAGATGGGGTTGAAACAACTGGCTGCCGATGCCGAAGCCGGTTGCTCCGGCGGCATGCCACGCCTGAAGATCGCTCGGCCCGATGCCACCGACCGGCCATAACTCGGTCTCCGCGGGCAGCACGCTGCACAGGGCTTTGAGCCCGCGAACGCCAATCTGCTCGGCTGGAAACAGCTTGAGCGCATGCGCGCCGGCGCGCAGCGCCTGAAAGGCTTCGGTGGGCGTCGCCACGCCTGGCGCGCAGAACATGCCCAGCGCCGCGGCGCGAGCGATCACGGCGGCGTCGCTATTCGGAGCGACCATCAGGCGGCCGCCAGCGGAGAACACGTCATCCACCTGCTTCGGCGTCAGCATCGTGCCACCCCCGATCAGCGCATCGCGCGGTGCCACGCTGCACAAGGCGGCGATGCAATCGAGCGCCTGCGGCCGGTTCAGTGGCACCTCGATGCAACGAAAGCCGGCTTCGAACAAGAGTTGGCCAACGGCCTGCGCCCGCGCCAACTGCAGCCCTCGCAGGATGGCAACCAGTTTCGGCCTGGGCAGCGCGGCTGGCTTCGGGGTGCGGGTCGGCAAGGGGGGCAGTGTCTGGCTCATGGGTCGGCCTCATCCCTGGCTTGCGGTCGGGCAGGTCGCAGCCAGTTCGGCAAGGGCCGCGGCATAGGCCACATCGGGATCGAGGCAAGCCACCTCGATCCGCAACTGGGCGCCGACGTCGCGGTATCGCTGCGCAAGAGCGGGGGCGCCAAGGATGGTGATTCGACTTGGACGCGGATGGCTCAGGGCCAGCGCCTCGTGCCACTCGGCGCCGATCAGCAGCCCGCTGAGGTAATCCCTGGCGTCGCGTGCCGGCATGGTGCCGGTGACGACACGCGCCCGGCAGCCGAACAGCGCGCTCGACAAACCACGCTGCGCAGCAGCGTTGACCCCGTCCGCGAAGGCCTGGGGACTCGTGCCGGCATCATCGGCCATGAGCGACGCCAGCGTGCCGTGCTGCGACAGCGTTGCGAACAATTCGCCCGTCATGAATGTGGTGAAGCGCCGGATGACGCCGTCTTGGACATAGACCCATTTGGAGTGGGTCCCTGGGAGTACATACCAGCAACCGGCATGGGTTGTTTCCAGGAGGCAGGCTCCGAGCAGCTGCACTTCCTCGCCGCGCATCACGTCGATGCCTTGTGCCGGCTCTGCGGAGGACGGGAATCCGGCATAGCCCGGAACAATCCAGCAGGGCCGCCCACGCGGCGCGTCAAGCACGGGCACGAGGTGGCTTGCGAGCTCCACCAGGGGTTGATGAAGACCGAGGTACGGGACCTCTTGCCACCCCAAGGTGCTGCCGATCATGCCGGAGAGCATCACCGGGCCGTCGAAGCCGGTTCCGCCGAGTTCCGTGATCACGCGCTCGCAAACCTCTGCGAACCGGGGGCTCGATCTCAGGATGCCCTGGTCATTGCTCATACTCGCCTGAAGCTGGCCGGACCCGTCGAGACGGTAAGCTCGTAGACTCGTCGTGCCCCAATCAAGCCCTATCGCTCCATGACGACTCAAAGGTGGATTCGCTTGCATGGGAGACGGCTTTGCTTTCGAATATCGGTGCAATCATCATACAATAAGCTGAAGGCCATTCACCCATGATCTCGTTGCCCAAGCGATCCCCCCCTGGCCACAGCAGTTCGGCTCTGCACAGGCAGATCATTCAGGAACTCGGATCGAGAATCGTCGGGGGCCGCTACCCTGCGGGGGAAAGTTTGCCCAACGAAGAAGTGCTCTGCGCCGAGCTGCAGGTCAGCCGGACGGCGCTTCGAGAAGCCGTCAAGGTCCTGGGCGCAAAAGGGCTTCTTGATTCGCGTCCGCGAATCGGAACCTCGATCAGGCCGGTGAAAGCCTGGAACATGCTCGACGCCGACATTCTGGCGTGGCGCTGCAGGCATGACCAGGACCAGGGCGAAGAGCTGCTGCGGCAACTCAGCGAGGTGCGGGAAATCATCGAGCCCAACGCCTGTCTTTTGGCGGCGCGCAACCGCACACCGGCAGAGCTTGCAGACGTCGAGTCAGCCTACATGGCCATGGCTGCATCCGAAAACATCCAGGATTGGGTCAAGGCCGACTTGAACTTCCATGTCGCGGTGCTGGCGGCAAGTCGCAATCAGTTGCTGATTCCGCTGTCGACCGTGATCAGCTCCGCCCTCGAAATGCTCCTGTCCTTCTCGGCACGGCGCGCCAGCAACTTCAAGAAGGCGCTGCCTGACCATGGCAAGGTCCTCGAGGCCATTCGTGCCCAGGACGAGCGCGGCGCCTTTGCCAGCATGCAAAAACTCCTGTCCGACACGCGCGCGCGGCTGACGCAACGCTGATCGTCCAGAACCCGCACGCCAGCCTCCGGATGGGCAAGGTTCGACAGGCAAGCCCCCTCCTGATCCGCGCGACACATGACCGACCGGTCCACACTTCGGAGCCTCGCATGATCGAACACAGACCACTGGATCGCCTTGGTGGCGCCGACCACGGCTGGTTGAACGCCAAACACCATTTCTCCTTTGCCGGCTACCACGACCCCGCGCGCATGGGTTGGGGTGCGTTGCGCGTCTGGAACGACGACACCATCGCCCCCTCCACCGGTTTTCCGCCTCACGCCCATGCCGACATGGAGATCATCACCTACGTGCGCGAGGGCGCGATCACACACCAGGACAGTCTGGGCAACCACGGCCGCACCGAGGCCGGCGACGTGCAGGTGATGAGTGCAGGCAGCGGAATCCGCCACTCCGAATACAACCTGGAAGCCGGACCGACCACGATCTTCCAGATCTGGATCATTCCCAACCAAGAGGGCGGCCCCCCGGCCTGGGATGCCAAGCCCTTCCCCAAAAAGGATCGCTCCGGCCGTTTCGTCATCTTGGCCAGCGGCATGCCGGGCGATGAAGACGCCTTGCCGATCCGCGCCGATGCGCGTGTCCTGGGTACAGCTTGACTGCAGACCGGCGGGGCTACCTCGTGAGCACGAAGGGCAAAGTCGAGATCAACGGCACGACCCTGGACGCCCGCGACGGTGCAGCAGTGCGCGACGAATCCACGCTTCACATCACCGCCCTCGAGGACGCCGAGGTGATCCTGGTGGATACCGCGCCTTGAGTTCCCAGTGGAGCGCCGGATGCGGCGGCATGTCTGCCTCGGCCTCCAGAAGCGCCGGTGCAGACTGCCAATCGAAGAACTGGGTGTCCCAGTCGTTGATACGGAGGAGTGATGGTCAAACTCGTTGGATTGTCAGGAAGTCTGCGGCGGGCGTCGTTCAACACCGCGTTGCTCAAGGCGGCCGCCGCTTGTGCGCCAGAGGGCTGCGAACTCAGTTGCCACACGCCCCATGACATTCCGTTGTATGACGGCGACGCCGAGGAGGCCAACGGCATTCCGGCGGCCGTGGCCAAGCTCAAGGACGCCATTGCCGCAGCGGACGGCCTGCTGCTCGTCACGCCGGAATACAACAACTCCATTCCCGGGGTGCTCAAGAACGCGATCGACTGGCTTTCGCGGCCGGCGCAGGACGCCGCGCGGGTGTTTCGTGGCAAGCCGGTCGCCATCATGGGGGCCTCGCCCGGTGGATTCGGCACGATTCTGAGCCAAGGCGCCTGGCTGCCCGTGCTGCGCACATTGGGCGTCGAGCTTTGGAGCGAAGGCCGTCTGCTGGTGCCCCGCGCATCCAGCGCGTTCGCGCCAGACGGCACGCTGTCCGACGCCAACGTCCACGAGCAACTGCGACGGTTCATGCTGGGTTTCGCCGCGTTCGCCCAGGCGCATCGCGACATGGCGCATCCCGCGGCTTGAGCCTCCCGCGCCGCCTTGCGGCGGTTTCGGTGCGCCGCGACGAGCGGCGTGTTCCGCCAGGCGAGCGTGGGCCCGCTGTCCACCGTCGTTGCCCGCAGGAGACCGTTGCGCCCACGCATCGTCTCCGCGATTGCCGGGTTTTCGGGTCGGCTCTGTGTATGCTTGAGCAACCGTGCTTCGTGCCAAGTCCACGCATTCATGCCAGCCCCCGTGGCCTCCCACCAACTGACACCCTCGGGTGTGTGGCGCTTGCGCCTGTGGATGGTCGCGTTCACCTTACTGGTTTTGTTCTACACCGCGTGGGCAACCCTTCAGATCGAGCGCCGTACCCAAGCCGAAGTGAGCGGGCAACTGCAGGCCAACGCTCTGCTGCTGGCCGAGTTGATGAAGAAGGATTTTTCCCGGGCGCAGCAATATGGCGAGTTGCTGGCCACGGGCCTGGGTGCGCACCCGGAGTTGCTCCAAAGCAGCCCTTCCGCACTCGACTTGTGGCTGGATGCCTATGACGATCTGAGCCCGCCGCGCGTGTTGTTCACGCGGATCCTGGATGCGCAGGGCCAGATGCTGGCGAGCGACGAGCCTGGTGGGATACGGCATCGAGAGCCCGGCATGGCCCGCGCCATGGCCGATCTGCAGAAAGGTCGCATGGAGGTGGGCGCGATGCACCATCCTGAAGGTGGCATGCTCTGGCATCTGCCCTTGCGCCTGCCGGTGCGCAATGCGCAGGGAAAGCTCATCGGCGCCGTCGAGTTGATCATGGATTTTTCCCTCCAGGCCGACACGGTGGAAAAACTGAGCCAGGAGCAAGACAGGCAATGGCCCGGCTTTGCCGCAGGGTGGATCCGCAATGACGGCGTCATGCTGCTGCGCTGGCCACTGGTGCCCGAGGCGCTGCAGCCCGACTATTACAGTGCGCCACGCCAGGGCATCCTGGCGCGCACGTTGCGACAAGGTCCGGTGACGCAACAAGGCTTCATTCGCGGGTTCGTCTCGGCTGACACGATGCTGCGCAATCTGGCCTGGCACCGGGTTGGAACCTTTGGCATCACGGCCTTCGTCACCATTCCGCAGCGCGATTTATGGATCGCCTTGTGGCGCAATACCCGCTTGCAGTGGTTTGCTGCCCTGGCGATGCTGGTGCTTGCCTGGGGTGCTTTTTTCCAGGCCGCCAGCATGATGCGGGCGTTGCGCGTGCGTTCCGCCTGGGACCGCACCTACAGCGGCGTGGTGCGTGCCGGCTTCAAGTCGGAAAGTCTGCAGGAGCTTCCACGTCTGCTGTGTGCAAGCCTGCTCGAACATGGACTGTGCAGTTCGGCCTGGCTGTTGCGTCTGGACGAGGTGGGCAACATGGCCGTGCTCGCCCATGCGGGGCCGCCACGCCTGGCTGCGCTGCCACTGCCGTGTTTCCCGCTCGCTTTGCAGTCCTGGCAGCAAGAGGTGCTGGCCCTTGGCGCAACGGCCGAGGAGGGCATGGCGCTGCCGCTGTGCATGCAGCAGACACCCTGGGCCGTACTGGTTCTGCAGGACGTTCCCTGGCTCGGTCGCGGCAGCGGGCGCCAACGCGCGACCCAGCGCGGCGCCTGGCGTTTGCGCCAGCAGATCGAGCTGGTGCTCGACAATCTGCGCCTGCGCGAGATCCTGGAACACGAGCGCGACAGCCAGCGGCACCTGGCCTTGCACGATGTGCTCACGGGCTTGCCCAATCGCGCCGCCCTGACCGAATTTCTGTCGGGCTGGGCCATGCTCGGCACATCCGGGCGCCACGCCCTGGCGCTGGTGGATCTTGACGATTTCAAGCAGGTCAACGACCGCTTCGGCCACAAGGCTGGCGATGTGTTCCTGCGCGAGGTGGCGCTGCGGATGCGCCATGCGCTGCGGCCGGAAGACTATCTGGTCCGCCTGGGTGGCGACGAGTTCGTGATTGCCTTCGCCCCGGTGCGCGAATCCGCCGACATCGACCCCGTTTTACGCCGCCTGATCGACCAGGTGCAGCAACCCCTGCAACTTGCCGAATCCGACTCGGCCACGCCCGGGCTCAGCCTGGGTGTCGTCTGGCTCGGGGCAACGGCGCAAAGCATGGAAGCACTGCTGATGTTGGCCGACCAGGCGCTCTATCGCAGCAAACGCAACAAGGCCACACGCAAGTTCGCCTGGACCACGTTCGAGGCCGATATCCTGGGCCAGGTTCATGACGACACCCTGGACCTGCCGCTCACGCTGCAGGCATCCGACGCGCCTGCCACGGCCGACGGCACCGACGCCGTGCCCACGCGTCCGATGGGTCAAGCCTGAGGTCGGCGCATGCCGGCGTCAGCGTTCAGGGCAAGAAAACGGCGGACCAGGTCCGCCGTTTGTCACCTGAAGTTCGTCACCTGAAGAAACTCAGTTCTTCATCGCGTCCTTGACCTTCTGCGTTGCGTCCTTGGCGGCACCCATGGCGCTGGACGCCGCACTCTGGGCGGCGCTGGCAGCAGTCGCCGCACCGGATTTGGCAGCACTTGCTGCGCTGGCTGCACCTGCGGCAGCAGCGCTTGCTGCCGATTTGGCGGCGCTCGCAGCCTGGTTCATGGCGCTGCCGGCATGGCTTGCTGCGTTGGCCGCGGCACTGGTGGCTGCCGA
>JAJXUC010000131.1 GCA_021783435.1 Pseudomonadota bacterium | reverse complement strand
ACGCGCAGGCCACCACGCATTCCTGGAACCTGCAGCAGGCGCTGGCGCGCATCGTCCAGGCCGAGGCCGGTGTGGCCGTGCTGCTCAACGCCGGCGAAAGCGGCGCCGGGCTCATGCGGCATTTCGCCGCGCTGCACCAGCCGGCCGCGCCGCGCGGCGCGGCCGCCGCGTTGCGCACCTATGGCATCGGCGCGCAAATCCTGCGCGACCTGGGCGTGCGCCGCATGCGCCTGCTCGGCGCGCCGCGCAGGATGCCCAGCATGACCGGCTATGGGCTCGAGGTCGAGGGCTTCGAGCCGCCGCCCGTGCCCGCGGCGCCCGCGCAGGCCGGGCCTGCCGTTGCCGCCGGCACCACCTCGCGCATTCCGTAACCGGGCGCCTTCGCCCGTGCCGACCAATCTTTCACACGAACCATGCAACACGCCCAACACCGCGACGACACCGCCATGCTCGACGGCTCCGACCTGCGCATCGCCATCGTGCAGGCGCGCTTCAACGTGCATCTCACCGACCGCATGGCCGAGGCCTGTCTGGCCGCGTTGCGCACCCTGGGCGTGCAGTCCGACGCCGTGCATCACATCACCGTGCCGGGCGCGCTGGAAGTGCCGCAGGCGCTTTCCGCGCTGGCCGAGAGCGGCAGCTTCGACGCGCTCATCGCACTGGGCTGCGTGATCCGCGGCGACACCTACCACTTCGAGCTGGTATGCAACACTTCCGCCGCCGGCCTGCAGCAGGTGGCGCTGGATTTCGGCCTGCCGGTGGCCAACGGCATCATCACCGTGGATACCGAAGCGCAGGCGATCTCCCGTACCGACAAGGGCGCCGAATGCGCCCGCGTCGCGGTGGAGATGGCCAATCTGCTGGCGGAGATCGGCGCATGAGCGCGCCGCACGGCCGCTCCGAAGACGCGCGTAGCCCTCGCGGAGGGCGGCGCGCAGCGCCGGGAGCCCAGCCCATGAGCCCATCGCCCGGCCGCCCGAAGATGGGCGAAACCCCGCTTGGCGGGGTCGCGCGCAGCGCGGGGGTGCGCACCATGAGCGCCCCGCACGGCCGTTCCGAAGGGGTGCGAAGCCCTCGCGGAGGGCGGCGCGCAGCGCCGGGAGCCCGCCCCATGAGCCCATCGCCCGGCCGCCCGAAGATGGGCGAAACCCCGCTTGGCGGGGTCGCGCGCAGCGCGGGGGTGCGCACCATGAGCGCCCCGCACGGCCGTTCCGAAGGGGCGCTCAGTCTCGCGGGGACCGCGCGCAGCGCGAGGGTGGTGCAATGATCCAGGCCAACCCGAAGAGCGCGCGGCGCAAGTCGCGCGAACTGGCGCTGCAGGGCGTGTTCGAGTGGCTGGTGTCGGGCAGCGATGCCGGCGCCATCGAGGCCTTCCTGCACGAACGCTACCCTACCATCAAGCTCGACGCCGAGCACTTCCAGGCCGTGCTGCACGGCTGCATCCGCGACGCCGGCACGCTCGACGCCGATATCCAGCCCTATCTGGACCGTCCCACGCGCGAGCTTTCGCCGGTGGAGCATGCCCTGCTGCTGCTCGGCACCTACGAGCTCAAGGCCATGCTGGAAGTGCCCTACAAGGTCATCATCAACGAGGCCGTGGACCTGGCCAAGGTCTACGGCGGCACCGACGGCTTCAAATACGTCAACGGTGTGCTCGACCGTCTGGCCGTGATGCTGCGGCCCGACGAAACCGGCGACCGCAAGGCGCCGCAACACGACCAGCCCGGCCCCGGCGGCATGCCGCCCAATCCCGCCGCCAAGATTCCCGTGAGCTTCAAGCCGCGCTCCACGCCGCGCCCGAGCCCCGAACGCGCGCCGCGTCGCACGGCCGCAAACCGCGCCACGGGCGTGGGCAGCGCGGCTCCCGAGGTCTCCGGCAAGGCCGAGGATGTCTGGGCCCAGCGCAAGCCCGTTGCGCGCCGCAAGCCGGATGAATCGTGACCGGTGAGGGAGCAACCATGAAACTCGCACGCCGCATTCAGGAGATCGCGCCGTTCTACGTCATGGACGTGGTGCGTGCCGCCCGCGAGCAGGAAGCGCAGTGGCAGCGGCAGGGCCGCAGCATGATCCACCTCAGCGTGGGCGAACCCGACTTCAGCGCGCCCGAACCGGTGGTGCAGGCGGGCATCGCCGCGTTGCGCGAAGGCCGCAGCGGCTACACCCTGGCGCCGGGCCTGCCCGCGCTGCGCGAGGCCATCGCCGCGCATTACCAGGCCAAGCACGGCGTGAAGATCGATCCCGCGCGCGTGTTCATCACCGCCGGCGCTTCGGGTGCCCTCACGCTCGCTTGCCTGTTGCTGGTGGAGCCGAGCGACGAGGTGCTGATGCCCGATCCCACCTACCCCTGCAACAAGAATTTCGTCGCCGCCGCCGGGGGTGTGCCGCGCCTGTTGCCCACCACGGCGGCCACGCGCTTCCAGCCCACCGCGGCGCAGATCGACGCCGCCTGGGGCCCGGCCACGCGCGGCATGCTGCTGGCGTCGCCGTCCAACCCCACCGGCACGTCCATCGCGCCCGACGAGCTTGCCCGCATCGCCGCAGTGGTGCGCAAGCGCGGCGGCTTCCTGCTGGTGGACGAGATCTATCTGGAGCTCGGCTTCGACCCTGTTTACGGCCGCACGGCGCTGGCGCTGGACGACACCATCATCAGCATCAACAGTTTCTCTAAATACTTCCAGATGACCGGCTGGCGCCTGGGCTGGATGGTCGTGCCCGAGGACCTGGTCGAGCCGCTCACGCGTCTGGCGGGCAATCTCTACATCTGCCCCAGCTCCCCGGCCCAGCACGCGGCGCTGGCCTGTTTCACCCCCGAAACCTTGGCCGAGGCCGAACGCCGCCGCGCCGAGTTCGCGCGTCGGCGCGACGTCATCGTGCCGGCCCTCGAGGCGCTGGGCCTGGACGTTCCGGTGCTGCCCGACGGCGCGTTCTATGTGTGGGCCGACTGCTCGCGCTACAGCGACGACAGCTGGGATTTCTGCTTCGACGTCATGCGCGAAACCGGCGTCGTGCTGGTGCCCGGCAAGGACTTCGCCACCATCCAGCCCGAGCGCTGGTTCCGCCTGAGCTACGCCAATAGCGTGGAGAATCTGCGCGAAGCGGCCGATCGGCTCGGCGCGTATCTGCGGCGCCGGGAGCGGCAGGCAGGCCAGACGATGGCTGCGGAATCGCTGGCCTGAGCATCGCGGTGTGGCGTCTCGCCGCGCGGCATGCGTGGCGATCGGGGGCTCAATCCTGTCCGGCGACGCGGGCCCGCACGCGCCAGTCGGGGCCGATGGCCTGCATCTCCACGCGCTCCAGACGCAAGGCCTGATCCATGGCGGTCAAGGGGCCGAACGGGGCCATGCCGGCGCCCTGACCCAGCAGCTTGGGGGCGAGGTAGAGCAGCAGCTCGTCGACCAAACCCGCCGTGAACAGCGAGGCATTCAGCCGCGCGCCGGCCTCCACGTGCAGTTCGCCCACATCGCGCGCCGCCAACTCTCGCATCAGCGCCGCAAGATCGACCTTGCCCGGCTTGGACGCATCCACCGGCAGGCCGATGATCTGCACACCCAGCTCGCGCAGCAGCCGCGTACGCGGCTCGGCTTCGTCGGGCGGCAGGGCATGCGCCACCCACACCTTGGCGGGCTCGGTTTGCAGCATGCGTGCCGTGGGCGGCAGCTCGAGGCGGCTATCCACCACCACGCGCACAGGCTGGCGCGGGGTGGCCACGTGGCGCACGGTGAGCTGCGGGTCGTCGTCGCGCACGGTGCCGATGCCGGTGAGGACGGCGCAGGCGCGCGCGCGCCAGTGGTGCCCGTCGGCACGCGCCGCGAGACTGGTGATCCACTGGCTTTGTCCGTTGGGCAATGCGGTGATGCCGTCGAGCGAGGCGGCGGCCTTCAGCCGCACCCAGGGCCTGCCGCGCTCATGGCGCGAGAAAAAGCCGATGTTGAGTTCACGCGCCTCGCGCTCAAGAAGGCCGCAGGCGGTGTCGATTCCGGCCGCGGCCAGCCGCGCCAGCCCGCCGCCATTCACGCGCGGGTTGGGATCGTGCGCGGTGGCCACCACGCGGCCCACTTCGGCCGCCACCAGCGCATCGGCACACGGAGGCGTGCGGCCGAAGTGGGCGCATGGCTCCAGCGTGACGTAGACGGTGGCGCCGCGCAGCGGCTCGCCGCGGGCGCGGGCGTCGTCGAGGGCGACGATTTCCGCATGGCGCTGCCCGGCGGCCTCGGTCGCGCCTTCGCCGATCACGCGCCCGTCCTGCACAATGACGCAACCCACGCGCGGGTTGGGGCTGGTGCGGTACATCGCGCTTTCGGCAAGCTGGAGCGCGCGGCGCATGAAGCGCGTGTCGGCGGCATTGAAACCGGGTTCAACGGGCATGGCGTCTGAAGGGGTAGGGGCTGGGGCGGCGTACGCGCACCGCATGGTTCACGTGCGGGATGGTCGATTCAGGATTTTTTCCCACGTGGCGCACGAACCGTCTTGCTGCCGCGCGCCATTTCCTCCAGGATCTGCACGAACTGCGCCGGATCCTTGAAACTGCGGTAGACCGAGGCGAAACGCACGTAGGCCACGTCGTCCAGGCGCTTGAGTTCGTCCATCACCCATTCGCCGATCTGCGCCGACTCCAACTCGCGCGAACCGGTCTGCAGCAGCCGCTCCTCGATGCGGCCGATCGCGGCGTCCACCGCATCCGCGCCCACCGGGCGCTTGCGCAGCGCCAGCGCCAGGGAGGCGGCCAGCTTGTCGCGCGAGTACTCCACCCGGCGGCCGTCCTTTTTCACCACCCCCGGAAAACTCACCTCGGCACGCTCGTACGTGGTGAAGCGCTTGTCGCACCCCGCGCAGCGCCGCCTGCGCCGCAGCGCCTGGCCGTCCTCCACCTCGCGCGTTTCCACCACCTGGGTGTCGGGGTGCTGGCAAAAGGGGCATTTCATGGTGTGTCCGCTGGAGGAGGCCAGTCGGCATTATTGCCGCCCCTGGGGGCGGCGGCAAACGCAAGCACGGCAGGACAGGACGCAAGGTTCCCACATACGGTGATCATCTCCAGCCGCTCATCGGCCAATTCCTACCTTTTGTCTTAAAAGACACAAAAATAAACAAATGATTGGCTAGGCTAGTGACATGAAAACTTTGCGTGGCATGACATTGGTTGAGCTTCTGGTCGTGGTGACTCTGGTGACCATTTTGCTGGTCGTTGGCATACCGTCCTATCAAGGCATCTCGACAGCCAACCGCATGGCGGGCGAGATGAACGCGCTCATCAGCGATTTGCAATATGCGCGAAGCGAGGCCGTCAAGCAGGGACAGACGGTAACCATCTGCGTTTCAAGCACGGGGAACAGCTGCAGCAATTCAGCCAACTGGGCCAGTGGTTGGATTGTTTTTTCTGATGCCAATGGCAGCCAGGCCGTGAATTCGGGAGAACCTGTTTTGCGCGTGCAGCCAGCACTGGGTTCCTCCGATTCGCTGCAGAGCAATTCCTCGCCAACGATCAAAGCCGTGACGTTCAACCGGAATGGATTCAGCAGCAATTCCGGCAGCATCACGCTGAATGACGCGGCAAGTTCGACAGATCGGCGCAAGTGTGCACTGGTCTCCAGCGTCGGCTATGTGCAACTTCAAACTGGGACGAGCTGCCCATGAACACGCGCCGTATGCAACCAGGCTTCAGCCTCATCGAGGTTTTGATCGCGCTCGTGGTCATCGCCATCGGCCTCCTGGGGATCGCTGGGATGCAGGCGCTCGCGATCAGCAACACGAGCACGGCAAGGCAGCGGAGTTTGGCCGCGATTCAGGCGGCCAGCATGGGTTCGATGATGCGTGCCAACAGGGGCTACTGGGAGGCCGCATCATCGGTCAATGTGACGGCCACGGGATCGTCCTCTGGAACATCATGGGCCTCCACCACCCTGAGCGGTTCGTTGAGCGGTCAAGGCGCGGACTGCTCGGCGCTCGCTTGCACCCCGATTCAAATGGCGGCATACGACTTGCAGAACTGGGGCCGGTACATCGCGCAGCAATTGCCGAAGGGCGTCGGGCAGGTGCAATGTGCAGCGGGCACACCCGTGAGCTGCCAGGTCAGTGTGTCGTGGGCCGAAAAGACGGTTGCGCTGAATGCAGGTCCAGGTTCGTCGGCGACTCAAACTTATACCCTTGTGGTGCAGCCATGAAGACAGACTCGAGTCGTCCTGTGATTCGCGTCTATCGGCCGCAGCGGGCTGGTCACCAGGGCGGTCTAGGGCTCGTTGAAATCCTAGTTGCGATGGCCATCGCGTTATTCCTACTAGGCGGGCTTTTCACCATCTTTCAAACGACGCGGCAAACCTATAGCGCGCAACAGGGACTCGCCGGCCTGCAGGACAACGAGCGTTTGGCCATGACCTTGATCAGCAGTGTGATCGAAAGCGCGGGGTACTACCCGACCCCTCAGCCGCCGACCGTGATTCCCAACGCGGGAACCGCGCTTCCTGCGCAGAATGCGGCTTCCGCTCCGTTACCCGCGAATTTCGCCCCTGGACAAGCAATATTCGGCGGAACCGTTAACGGTCAGGATGCCGTCGTCGTGCGCTACGTTGCGGCGCCTGGCAGCAGTGTCATGAGCTGCTTGGGTGATACCAACCCGTCCACCGCAACGTCCAATGTGACGTATCTCAACACATATTTAGTGAGTGGCGGCAACCTGCAATGCGTCACCAGCACAGCAGGCAACGGAGCCGCGAGTCAGACGCAAATCTTGGTCGGCAGCAATCTTGCAGGCTCGCTCGAGGCCGATGGAGTGACGCAGATGAGCTTGCTGTATGGCCTCGACACCAATGGCGGGGGCTCGGCCAATCAGTACGTGACGGCTTCCGGTGTGACGAATTGGATGAACGTCAAAAGCATGAAATTGACGCTGACTTTCACCAATCCCCTGGCTGGTCAGCCAGGGCAACCCGCGACGGTTGATTTCACGCGCGTCATCGATATTCTGGGGCAGCTATGAAAAAACCACGAAGCATGCGAGCCTTGTCCAGGTGCCTCGTGTCCCGCCCAGAAATGGGCGGATTCGTGTTGATTGCCAGCCTGCTGATCCTGGTCGTGCTAACCATTATCGCCGTGGCCATGTTCCGCAGCTTCGGCTTGCAAGAGCTGATGGCCGGCAATCTACGCGAGAAAACGCGTGCGCTCGAAGCGGCCAATAGTGCGCTGAGCTATGCGGAGTGGTGGCTGAATCAAAACAACGCGGGTACAGGATCGAATTGCAGTGGAGCGCCTTCGCCAGCAGGTGCTGCGAGAGTATGTACCAATCAGCTGAGTAATCCTGGCTCGCTCTCCAACTGGACTGCGGGATCCACCTATGCCTTGCCATCGGCGACCGTGTCCAACAGTGGAGGCGTAGGCACTTATTACGCAAGTCCGAAGTTTTACATCCAGTACTTGGGGCCCGACGCGACGAAAAACTCCACGATCTATCTCATCACGGCCATGGGGTATGGCGGAAATGCGAATGCCGTGGCCGTGGTGCAGAGCACCTATGCGTTTACAGCCATCAAGGATTTGACGGGACCTTGATGCGTGTGGCTTTCTCGATCGGCCTGACTCGGGCGGAACACAGACAAAACATTGCAGGGGAATTCATCATGGCTCGATCCAACTTGATTCGACTCCGCGGCAAAGCCCCCCTGGCCTTGCTGGCCACCGGGTCACTCCTCATGGCAGGTGCGGCATGGGCTGACAGCACCTCCGTCAGTTTTCAACCGGTCTCGCAGTGTTTTCGTGATGCCGGCGCGTCCGGCTGGGTATACGGCGGAGCAGCAAGCCCCGGCACGTCCTATACAGGTCAGAACTCTTCATTGACGGCGGCAACGGGTATCGATGCGGCAGGTCAAGGCTGGCTGCGGTTGACCAATAATCAGAACAATCAGAAAGGTTCGGCGTATTACAATCTCCCTATCAATGTGAGCAGCCTCGGTATTCAGGTCGAATTTACTTATACGGCCTGGGGCGGAACCGGCGCAGATGGGATTAGCATGTATTTGTTTGATGGAGCCACCACAAAATTTGTCCAAGGTGATTTTGGTGGAGCGCTTGGCTATTGCGCGGGTTATGGCAATTCTCCCGGGGGTTTGAGCAACGCTGTGATCGGTGTGGGGATCGATGATTATGGTAATTTTGAGAATGGGTATGATCGCTGCCAGAACTATGGCGAGCCCCAGGGGCATAGCACGGGATATTACACGGCTTTGGGTATGCGAGGCCCTGGAAATGGCAACGCGGGATACAAATGGCTCGCGGACGTCAATCAGAAAAATGTGCCAGGCTCAATTGGTCCGTTCACGACGTTCTATACCCCCGCCGCGACGACACGCCCAACGGATACACAGTTCTACCGCCGTGTGCGCCTGAACATTTCGCCAACCGATCCGAATAATCCACAAAACGGTTACACGGTCACCCTCTATTGGGCAACAACGCCGAACGGTGCCTTCACGCAAATGATGAGCGCACCTTATCCGCAAGGCAATACGCCGCCTCAAGCCGGGAATGGTGCTTCACAATTCACCATTCCATCGTCCTGGACGCCTTTGCCGCCGACCGTGAAATTCGGGTTTGCCGGGTCCACCGGGGGCGCGACAAACTACCACGAGGTGCGCGATGTTTATTTCACAGAGGGCTTGCCTGACTTGAGCGTGAGTCAAATCGGGCCTGCTTCGGTTGCGGCAGGAAGCAATGTAACCTATGTCGTGACAGTAGCGAATATTGGATCAATCCCGGCAAATAATACAACATTCTCGGATGTACTGCCGAGTGCCTTGACTAACGTGCGCTGGTCTTGTACTGCGAGCGCTGGATCGAGCTGCCCCGCACCCGCGAGTTCAGGCACGATTTCTGGCAATAGCTTCAGTGTGAGTGGTATCAATTTGGCGCTGGTTGGAAACGCGACTTTTACGATACAAGGACAAGTGCCAGTTGGCACATCAAGCTCATTGACTAATTCTGCAAGTGTGGCTGGGCCTTCGGGATTTAATGATGCCTATTCAAATAACAATAATTCTACGCTTGCAACATTTATTGACACAAATCCAAGTACGGCAAATTTAAATCTCTCACAAGTTCCGCAAACGCTCAACTCAATCGGCGTGAACGCAGTCAAAGGTGCTGTTGTACAAACCTCGACCCAGATTTATCTGGGCCAGTATCATCCAGCGAACTGGTGGGGTCAATTGCTGGCTTATCCTTTGGGGGCCAATACAAGTGGTCAACTGGCTGCCGGCGCAACCCCGAATTGGGACGCGTCTTGCGTATTGACCGGCCCTCCATGCCCGACCGCGGCTAGCTCGACACCGACCGGTGCGCAGACCAGCCGCACGATGCTGACATGGAACGGGTCCCAGGGGGTGGCATTCGCCTATACCAGCCTGTCGAGCGCGCAGCAAACGGCACTGAATAATGATCCCGTGCTGAGCGGCACGACATCGACGGGAGCTGACGTCGTTAACTACCTCCGCGGAACCCGTAGCAAGGAACAAAGCGCTGGAGGGCCGTTCCGCACCCGTACCGGCATTCTAGGGGATATTGTCGATTCAAGTCCTGTGTGGGTTGGCCCCCCTAGTCTGAGTTATCCGACATCATGGGGTGATGCAATGTACGCTGGGTTGACGCCTGCGGAAAATGCAGCAAGCGATACTTATGGTTCCTATAAAACAAATAATGCCACGCGTCAGCATGTTGTTTATGCGGGAAGTAACGATGGTTTCGTCCATGGATTCGGGGCTGGGAATTTCACGTCCACCGGCGCCTTCAACACCACGACGAACAAGGGTCAGGAGTTGCTTGCCTACATGCCAAGTACGGCACTTAGCCAGATCGCCAGCAATCCGTCTGGAATCCCAATCAGCAGTAACTTTAATTTCACGGACCCAGGTTATACGCACCGTTACTTCGTGGATGCCACGCCGGGAACTGGAGATCTTTACTACAATGGAACTTGGCATACTTGGCTGGTTGGAGGCCTAGGCGGCGGAGGCCAGGGCTTGTACGCTTTAGATATCACAAATCCAGCGAATTTTACGCAAGGCAATGCTTCTTCGCTAGTCGTCAAGGAAATCAATCTGGGTAATATCACCTGCGCCAACAACTCGAATTGCAAGAACGATTTGGGGTACACATACGGAACGCCCATGATTCGACGCATGCACAGCGGCGACTGGGCGGTTATTTTTGGCAACGGTTACAACAGTAGCACGGGAACTGCGGCGATTTTTATTGCCACGGTCAAGAATGGTGGTGCAGGAACAAACGCAGTTGGCCAGACGTGGTCCATCTATGAATTGGATACCGGGGCTGGCCCGGCTTCGGATCCAACGGGCCAACATCGGGCAAATGGTATCAATTACGTCTCATCCGCGGATATGGATGGAGATCACATCGCGGATTATCTCTATGCGGGCGATTTGTATGGCAATTTATGGCGTTTTGATGTGACGAGTTGCAATCCTCCCGGGGTCGCAAGCACGGGATGCACCGGCGCCTGGGCAGTTTCAAAATTTGGCGGCACTGCTCCGACTGCTTTATTTTCTGCTGTGAATGCCACAGGCACTCCGCAACCCATCACCACGCAAGTTCAAGTTTTATCCGTCCCTTCCCGCGTGGGGCAGCCACGTATCGAGGTTATGTTCGGTACTGGTAAGAATATTGAAACGGCCGATCAGTTGCCCAATAATTCGCCGACCGGCGTACAGAGCATCTACGGTATCTGGGACTGGGACATGACAAGCTGGAACGCAATCTCGCAGGCCCAGTACGCCTCGTTGACTGGTGCGCAAAGCATTGGCCGAAGCGTGATGCAGCAACAGACGGTCTTGGGCGCGTATAATGCAGGCGGCCAGGCTTTCGCAGGGGCGGGTACTGGATATCGTACGCTGAG